>JAYVYD010000163.1:0-15735 GCA_043784605.1 Myxococcales bacterium | reverse complement strand
TTCGCAGACGCCCTCGGCTTGCATTGGGCGAAGTTCGGGATCGGCACGACTGACGTCATGGCGGAGCCGGGTGTGAAGGTTCTCCGCTATTCGCCCGTGACCAAACGCATCTATTGGATCGTGGAGTTCAGCAACCTGTCCGGGTTGTTCTCTTGCGACCCGACGAAGTGCACCACCACCGTTGTCGAGATGATGCCGCGCGCGCCGCGGCTTTTGGGTCGCATCGCGCTCGACAGCACGCACGTCTACTTCACGGACAAGCGCGCCGTCAGCGGTGGCGTCTACCGCTGTCCGCTCGCGGGCTGCGATGCGGCGCCAGAGGTCCTCGCGACACCGCAGGCAGGCCCCACGAACGTCGCGGTCAGCGATCAAGTCGTCGCATGGGTCGACGAGCTGGCAGAGCCCACTGCCTCTTACGTGGTGTGGGTCGCCAAGTAGGTCACGTCTTTGGGGCGCGCACGACAGCGAGAGGTCTCGCCTCCACCTCTTGCGCTCGGCTCCGATCGAGTGGGTCGTCGCCGCGCCCGCATCGCTCGATGCGCTCGAGCTGATCGTCCCCGAAGAAACCCTCGTCGCCGATGAAGATCGTGGGCACGCCGAACACGCCGCGTGCGATCGCTTCGTCTGTCTCCTTGCGGAGCGCGAACGAGACCTCCTTCGCCTTGCTGCGATCGATGAGATCCACCGGCAGACTTGCCCTCTCCAGCGCCGCGCGCACGACCTCAAGGTCTTCTACATCCTCGCCGCGCGCCCACACGGCTTGGAAGATCGCGTCGACGACGGGGACACGCTCCTCGGGGGTCGCCGCCGTCGCAACGCGGATAGCGGCGAGCGAACGAAACGGGTGACGCTGCGGCCAGCGCAGCTCGATCTTCGCGTCTGCGGCCTTGCGCATCGTGTCGCGAATCGTGAAGACCCGCTTCGGCGGAATCTCCGCCGGACCCAGCTGGCCGAAATGCGTGAGCACTACACCCAACAGCACGGGCCTCGGCCGCAGCTTCGAGGACAGCACCTTGGGAGCGCGCATCCACGCGAGGTACGCATACGGAGAGATGAAGTCGAAATAGAAATCGAGCTCGGTCATCGCGATGATCGTAGCTGACGCGATCCAAAGCGCGAGCTGCACTCTTCGGCAAACGACGCGTGACTTGCGTCGAGATGGGGTGTAGTCGCGACGTCGATGCTCGCCGTTTGGGGCCGATTCGTCTACGCGAGGCGCGTCCTCGTGCTCGTCGTCTGCGCGCTCTTCTTGGGCGCTGCGCTCTGGGTGTTCTCGCGCGGTGGCACCCTGACGACGGGCACGGTGGAAGGCATAGAAGCGCAGGACGCAGCGGAGCTCGTCGACAGCTCGCTCGGTAAACGCGCGGGGCCTTCGTTCGTCGCCATCTTCCATTCGGCGACACTCACGACCGACGATCCCGACTTCTTCGAGAACATGGGCAACGCGCTCTCGCCGCTCGACGACGATCCCGCAGTCGCCTCTGTGCTCAGCCCCGTGGAGGCGCCACCGCAGATCGGCAACGCGCTCATCAGCAAAGACAAGCATCGCGCGATCGCCGTCGTGGTGTTCCGCGGGACGCTCAACGAGGCCGCGAACGCCTACCCCGCAGTGCGAGAGAAGATCCAACCGAAGAGGCTGGACCTCCAGTGCACCGGCACGCTGCTCTACTATCACGACGTCGACACGACGCTGAAGCACGACCTCTTCATCGCAGAGCTAGTGAGCTTGCCGCTCGCGCTCTTGGTGCTGCTCTTCGTGTTCCGCAGCGCGGTCGCGGCGCTCCTGCCGGTTGGCGTCGGCGCTCTCTCCGTGATGGGCGGCCTCGCGCTCGTGATGGTGCTCTCGCGTTACATGGAGATGGCAAAGTACACGCTCAACGTCGGCTCTCTGATCGGCCTGGGCGTCGCGATCGACTACTCGCTGTTCTTCGTCAGTCGCTTTCGCCAAGAGCTCAGGCGCCAACCAGACGTGGAGAGCGCGATCGTGCGCTCGATGGAGACGAGCGGTCGGGCCGTGCTGTTCTCAGGCCTCGCCGTGTGCATCGGCCTGTTGGGGCTGTTGTTCTTTCCGCGCTCGTACCTCTCGGCGATGGGCATCGGCGGCGTCGCTGTCGTCGTGCTCGCGATCTTCTTCGCGCTCACGTTCTTGCCTGCGCTGCTCGGTGTGCTCGGACATCGCGTCGACGCGTGGCCGCTGCCGTTCAAGAAACCGAAGGACGACGACGACCAGACGTTGTGGCGACGCCTCGCCCCGTGGGTGATGGAGCGTCCCGTGCGCATCTTGATTCCCACACTCGCGATCGTGCTCGCGCTCGGCGCGCCGTTCATGCGACTCCAGCTCACCGCTCAGACCGAGGCCATCCTGCCGAAGTCGACCGAGGCGCGCGCCGGCTACGACGTCCTGCACGACGAGTTCCCCACGCAAGCGCTGACGCGCATTCAAGTCATCGTCACGTTCCCCTCCGAAGAGCTCACGGTGGCTCGGGCGAAGGCGATCCGCGGACTGCGCGACAAGCTCGCCGCGATCCCCGACGTCATGCAGGTCGAGAGCGTGTTCGATTTCGATCCGTCGCTCCCCGCAGACGAGGCGATCAAGCTGGTCGCGCTCCCGGCCGATTTGCGCCCGATCGACGTCGCGACGGCCATGGAGTTCACCACCGGTCACGGCTCCTCCATCCTCACGATCATCACGCCTGTCGGCCGCTCGAGCGAGCGCGCGCACCAAATGGTCCGTGACCTCCGCAAGGACAGAGTCGTCTCCGACGGCTCGTTCATCGTGGGCGGCCGCTCGGCGATGGACATCGACTTCACGGCGTTCATGGTGGGACACACCCC
Organism: Myxococcales bacterium; assembly: GCA_043784605.1. GTDB lineage: Bacteria > Myxococcota_A > Polyangia > Polyangiales > Polyangiaceae > JANYHY01. The sequence goes on along the minus strand of JAYVYD010000163.1, from coordinate 12,900 downwards.
CGCCGCGATCGCGTTCGTGGTCTCGCTCACGTACGTCGTCCTGCTCTTCTTGTTTGGCTCGGTCTTGTTGCCCCTCAAGGCGGTGCTGATGAACTTCCTCTCCATCGCCGGGTCCTTCGGCGCGCTCGTATTCATCTTCCAAGACGGGCACCTCGCGAGCCTGCTGCGCTTCGAGCCTGGCCCCATCGAGCCCACGCTGCCGCCGCTCTTGTTCTGCGTCGTGTTCGGTTTGTCGATGGACTACGAGGTGCTGCTCCTCAGCCGAATGCACGAGGAGTACAAGCTCCACCGCGACAACCGGCGCGCGGTGACCGAGGGCCTCGCGCAAAGCGGCAGGCTGATTACCAGCGCCGCCGCGATCATGGTCGCTGTGTTTGCGGCGTTCGCGCTGGCGACGATCGTCGTGGTCAAGGCGATGGGCGTGGGCATGACGGTAGCCGTCGCGCTCGACGCCACGTTGGTGCGACTCCTAATCGTGCCCTCCACCATGCGCCTCTTCGGCGACGCGAACTGGTGGGCACCGAAGTTCATGCGCAAGATCCTCGACCGCACCGCGCAGCACGAGACCTAGCGGTAAGGGTTGGACTCGATGTCGTTCCCGTTTCGAGTCGCAGTGTCCTCGGGCGGCACCGGTGGGAGCGAGTAGCCGACGGCCTTGTCGGGATTGCGACCGAGGACGACGGCTGCACAACGACGGTCGAACCAGTCGACGTGCTCCGTGTGCCCCGTCTCGCGAAGCGCGCACGCGGCCGCGCAGTCCGGAATGTCTCGGTGACAGTCGTCCTCCCGTTCAGCGCGCACGGGAGCCGCAACGATAGGCACGGGTGCGCTAGCGGCAGGCGCAGATACGCAGCCGACGACCAGTACGAAGAGCGCCCCGCGCATTTGGCAAAGCGTATCAGGTCAGCGCAGTTGCTTGCGAAGCACGAAGCGCAGGCCGCTGTAGCGCTCGTCGATCGCGCACACCTTGTTGTCCACCCAACCCGTCGGTAACAGCACGGCGCGCAGCGCATCCTCGGTGACGTCCGACGGAATCTTCGACGCCTTCTTGGGCCACGCGAGCCACAAACCGCCCTCTTTTGTGAGCTTTGGTGAGATCGCCGCGAAGCGCAAAGCGATGTCAGTGCGCTTCGCCAAGAACGCGAGCGCGACATCGAACGGACCTTCGCCGCGGGTCACCACCTTCGCGAGCGGCGGGTCGAGTGCGAAGTCTTTCGGCGCGCCCACCATCAAGACCTTGTGCGCGGGCTTGATCCCCAGCTTGGTCACGAGCGGAGTCCCCGAATAGCCGAACATGACGACGAGCTTACCCCGAGCAACCGCTCGGAGTGACGGATGGGCCTCGTGATCGCGCATACGAACTCTTCGCTCGTCCAAATCCCTGCACTCCGCCGTCCGTGCGACACCTGGCTTGCGTGAGTGGGCGGAAAACGCTAGGTTCCGCGCCTCTCTGGAGAGGTGGCCGAGTGGCCTAAGGCACGTGCTTGCTAAGCACGCGATGGGGTAACCTATCCGCGGGTTCGAATCCCGCCCTCTCCGCCGCGTTTGTCGCCGCTTCGTTGATCACCGCGGCCATTTGGGCTGAACTTGGGCCGACAGCTCCCGCCCTCGAAGGCGGTCCGCCAAGGTCGAGCGGTAGCGCAGGGAATGGCGCGCCCACCTTGCCGGTGAGGTCTTCGGCCATCTTCACGTAGCCGAGCGTCGTCGCGATGTGCTCGTGACCTGCGCGGCTTTTGATGCGCTCGATCGGCACGCTAGCGAGGGCGAGCCAGGTAAGACCCGAGTCGCGGCAAGAGCGGAAGTTCACGCCCATGGTCGTGGTCGTCTCCTCGGTGAGCTGGTGACGGGTCACGCCTGCAAGCTCTAGGTGCGCTCGGATCGACTTCGCGCGGCGGTCTTCGTTCTCGGCTTCGAGGATCGGCAGCACGAGCGCAGCGTCATCGGTGACGGCCTGATGCATGCGCTTGAGCAAGGGCGCAAGGGTCGGCTCGATGGGCACGTCGCGCATGGCGCACGTGGTCTTTGGTCGCCGGGATTCGCCCTTGTCCTCGTCATAGGCTTTGGTCACGTGGATCACGCCAGCGCCGAGATCGACGTCACGCCAGGTCAGCGCCCGCAACTCACCGGGGCGAAGATAGGTGTAGAGCGCAATCGCGTACACCTCGCCCCACTCGCGCGGTGCAGCCGACGAGAGCAGGGCTTCGGCTTCGTTCGGATAAATGAACGTCTTTTGCCGCGACATCGAGCGCAGCGGCGCTTTGATCCCCGTGGTCGGGTCGGTCTTCCTGATGCGCATGGCGCGGTCACGAGAAGAGACGCTCTCAGCGAACACCGTACGCAGCATGCTCCAGACGTTCATCGCGGTTTTGCCTGCGATGCCCTTGCGACCTGCGAGGCGCTCCCTCACCTCGCCGTCGAGTGCATCGCGGATGTCTTCGATCTTCTCGGGCGTGACCAGCGCCAACGGCTTCGAGCCGATTCGCGGAGACATCCACGCGCGCCAGGTCGAGCGCTCACGACGGACTGAGAGGATGCCGTTCGCTTCGCGCTGAGCGAACACCTTGGACGCGTACGCGTCGCACGTGGTCAGCGCATCGAGTTCGGCGGAAAGGTCCGCGTTCTTGGCTGCGCACATTCGCTTTGAGCAGCGTCCCGTGTTCGTCTTCGTGAGCCTGCCGAGCCGTTGCGTATGCCTCGCGTGACTCGGGCGTGGCGGAGTGCTTCGAAGGGATGTCCACGCGCGGGCGCGACCCATCGGCTAGGCGCACCCGAGCGCGGTAGTAGACCGAGCCGTCTTTGCAGGTGGTGTCGCTCAACGTAGCCGGTTCGGCGTGTTACCTTCTCGTTCATCGGTCGACTCCATTCGATCGGTCATGCCTTCGTGTCAGCGCTTGCGGACCGTCTTTCGGCGGGTGGGCTTCTTCGCCTCGACGCCAGTCGCTTCCGCGTCGCGCTTCACGAGCATGCGAAGCACCTGCGATTGGCTCATCTCATAGTGCTCGGCGAGCGCTTCGAGTCGACTCATGTCCTCGTCGCTGACGCGGATGTTGAGGTTCCGTTCTTTCTTCACGGATTCAGATCTTTGCACGGTTTCCATGTTCGGCGCGACCTCACCAGCAATCTAGCGCGCGTCATTACTTTGTTAATACAACACTTTGTTATTACCTTGTGCGCGCTCGACCGATTGCGGCTCGTCCGCCGATCTTTCGCAACTCGCGTGCATGGTGCACGCTTCAGGCAGGCGCCACGTTGCCGTTTCGGATTGGCTCGCGCGCTGCGAGTCAGCCCTCGCTCGCAATGCTCGTCGAGTTGGAGCTTACGTTCGAGCCGGAGGGCGATCGCTTACTCGGAACAACGCAAATCCCGCTGTTTCGTGGAGCGGCTCGGCAGTCAGAGTAGCTGACGTCATCAAGTGCGCGCGGCGTACGTCCGTTCAGTGCTTCGTAGCGCGATTTCGCGTCGAGCGTTACTTTTGCTACAAGGACTCTCTAGTGGAAGCCATTGGCATCATCGCACCGTTCTTCCGATTCCTTTCGCTCAGCGTCGATGGGGAAGTGCGCCCAGTAGCGTTGCCGCCACTCCCCGCGTTGCTCGGCGAGGCGTCGGAACGTGGGTTGGCAGCAACAGACTGCGCCGACCTTGACGAGCTGCTAGCTCTCTGGGTCGAAGCTAGCGACCAAATCACCGCCGTGATGGAAGATGTAGGCTTGCCGCGGGCGGAGTTTCACACTGCACTCGGCAAATACATCGATGGCAGCGCCCGCATCTGGTCGCCACAAGCTGGGACATTTCTTGGCGATGCCTGTATGGCCCGCGCCGAGCTGGGCTGCCGTGACTTCTTCTGGATTGTGCGCTTGGTCTCATACATCACGGAAGCGATCCGCAGCCGGCCAGAGTTGACGGCGAGGGTGGCTGGACCTGGCGGCGATACGCTTGGCGACTTCGCGTATGGTGCCTCCCCGACCTGGCTTCGGCGCGCTTGGGTCGACCTGCGACTGTCGGTCGCTGCAATGGGGATCATGCACCACGCAATCCAAACGGAGCGAAGAGTGGAGCCGTGGCTGGCTTTGGCGCTCGCTGAGCGCGTAGCAAACGCTCCGACCCGCATCCGTCAAGCCATCGCGCACACCAATTTTCCCGAGGCTGCGGCTTCGTGGAACCGTGCAACCGGTGAACTCGCTGAGACGGAGAAGGCTACTCTCGCTGCCTGGATCAAAGCGGCCGACGCCTCGGGCGACGCCGTCTTCGATCCATACGCATGAATAGGGGCGATCTGGTCTGGTACGTCGGACCGGGAAAAGCCGACCCTCGACCAGGCGTAATCATTAGCGTCGAAGATGGTGCGACCGGGAAATGGTTGCGGATCATCTATGGGTCGACTCAGGAGCCACCGTATGGCGAGCCCCATGTGACCATCCCAGTGACGTCGAGATTCGCCCCGCGCTATGGCCTCAAATCCGACACTCATTTCGCACAACGCAACATCCATCTCGTCAAAGTCGACGTCGTCCGAGAGGTGAAGGGGCGCATGATCGAATCCATCTTCGTGCGCCTCTGCGAATTCATCGAAGCGCTGCCACCTATCGTGAAGCCTGAGAAGTGAGCTTTTAGAGCCCAAGTACCGATTAGCTACTAGATTGAGGCTGAATTCTCGCTCAGCAGTGCGGGACGCAAACCCGCAATTGGGCTGACCACCGTAACGCGACCCTTCCGCAGGTCGCTCGCGGTCATCTGATAGCGTTCTGTGCATGCGTGATCGGCGTGACTCACGAGCAACGCGTGTGCGTGCCCCGCAAAGGAAGCGAGGCCTTGGATGTGGCTGGATCGGCACCCTTGTTGCGGTGGCAGCCGTCTCGCTGATCATGTGGTTTGTCTCGCCCTACATCGGCGTTTCAGGGATTGTGCTGCTCATTATTTTGTACGTGATGGCGAGCCGAATCGAAGGGCTCGAAGAACAGGTTGCCGATCTCGCAACCGAACGAGAAGACGACCGCGACGACCTTGAGATCGACTCGAGTCCTTCCGAGCCAGCGCCTCGGCGACGCGTTGCTGTGGAAAAAGACGAAGACGAAGACGGCGAAGAGAAAGACGACGAAGAGGAAGACCAAAGCGAAGAGGAAGAAGCGGAGAAGCTTAGGGCGTGGGTTCGAGGTCGTGAAAAGCGGACGCGAGCGGCGGAGCGGGACCGCCAGGTCGAAGAACGGGTCGCGAACCACCGCAAACGATATCAATGGAAGGGCCCGAAGAAGGAGTGAGCGCGGCTTGTCGTGCGCCAGCGTGTTCGAATCGCTTCACGATGGCGGCGTCCATCCCTGCTCGATCAATAGCTCTCGGACTTGTTCTGGAGACATCTGCGCGGCAGGCGCACCATTCCCGTCGCCGAGACGTAGCGATGCGAGGCAAGATTCAGCCAGCGCTTTCGCGGCCGATACGCGTACGGCTACAGCATTGTCGTCGTTGGACATGATCGTCGCGAGCTGCGTGCGTGCCTGCTCTAGAAGCTCTCGAAACTTCGCTTCACTGTTCATCGCGGCTCCGATCGTGTTTTGAATTGTTTCAGGTTCGCGAGTGCTCGCGCCTTGCCCTCGGGTGTCTTGGGCCCTGTGCTCGCTCCACCGTGCATGCGACAGCGGCTCGCGATGGAGCCATCGGAACGGCGCCAACGCGGTGCGATGCATGGTCGACTACGGCTGCGAGCCCATGCGCCGCATTTGACCTTTCGCGCCTCTCGTCGTGCCTTGCATTCGGCGTCACGCGCCATCGTGACCGTGACGCTCGCCAGAGTATTCGTCAGCACGCTGATCGCACGGTGCATGTACCGAGATCGCCAGGAAGGGCGCATTACCGAACCCCACCCCGCGCGCACGCGCGTGAACACGTCGAGGGCCAAGAGAGGCCTCGTTGCCTCTGCAGGGGGCGATACAAAAGTCCCCATACCCCTAGGCCTGCTTGGCCAGAGGCCAAGGCAACGGCTTCGTGTGGACTCCGAGTCACGAGGCGGAGACAACGCGAGGCAACGCAAGGCAACATCATTGAACCCCCTGCACTCGGTTGATTGCTTGCTGCGCCCGATCCGCACCGCACTTGCGCGCCACACGAACCGCACTTGCGCGCCACACGAACCGCATCGCGCAACCGCGCGGGTGGGTTCTCGCTCGCTAGCAACTGGCGCACAGCCACATCGTCGTCGTCGGCCTCTTGCTGTTTGGCTGCTTGCTTAGCGGCGCGCGCCTTGGCGACCTTGGTCGCGCGCTCCGTTTCGCGCCGTTCTCGCTCCGCCGCTTGCTCCGCTTTTCGTGCCTGCCTCGCTTGGCCACCACCGCGTGCGGCCTTCACGGCTTCGCGATCATCATCGTCGAGAGGCACAAGAGCGCCGCCGTGGTCGAGGTCTCGTCTCAACTCCACTGGCTCGCCTTTACGCGCGTAATTCGATTTGACGATTGAAGCGGTCACGATCTCCGCGAGGTGCGGATCCAATCCCGCAACACGCTCGACGCCTAGATGCATCATCCATCGCGCGCCGTCGGTAAGACCGGTCACACCACGTGCGCTCGACGTCGACGGGTTCTTTTCTCTGCGGTCCCACTGCGGCGTGTGGTGCGCCACGATCACCGTCGCGCCGGTCGCTGCGATCGACTCGAAAATCTGAATTGCGCGCGTCGCTGCGGAATTGTTCGACTCGGCGTCTCGCCCGCCAAATCGAGAGAGAGGATCGATCAATACCGCGGCGTACCGCTGATCCTCGACGTACTTGCGCAGCCACACCGCGAATTCCGTATCTACCGGCTCGCCATACTCGCTCATCTTGAGCAGCCCACACTCCACGCTCGCGAGCGGCATCACATCGATCACGCCCGCGGCAGGTGCGGCGCATTTCATCGCTTGCACAGCCTGGTAGAGCCTTCGGTGGCACTCTTCGCTTGTCTCTTCGCCAAGCACGAGAAGCGTGCGCCCCGTCTGCGGCACGTCGAAGACTCCAAGCCACGGCACGCCCGTTGCGAGACTCACGGCAAGCTGACAGAGCGCCAGTGTCTTTCCCGCGCCGCCCTCTGCGACGAGCAAGCCCACGCGAGCCCGCGGCAACACACCGGCGTCCGTCCGCTTGTCGCGTAGGAGCCATTCACGCGGGCTCGGCTTCGTCGTGTACCACTCGACGGACGCGGGCTGTACGCACGCCCCCCAATCGAAGGCGATCTGCGCCGCCTTCGCGGCCCCGTTCGGCTTCGTGCGCCCCGGCTTACCTTCGAGCGAGAAAGGCGCTGCGGTCATAGCCTCACCCGATCGGCCACGGGATTGCTCACACGCGCGCGCTTCGCCTGCGCCAGCTTGTGCGCTAGGTCGCGGTCGCTCCACGGTGGATCGCACCGTTGATTGTACTCTGCAAGTAACGCCGCGGCGTCAGTATCGCCAAGCTCGAAGTCTTGGACGATCTTGCGAGCGACGGCGAACGTCGCGGCGTGACCGCCAGCGCCAGAGTGGGCGGCGGGCATCTTCGCGATGTACCGACGAGCGCGCTCAACCCGATCACCGCCGCGGCCTTGCGAGCGCTCGCGATATGCGCGTTTGCGTTCGGCGATCTCTTCGGCCTCAAACTCCACCGCGTTGGCTAGTGCCGACTCGACGGGGAACGGGGCGCCGTCCGCGCTGTAGCACTCGAAGTGCTCGCGCATGCGATAGGCCGGGACGTACCAGAGGCGGCAGGGGTCGACGGCGGACGCGTCGAGGTTGACCCCAGCGGCCCGCATGTTCGCGTGGGCGAGCTTCACATAGCGGGCGTGCTCTGAGCCCGTGGCGGGTCGAGAGAGCGCCACAATGGCCCGCCAGCGTGGCGCCTCGGGCTTGCTCGAAAAGGTTGAGTAGACGACATGGCGATAGCCGCTCAACAGGTCGTGTACCTCGCGCGTGCTCTTGCCCGAGTCGTCGCCGTCGAGGCCTAGCGCCGTGACTTGTTCGACGTTGGCTATGCAGCGCCCGCCGTTGATCTTCGCGAGTGTGAACCCGCCGTGCTGCTCCTTGTCGTTCGCTGGAGTCGCATTCGCGAGCCAGCGCGCCAGGCCCTCGAAGTCTTCGCCGTCGAGCCACGTGCCTTCAGGCTTTGTTCGCCAGTTAGCTGGCTTGCCGTCTGCGTCGCGCGCAATGATTCCGCCGTTCGTCCAGAGGCGATCGGGCCAGAAGAGGGTGATCATCACTGCCCCGCAATGCGTCGATCAACGTCGCGCTCTACCTGGTCGTTATGGTCGACCGCGGCCCGCACTCGTATCGGGCGCGCTTCGAGCCAGGCGCACGTCAGCCCGATCGAATGACAGGGCGCGCTCGCCGAGCTCGGCGCCCCGCAACTGACCGGAGCGCGCAGCCTGACGGACGCGTCGAGGTGTACAGCTACCGAGCTTCGCGACGTCCGCAACGCTGAGCCGCTCGGCCACGGTGGTACGTGCAACGACGATGATGGTCGCGCCTGCGGCTTCGATCACAGTCGCGCCCTGCTCTCGCGCAAGTGTGGCCAGGTCGCGCCTCACGACGCCACCTTGTCGACGTCGAGCGCGTCGAGCGCAATCTGTGCGAGCACGATCGTTCCGCGCCGAGCGGGCGACTCCCCGGCGAGTCTTGCGACGGCCTCGCGACCCAAACCGAGAAGCTTCGCGGTTTGATGTAGACCGCGACGGCGGATCAGCCCGCGCAGTCGTAGGACTCGATCGTGTGAGAGGCGCGTAGGTCGCGGCGTTGGTTGCGGCATCATGCGAAGATGCGCGCGCCTGCTCGTACTGTGAACCTACGCAGTGACGGCGGAGCCTGTTTTACGCGCTTTTGTACGTCGTTTTGCGTGTCTCTGAAGGCGACTCAAGAGCTTGCTCTTCGTAGTGTCGCTCGGTTGAAGGGGGAATCGGAAAACGGAATTTGCGACCTTCGATGATGGCCGTAGCGACCAAATTAGATCGCGCGCGAGTTTAACGCCTGCGGCTTCAATCCGTGATTGGATTTCCATTCGCGTCGGCGTCGAGTTCGGTGCGAACCGAGGTATTGCGTTTTCAATCGTCGTGGATTCAACGTTCGTAAAGGCGGATCCAAACAACTGTGAGAACGTCTTACGAACGAAGGCCAACGTCTCCGCTTCGGTGTGGGCGGGAAACGCGAATCCAAGGCGTCCCATGATTGCCTGTTGGCCCATTGCGATCGCCATCGTGAGATCGTGCCCACTTCCGCTCGCTCCCCCGGCTGTGGCTCCGCCACGGACGATGTTCGCCGCACGAACGATCTCGGAGCGCCACAGCGACCATTCGTCGCCATGTTCTAACCACGCCGACGCGGCTTGCGTCGTGCGCCAGGCGAGAAAGAGAGCAGCGGACATACCCCGCACCTGCTCACTGTCTCCGTGCACACCGAACGCTCCCCCCGAGCCAAGACCAAGTTCGTGAGTCAGCGACGAGACTCGGCTGACGAGTTCATGCGCCTCGGCAGTCAGGCGGATTGCTTCCGCTCGCTTCGTGTCGACAGTGGCGAGACGGCTCGCGCCCGCAATCTTTCTCGGCTGACGCTTTTTTTTGCCACGAATCCCACCTGTTTAGCGAACGCACAACCCATCTTCGCAGCGGAAACCAGCTCCGCAGTCGGAACGCTCTCGGCACTGACGCTCCCCCTTAAGTGGTCCGCCACCGGGGCGGAACGTTGGGTTTGTCGGCGTGCCGTATTGATTCACCACCTCCATGCATCGCCCGTTCATCTCGCCTGGGCGCTTCACGCAGAGAGTGGCGGTCCGGCGTGGCGAGACACACTCGCTGCACGGCATGCTCATCGGCGAGGGGGTAGCGCTTCCGCACCTTGTCGGTGAAGTCTATTCGGAACTCCCCAAGGCACTCGTCGGCCTGCTCTTCGGTGAGGTCACCCGGGCAGTTGTGGCCGGCAAACTCGCGAATCGTCTCCTCGGTCACGTGGTCGAAAAGCAGACCACAATGGCGACGGTGCCTCGCATCGCAGACCGGCCACAGGATGCTCGCCGTCGAGGCCATCAGCAGCTCTTGTGAGTCCGAGTCGAAGCGCGCAACTACGTGCTGCGGCGTCTCTGGCGCATCGTCGTCGTGAGCGTCCTTTGCCTTTTCGCCGCTCTCGCAGCCGCGAGGCCGGCGACCAGCAAGATCCACGATCGCACCATGACCCGAGAGTACCCGATCACCCGCCGCGCTTGCGCTGGCGGTTTGGGAGCCGTGCGAGTTACTGTGGCTCCAGCTCCGACGCCATCCGCGAACACGCCGCACCATTCTAGCCGCCGACCGGTTAGCCGCGCGGACGCGCATGGCATGGCTCGAGCTGTGTGCACTCTCACATCAAGTGCTGAAAGAGGTTCAACGTCCCATCGACCTCATCTCGCAGCTTCGTAAGGCCCTGCATCACTCCAAGTCGCGAGAGGGGTCCTGCAGCCGTTAAGCTTAGCGTTACGTCAAACTCCATGCTGAAACCGACATGCGGCGTAGGACGTCCAAAGTCCACGGAGAAGAGCACTGCCCCCGGCTTCGTCAGCAGAGCAGGATTGGGTGGGCTGAAGCCTGTTATGGCTACGTCCCCCGGTACAGGCGGTGTGACGCCTGGCATCTCGACCGCGATGAGTTGTTTGCCCATGCGTGCAGTGGCCTCGAATGCAACCAGGTCGCGATGCTTATGACGATTATCTAGCTCCGTGAGGAGGTAAAGCGGCGCATCGGTCGGGGTCGGGTGTTGGAATGGCTGGAGGGTCGCCAATATTTGGAGTGCTGGCAGTCCTATGTCCTGAAGCTTGAAGCGCTTCTTTGCCTCGTTAAATTGTCTCGGTCTTACACGCTACGAATTGCACCTTCTTCTTGGGGTTTGGGGTGCCGTACTTCTCAGCAAGCGCCCAAGTGAGGTTGTCGAGTGCAGCGCGCAGGTTGTGAATGGCATCACCTGCAATAAGGGACAACTCGGCAGGAGGGTCGGAAAGCAGATAGCCAGTGAAGTTGTTCGCAGCCTGGGTTCGCGGAGTCGTACAGGAGGATTTCACGCGATCTCCGACGCCTGGAAAGGTCATCGCGGCCAAGCTCTTCTTCAACGACGGTTTTGTGATCTCGCCGGTTGAGTGCGGAGTCATCGCTTCGATGCTCGCATCTGCTCCAGAGGACCATCTCCGCGCGTTTGCAGGTTGGTGCCAAACGGCAGAAGCCGACGGCGGCGTTGCCGTGTGGTGAGGCGCGAACTCAACTCCGGGCGGTCCAAGACGTCGACGAACTGAAGACTACGGGCACTGCTTGCCGCAATACTTCAACACGTCCGGGAAGCAGCTGGGGCCCCACAACGTGTCGCAGCAATACGGGTCATTGGCGCAGACGATCATCGTGCATGAATTGCATGCTTGTCCGAGCCGCTCGCCCGCGACGCACACGTCGTGCGTGCAGTTGCCGGGGATCAAGCCGGCATCGCCACCATCCGTGCCGCCAGCGTCCGCGCAGCTTGAGGTGCCGTTCGCGTCTGGGGTGCCTGCGTCGGGCGGGTTCTTGACGGAGCTCGATACCCAGCGGTCACCGTCGACGCCGGCCGCAGGGATACCTGCGACGGGGACGTGCTCGGAGAACTGCCAAATGGAGTAGCTCGACCAGTGAGAGGGGATCTTCGGCTTGGCGGCCTTCGTGTAGTGCGCGATCCAAAGTGGATTCGATGAGAGATCCGGATTGCCCAACGTGCTGGTCCAGAAGGACGGGCCGGTATAGAGCACTAGCGTGACGCCGAGCTTCTTCTGAGCCGCGCCCAAGAACGCTCGCACGCCACTCACTACCTCCGCAGGAGAGACGCCGTCCGTCACTTCGACGTCCAACATCGGCGCCAGATCCGAGCCCGCATCGAAGCCTTGTGCGAGGATCGTCGCCGCGAAGAAGTCCGCCTGCGCGACGGCGTCTTTCGACGCGCGGAAGAAGTGATAGGCGCCGCGCTTCATGCCCGCCGACTTCATGCCCTGATAGTTCTTGGCGAACGTGTTGTCCTTGTACTTGGTGCCTTCGGTCGCCTTCGAATACGCGAAGTTCTGCGTCTTATGCACGGTCGCCCAATCGATGTTGGGCTGGTAGTGGGAGACGTCCACGCCGTCGCCGCTGGACTCCGGGGGATTGCCGCCGTCCAGTGCACTGGGCGTGCAGGTCGACGCGTCGCTCACCGATGCGTCCGGTTCTGGACTGCCGGAGTCCGGGTCGGTCGCGACCGACGGATCGGGTGAGTCCGTGTGGAACGTCTGATGGTTGATGATGAAAGAGAGGATCAACCGCGCGACATCGCCCAGGAGCCCTTGCGGGCGGTAGTCCTGGAGCTGCGTCGACCCGGTGCTCACGGCGAAGACCGTGATCGGATAGACCTGCGCCGCGCCATCGGAGGGCGTGAGTGTCAGAGTTTTGTTGTCGAGATCGAGCTTGTAGGTGCCGCTCTCGATCGCGAGGATCTCCTCGGCGTCCGTGCCTAGAGTCTTCCGGAGCGAATAGGTCGTCGCGTCGTAGAAAGTGATCTGGGTGATTCCGCCGGTCGACGGGACCTCGCCCACAGGCTCGTACTCGTTGCGCAACACGGACGTCGAAGCGCCGGGGCCCGACGAGTCGTCGCTAGAGGTGCTGCACGCGAGCGCCAGGGCCAGCGCGCCGATCCCGATTACGAGTCTTCGATGATTCATGCGCACCAATGTTGTTTGGAGGTTCAGAAAAACGCGATCGTTGCTTTGTCACCCGCCTGGCGGGTTTGCTTCCCCAAGGCGCGGAAGCCGGCGTATGCGAGCACCAAAATCAACGCGAGCATGAGCCCGTATTCGACGATGGTTGCGCCGCGGTTGTCTGCGATGAAGCGAGGACGCCGCATACAATTGATCATGTGCCGTAAGCGGCCCTAAAATCAAGCGCGGGTGCGACAATTCTTGTCGCA
>JAYVYD010000162.1:0-10462 GCA_043784605.1 Myxococcales bacterium | reverse complement strand
GTGACGCTGCCGATCACCAAGGGCAAGCTGGACCTCGGCCCCTGGCAGCGCGTCTTTTACGCCGAGTTCGACGGCAAGCGGCCCAAGCGGCCCGTCGTGAAGATGTTGGGACTCTGAGATGAGGACACTCGCGTTTGCGCTCGCGCTGTCTCTCTACGCTTGCGGCGGTGCGGCTCCAGTCGCCAAGCCGCCCGTCGTGGTCGCGGGGCCCGACTTCGCCCGCGACGAGGATCGCGTGTTGCGCCTGCTCGCCTCGGCGGACGGTCGCTTCGCGGCACGCGCGGGCATCGTGAGCGACGAGTCGGAGCTGCGCGGGGCAGGCGTCCAGGCGATTCTTTCGGAGGACACGACGACCGTGATGGAGGGAGGGCGCGCGGACCTCTTCTCCTTCGACACGCGAGCCCGCGCGCTCGACGCCGCGACCAAGATGCTTGCGCAATACACACAAAATGATCGGCAAAACGGCCTCGAAATCGAGCGCTTGAAGTACACGCTGGAGGCCGAGCGCGCGCGGCTCGCGTACGAGCGTGAGCTGCCTGCGGGTGCCGCTCCGCTGTTCGTCGGGCTCGCGGCGACCTGGCCCGTCAACGCTCCGCCCGCAGACGCAGAGCAGCACGACGCGCGCCTCGCCAAGAGGTTCGAGCAAGTGATGGCCGCGCTCGGCCCGATCTCACCCGAGGTGCGCGACGAGCTCGAGGCCTCGCTCGATCCGATCGAGGCGAAGCTCTCACCGGCGTACGCGAAGTCACAGATCGCGCTCGTGCGCCTGCGTGTGAGGCTCGGGGAGACGCGCGTGGACGCGGCGCCGAAGACGAGCAACGTGGACGCTTCGCTGGAGCCGAGGCTCCGCGCGCTCGAGAAGCGCTTGAGAGAGTTGGCCGCTCCGCTCGCCAAGCACGCGCCGCCTCCGGCCCCGAGCACACTGCCGTGCAAGCTCACGGGCTCGCCAGGGACGACGCTGGGTCGGATGATCGCGCCGCCCGAGCGCCAGCGCGTGTGCGTGATCGTCAAGACGCTCGCCTCGGCGCCCGTCGATCCGCTCGTCGCGATGTCTCTTCATGACGACGTCGTCGTCGCGTTGTGGGCGCTTGCCATCGCGTCGGGCCTTGCACCCAGCGCCGCGACCGGAGGCCCGCGACCGATGGCGGAAACGAGTCCGCATCAAGAGGCTTCATGGACACGACGCGCGGCACTGCATCCTGGCGAGGCGATCGACACCGCGCTGGCGATCGATTGGATCCTCTCAGACCCGCAAAAAAACGCCTCCGCATGGGACTCGTTCGGCGACGCTCCGATCGACCTCGCGATCCGTGAGCTCGCTCGCTAGTCACATCGGTGGATTGCCGTCCAAGAGTGCGTTGTCGATGTTCCGCTCCGCGGTGAGGTTCGGCGCGACCGTGATCTCGCCAAGCTGGAGTCCGAAGGCCTTTTGGCCATCCGGAAGAACAAAGCTGCCAGGCGCGTAGCCGCTCTGAAGCGGGTCGAGTTTGCAGTCGACTTTCGCTCTGGTGCGGTCCAACCAGACCTCTGCGCGGTGCCACGCGTTGAGGTCGCTGACGATGCCCATGGGGCAAACGCCAGCGCCCAACAAAGCCGGAGCAATGACGTGGACGTCCCCCGAGCGAACCGCCAGACTGCACCGACGTCGACATCTGAGTGGCGACGCCTCCGAGGTAGGCGTCACCCGCTTGCATTGACTTGTCCCAGTCCGCGCAGAAGATCGCCGTCGGGTTTTGCCCCATGAAAAATGGCCCCACGGGACCGCTGTCCTGTTTGGGACCGATCACGTCGAAGCCAGCGTCGCTCACGGGCGAGCTCGCGTCGGTCCCCGCGTCAGGCGGCTCGTTGCCGCCGTCGGTCATCGCGACGAACTGATCACCGCTGCACCCCAACGCAGCCAAAACGAACGAGCAGAGCACAAGACTATGCTCCCGAATGTATCGGGAGCGCGCGCTCGTGTCGAACCGTCGTAGAACTCTAGGCTGCTTTGAAGACGTTCATCACGTCGGCGAGGAGCTTCAACGCCTCGGCGCGTGGTCGCTGGAACGCGTTGCGTCCCATGATGGATCCGAACGCGCCGCCCTTGGCGAGCTCCTTCACCTCGGCGATGACCTCGTCGCTGCCTTTGGCCTCGCCGCCCGAGAAGATGATGATGCGCTTGCCGTTGAACGCGCTCTGCACGCAGTGGCGAGTGCGGTCCGCGAGCGTGTCGGTCTTGATGCCGTACTTCTCGAAGACCTTCTTCGCTTCGGCCTGCTCGATGAAGGCCTTTGGCGGCTTGATCTTGATGACGTGAGCGCCGAGCTGCGCGGAAATCTGAGCGGCGTATGCGGCCACGTCGACGGCGGTCTCGCCTTCTTTCGAGATGCCCGCGCCGCGGGGGTACGCCCAAAGCACAGTCGGGAGACCGTGGCTCTTGGCCTCGAGGATCAACTCGCGCAAGTACTCGTACATGGTATTGCGTTGGCCCGAGCCGGGATAGATCGTGTAACCGATCGCGGTGCAGCCCAGGCGAAGCGCGTCCTCGACCGAGCCCGTGAGCGCGCTGCACGGTTGGTCGATCTTGGCGAGCGTGTCCGAGTTGTTCAGCTTCAAGATGAGCGGGATCTGGCCCGCATAGCGATCGGCCACGGCCTCGATGAAGCCGAGCGGCGCCGCATACGCGTTGCACCCGGCGTCTATCGCGAGCTGCACGTGATAGTCGGGATCGTACGAGTCTGGGTTGGGCTGGAACGACCGCGCCGGTCCGTGCTCGAACCCTTGGTCGACGGGGAGGATGACCATCTTGCCTGTCCCCGCGAGCGTGCCGTGATTCATCATGCGCACGAGGTTGGCTTTGACGCCCGGATTGTCCGAGCCGTACCAGGACATGATTTGCTTGACGCGATCGCTCAGTGCCATGAGAACGAACCTAGCGCCCTTCGACCAAGTGGCGCAACCCACGGCTGAACGCGCGTAACGCATCGAGGAGTCACGCCGCGCGACTTGCCCGTCACGCGCGAAGGCGAGACAACAATCCAATGACCGAGCGAACGCCCGATAGCATCTCGCATATCCCGCCCCCCGTGACGCCGTCGATCGGCACCACGCTGCGCGACCATGTGCTCGCGGGCATGCGTGCGGCGCCGGGCGCGACTGGGGAGTTCACATCGCTGCTCAGTCACATCTCGCTCGCGATTCGCATCATCCTCTCGCGCGTACGCCAGGCGGGCCTCGCGAACCTCCTTGGGTACACGGGCGAGACGAACGTGCAGGGCGAGGCCGTGCAGAAGCTCGACGAGTTCGCGAACGACGTACTGATGAACGTGCTCGAGAAGAGCGGCCACTGCGGCATCATCGGCAGCGAAGAGCTCGAGACCGCGCGCACCGCCGGCCATCCGGGCAAGTACATCGTGTTGTTCGATCCGCTCGACGGCTCGTCGAACATCGACGTCTGCTCGACCATCGGGACCATCTTCGCCGTGCTGCGCCGCCAAGATCCGCTGTCGCCGCCGTCCGTCAACGAGGCGCTCCGGCCGGGTCGCGACATCATCGCCGCGGCCTACGTGCTTTACGGGCCGTCCACGGTGATGGTGCTCACCACGGGACAAGGCGTGCACGAGTTCACATTGGACCCGAACGTCGGCGAGTTCTTCCTCTCGCGCGCCAACGTGCGGTGCCCCGAGCGCGCGAGCATGTACTCGATCAACGAAGGCAACCACGCGCGCTGGACCGAGGGGGTGCAGAAGTGGAACGCGTGGATCAAGCGAGACGACGCGGCGAACGGAGCACCGTACAACCACCGCTACGTCGGGTCACTCGTCGCCGACGCGCACCGCACGCTGCTGAAGGGCGGCATCTTCGCGTACCCCGCCGACAAGAAGAACCCCGGCGGCAAGCTGCGTTTGCTCTACGAGGCGAACCCCATGGCGTTCATCTTCGAGCAGGCCGGCGGCATGGCGACCAACGGGTCCGATCGCATCCTCGACATCGTCCCGAACGCGCTGCACGTGCGCACGCCGTTGGTGCTCGGCAGCAAGGTAGACGTCCAAACGTTCACGGAGTTCGCGACGGGCAAGCGGTGATATAACGCTGTCCCATGTCGAACCAACTCCGCGCCGTCTCGCTCGTCGCTTGTGTCATCGCAGTCGCCGGGTGCGGCAAGTTCGGCAAGAAGGACGATGGGGACGGCGGCACGGCGTCTTCGGGCGGAGGTGTGAGCGGTCTGATCGGAAAGGCGCTGACGCTCGTGAGCCCGACGGGCGAGGCGTTCGAGGGCCAGATAACGATGGCCGACACCCACGAGACGAAGGTGACGTCGATGGTCTACGAGGTGAAGGGCGACAAGCTCCGCTTCGACGAGGGCTCGCGCGACAGCTACGTCATCTTCAACACGCCCGAGAAGAAGATCATCACGGTGGACGACGCCAAGAAGACCGCCATGGTGATGAACCTCGACGACATCCAGAAGATGGCGACGACCGTGGGAGCGCCTGGGCGCCCGTCGGCGCCGACCGAGTCCGAGTGGGACTCGAAGGTCGACATGAATGCGGGCAGCGACGTCATTGCGGGCTACGGCTGCGACAAGTGGAAGATCACCGAGACCAACAAGAAGACCGCCAAGGTGCGCAAGACCGAGACGTGCCTCGCGAAGGGCATCGGCTTCCCCGACATGAGCGCGATGGCTCCCGGCGGCACCACCAAGAGCTGGATGCAGAAGCTCGTCACGGACAAGTACTTCCCGCTGCGCATGGTGATGACCGAGGATGGCGTCGAGAAGGCGAAGATGGAAGTCACCAAGATCGACAAGAAGCCGCTCGACGCTGCGCGCTTCGAGGTGCCCGCGGGTTACAAGGTGACCGACATGGGCGAGATGATGAAGCAGCTCCAGGGCATGAAGGGCATGCCGCATTAAGTAGGTTCGGCACGCCGCCGCTCCCATCGGGAGTGAATCCCGAAGGGGCACCCTCCCCACACAGGTGCTCCGCTACGCGTCGCAAAGAGCTATCTGTGCGTCGCTCTCGTATCGCGGCCTTTCGCGCGAACTAGACGCCGGTCGCTTCGGGGCTCCAGATCACTTTGTGCATTTGCAGCTGCACGCGGACGGCTAGCTTGTCTTCGAGGACCCACGCGACGAGATCTTTCGTCGCTAGGCTTCCGAACACGGTGCTCGCGAGCAAGTTCGGCGTGCGTGAATCGAGGCTTTTTTCTCGGATGATCGTGCGCATCCACTCGTAGTCTGCGCGGTGGGAGAGCACGAACTTGATCTCGTCGCGCCTCGTGATGTGGTCGAGGTTGCTCCAACGGTTGCGGTGCGACTCACTCGAGCCTGGCGCCTTCAGGTCCATGATTTTGTGCACGCGTGCGTCCACGCGAGAGACGTCCGCTTCGCCGCTCGTCTCGACGAGCACGGTCTTGCCGGCGTCGCACAGCTCGCGGAGCAGATCGATCGCACCCGGCTGAATCAGTGGCTCTCCGCCCGTGAGCTCGACGAGCGGAGTGTCGAGCGCGAGCGCCTCGAGGAGCACATCTGCTCGTCGCATCCGCGTGCCCCCGTAGAACGCTTGCTTCGTGTCACACCACGCACATCGCAGGTTGCATCCAGTGGTGCGGACGAACGCGCACGGCAGCCCGGCGAACGTAGATTCGCCCTGGATGCTCGCGTAGATCTCGTGGATGACGAGGGTGTCTTCTTTCGCCACACGCCAGGTATAGCGCCGATCTCAGGGAGCTTCGATGTTCACGTCGACGCGCGCTTGATGATCCACCGTCGCGACGAAGCGCGTCTTTTTGGGATCGAAGAGCGTGTCCGCGATGCGCTTCTGCACGTCGGGAGAGAGCGGCGGGTCGAACGTCACGGTCCGCACGTAGCCGTCGTCGGAGAGCTCGATCTTCAGTGTCACGCTCTTCGGCGGGATGACCGTCACGCCGTTCGCGCTTTGCTGTGCGCGAACGAACGAGCGCACGGTGTTGGAGATGCGCTCGTTGATGTTGGGGTCCGCCGCGATGGCGTCCATCGGCGCAGGCTTCGGCGTCGCGATGGGCGACGTGATCGCGGGCTGCGGGCTCGGCTTGGCTGTGGACTCGGGCTTCGGCGCCGGGGTGTCATTGATGGTGACCTTGCCCTCGGGCGAGAGCGAGACCGCCGCGCGAACGCTGGAGGCATCGTGACGAACGTCGAGCAATCCTCCGAGAGCCCCTCCGACTACCGCGGTGTCGATGTCGAACTCCACGTGCGCTGGAGCCGTGACGAGCTCACCGAGCGTCGAGCCGCGCTTCGGCGGCGCGCCCACCGAGACGACGCCCTCCGTCAGGTCCACCGTGACGTGATCGCCCACGCGCGCGACGCGAAGGTGCGTGCCATGAACGGCGACGCGCACCACGTTGCCCTTGGAGCTCGTGACGTCGATCGCGAAGGCTTCACCGTTCGGCACTGGAACGACCTGCGCCTCGGCGCCGCCCTTCTCGAGCGCGAGAACGAGGGGACCTTCTGCGTGCTCGATGGACACGGCACTGTTGCTCTCGAGCAGCCAACGCGCCTTGTTCGCACGATCGAAAATTGCCGAACCGGCCTGGGACGTGACGCGCTCGTTGGCGAATACCTCCCGCCCAACGACTGCGTTTGCTCCGTTGATCTGCGCTTGTCCTTCGAGCAGCGCGCTCGCCACGACGCTCTGCGGAGCAGGATCTACGGCGACGATGACTGTCGCAGTCTCGTCCGGAGTCTTGCCCATCCACAATGCACCGGCCGCTGCTGCTGCCAGCGTCGCCGCGACCGCGAGCCAGACGACGTTGTTCTTCTTCGGCGCGCGCTCGCGCTCGATGCGCGCAAAGAGCTTGGCTTGCAGCCTGTCCCAATCGGGCTCCGCACTGCCGCTCTCCGAGTCGCTTTGCAGATCGGTGATCGACGCGCGCAGAACCTCGTTCGGCTCGTCCGCGTCCAGCTTGGCCTCTTCGATCGGTGTGTCTTCGTGCTTCACGGCGAACCTCCCGCCTTCGAGAATGTCGCCTTCAGTGACGCGAGCGCGGGCTCCTCGGCGATGAGGGCTTCGAGCTCGCGCCTGGCGTAGAACAATCGCGTTCGCACCGTGAGCACCGGCGATCCCACGATCTCCGCGATCTCTTGCGGCGAGACGCCTTCGAGATCGTGCAACACGAACACAGCCCTCTTCTTGTCTGCCAGCTTGTCGAGCAAACGCAAGAACACGCGCGTGCGCATGCGGCGGTCCACGTCTTCGTCCGGCGCCACGCTCGACTCGTCCGCCGTGATGTCCGCGGAGAGCTCTTCGGACAAAACCGGGCGGCTCTTCTGCGAGCGGCGGTGCATGAGCACCACGTTGACCGTCACGCGGTGCAGCCAAGTCGTGAACTTGGATTGGCCGCGAAAGTCCTTGAGGCTGCGATGAACCTGAAAAAAAACTTCTTGAGCGACGTCTTCGGCATCAGGGGCATTGCCCAACATGCGATGGACGAGGCGCGCAACATCCCCGCGATGGCGCAAGAACAAGGCTTTGAACGCGGCAACCTCTCCCGTCCGCGCGCGTTCGACGAGCTCGTCCTGGTCGCTCACGGGCCGCTCACGGAGAAAGCACAGACCGACGCCTGGAAGAATCGAAGTGGAGATGGCAGCACTCACCTTGAAAAGTGAGATGCGGCGCCCTCGCGTCAGATTCAAACAATCGCGGCGCCTCTTTCAGCACCAACGCCGCGTGATGGAGCAATCCCCCCCACTGAGCCTCAGAACAGCGCCTTGAGCTCGACCTTGTCCTTCTTCTTCTGCTCGAGCAGGTGGTTCACGGCGCGAAGGATGCGCTGCTTGGTCGGCCCGCTGATCTCGCCACCGTGGAGAGCCGCTGCCATCGCGCGCTCGGTGATGGGGCGTCCGGAGCGCGGCTTGCGAGCGTCCTTCTCGCCACCCTCGGCCTTCTTGGCCTTGCCCTTGGCGGCCTTGATGGCGCGGTCCTCGGTGTGGAGCGTCTCGAGCTTGTGTGAAGCCGCGAGGATGCGGCGGGCGTCGAGCTTTTGCTGCGCCACGAAGGTTGCGAACTTGGGTTGATCCGACATAGGTGCCTCGAAACGTCGTCGCGTTGGGCGAACGACAACACATGGTGGAGGGCTTCGCCCGCCGCAATAACGGGTGGAAGCCACCCAGGGGCCGGGCAAATTAGGAAATCTGGGGCCCAACCGCAAGCCCTAGCGCTTTTTGGGGTGGCCGCGGGCCTGTCCCGACGGACGTTTGGACAGGCAGCGACCGACGTAATCTGGCTAAATTGAGCCACTTTTGCGTGGCACGCCGCGAGCTAGGCGCGAGTCGTGGATCGACTGCTCGTGTTTGGGTTGGCGCTCGTCGCAGGTGCCTTCGTCTCCATCGCGCCGCTTCCATTGCTGGCGCTAGCCGCCGGCGTGCTGGTCATCTCGAGACAGCGCCGCGCGCTCTTCCTGGTGCTCGCGGTCGGGCTGCTTTTGGGAGGGTGGCGCGCGCGCAGTTCTCTCCAAGAGTTCGAAGCCGCCGAGAGCGCGCTCGACGCCGAGCTCCCACGAATCGCGCAGTGCGAAGGCGACGCAACGGTCGAGACGTCGCCGATCGTCACGCGGGGGACGGCGCGGTTCGGTGCAGTGCTGCGCGACGCAGACTGCGATGGTGCGCACATACGCGAGCTGCACGTCACGCTCTACGACGACGCCGTGGAGGGTGGCGCTGTTAGCGCGTGTCGCGGCGACGTGCTGCACGTAATCACGCACCTCGCTCCGCCCGATCGCTTCGTGAACCTCGAGCTCGGCTGTTCGCTGCCGTCACGCGCGCGTCGCGGCGTCATGCGCACGGGCAGCGTGGTCAGCTCGCGCGTGATCTCGCTCGCGCGAGGGCCGCCCGCTTGGATCGATCGCGCCCGAGCGAGCGTGCGCGCGCGCATCTTGGCGACGTTCCCCGAGCAGACGGGGCCAATGGCGCGCGCGCTGGTCCTCGGAGAGACGGATCTCTCGGACGCGGACGACGAGGCCTTCCGGCAGAGCGGTCTGGCGCACCTACTTGCTGTCTCTGGCACTCACTTGGTGCTCGTCGTACTCGGTCTCGTGCGGCTGCTCCGCGCGATCCTATGCCGGGTGAACATCCTCGCCGCGAGGCTCGACGTCTCGCGCGTCGGTTCGGCGCTTGGCGTCCCCATCGCGTGGGTCTACGCGGATTTCGCCGGAGGAAGTGGATCGGCGCGTCGCGCAGCGTGGATGTTGTCCGTAGGTCTCCTTGCGGTGGCGCTCGGTCGTCGCGCCCACGCCTTGCGTGCGTTTGCGCTCTCTCTCGTCCTGGCGGCGCTGGTCGATCCGCTGATCGCGTTCGACGTCTCGTTCGCGCTCTCAGCCGCGGCGACGGCGGGTTTGCTCGCGTGGAGCCCAGCGCTCACCAAGGCGCTCTCGCGACGCCTTCCGCGTCCGATCGCCAGCTCACTCGCCGCCACGCTGAGCGCGACGCTCCCGTGCGCGCCGATCCTCGCGACGTTCGCGCCCACCCTGCCCATCGGGTCCGCGCTCGCGAATTTGCTCGCCGTGCCTGTGGGAGAGCTCGCCGCGCTGCCGCTGTGCTTGGCCCACGCGCTTCTGTCTCCATGGCCAGACGCCGAGAGAGGCATTGCTGTGGTGGCGTCGGGCGCTCTCTCGATCGTGCTCGCGATCGCGCGCGCGTCCTCGTCGGTAGGGCAGGTCGAGATCCCACGGCCGACTCACGTCCAGCTCGCGGCGCTCGCGTTCGCGTTCGCGGCCTCGAAGAGCACTCTCACGCCGTCTCGCGCACGGGTCGCGCTCCTCTGCGCGTGCGCGGCGCTGCTCTTGGGAGAGGTCGAGGCGATCCGTCGAGGGCAGCCGCGCGGCGTGCTTCGCGCCACCTTCCTCGATGTCGCTCAAGGCGACGCGACGCTCATCGATCTCCCTGACGGAAGTGCGATGTTGGTCGACGGCGGCGGTCTCGTCGGTTCACCGGTGGACGTCGGCCAACGCGTCATTGCACCGGTGTTGCGCGCGCGGCGTCGCGACGAGCTCGCGCTCGTGGTGCTCTCGCATCCTCACCCCGATCACGCGGGTGGCCTTGCCACAGGGCTGGATCGGGTGCGCGTCGCTCGAGCTTGGGATACCGGGCAGGGTGAGCGCGAGGGCGTCGGGGGAGCCTATGGCGCCTGGCTCGCGAAGATGCGGGCGCAGCGCGTGACGGTGGAAGGGCCAGGGTCGCTCTGCGGCTCTCACGAGATCGGAGGCGCCACGCTCGTCGTCCTCGCGCCGTGTCCCGCTCCGGACCCGACGCTCTCGCCCAACGACAACTCGTTCGTGATCCTCGTTCGTTATGGCGCACGCAGCCTGCTGCTCGTCGGAGATGCAGAGCACGAGGAAGAGCGCTCGCTGCTCACCGCTGGAGCAAACCTGCATGCGGATGTCTTGAAGGTCGGCCATCACGGCAGCCGCACCTCGTCGACGCCGGAGTTCATCGCCGCCGTGCGGC
>JAYVYD010000161.1:0-16264 GCA_043784605.1 Myxococcales bacterium | reverse complement strand
CGATGTAGCCGATGCTAATCAGCGTCGCGAGTCCGCCCATCACCATGCCGCCGATCGCCATGCCGTCGCCGCCGAGCATGCCTCCGGAGCGGTTGATGTCGCGCTTGCTCATCGCCCCGAGGACGATGGCCGGGATCCCGAAGAGCATTCCGAAGCCACAGCACAAGATGCTGACGATGCCCAAAATGAGCGCGATCACCGCCTTGCTGTCGGTCTGCGTGGGCGGCGCGTAGACGGGCTGCGGCAGCATCGGCATCTGCTGCTGCGGAGGCGGGACGTGGTACGGGCCGGGTGTCATCGCGAAGACTTCAGACTACGCCGGATCACGCTTGACGAGGTGCGGCGTGTCCAAGTCTACGCCGGACTTTTGGAAAAAGTTCCTCGCGACCTCGTTGTCTCCCTTCGCGAGCTCCTCGGGGGCGCCGCGCGCGACGATCTCTCCCTGGATGATCAGGATGGCTTGGTGCGCGATGCGAAGGCAGCTCGCAATGTCGTGAGAGATCACGATCGAGGTGACGTTGAAGCGCTCGCGCATCTCCTCGATGAGATCGTCGACCATGCGACTCGTGAGCGGATCGAGGCCGCTCGTCGGCTCGTCGTAGACCAAGATCGGCGGCTCCAGCATCAGCGCGCGCGCGAGCCCGACACGCTTGCGCATGCCTCCCGAGAGCTCACTCGGGAACTTCTTCGCCACGCCTTCGTCGAGTCCGAGGAGCTTGAGCTTCTCGATCACGCGATCGCGGATCTCTTTGGTCGACTGCTTCGTGTGCTCGACGAGAGGGAACGCGACGTTCTCGAGCACCGTGAAAGAGTCGAGTAGCGCGGCGTATTGGTAGACCATCCCGAACTTCTTGCGGATGCGGTTGAGGTCCTTCTCACCGAGGGGAACGATGTCCTCGCCATCCACGAAGAGCTTGCCGCTCGTCGGCTTCTCGAGCGCGACGATGTGGCGAAGTAGCGTCGTCTTGCCCGCGCCGGAGCCGCCGATGATCACGACCGTCTCGTTGCGCTTGGCCACGAAGCTGATGCCCTTGAGCACCCAGTCGTCGTCGTTGAACTTCTTCTTGATATCTTCGAGGACGACGATGTCGTCGGACGTCGGCGCGACCATTTCCCCCGTTGTAGCACCTTAGGTTGACGTCGCGTCGCGACGGCTCACGTTGACCGGGTGCGGCGACTGAGAGCGATGGATGGCGTGCGCTCCTTCTTCGGAGGCATCGGCTTCGTGGTGAGGAGCGCGCAAACGTGGGGGTTCGCGGCGGTGCCCGCGATGGTGATGGTCGTGTTGGCTTCGCTGCTTTGTGTCGCCGGGGTGGCCGGCGCAGAGCACCTCGCAGACTTGTGGGTCACTGGAACCGACGAACTCGCGATCGCATCGCACATGGTGCGGACGACGTTGTTGGCTCTGCTCGCGATCGCAGGTGCGCTGCTCGTCGCGATCTCGCTCGCGCAGCCGCTCTCGGGGTTCGCGCTCGAGGCGATCGTGCGTCGTCAAGATCGCGCGCTTGGGCTGCCCGCGTGGCCCGCGCTGCCATTCGCGCGAACCATGGCGCACACGCTCGCGGCGACGTTCATCGGTCTGTGCGCGTGGCTCGTCGCGTTCGGGGGCTTGTCGGTCGTCAGCTTGTTGTTCCCGCCGCTCGCGGTCGTGACCATCCCGCTCAAGCTCGTTGCTTCTGCGTTGCTCATCGCGTGGGACCTCATCGACTACCCGTTCGGTCTGCGCGGCATCGGGATTAGCGCCCGATTTGCGTTCATCGCGGACAACTTCGGCGCCGTGCTGTGCTTCGGTCTCTTGGGTGCGCTCGTCGCGTTGACTCCTCTCGCGGGGCTGTTGCTGTTGCCGTTCGGAGTCGCGGGGGCGGCACGCCTCGTGGCACGCGTGCAGGATGCAAGTTCGCCGACGTTGATCTAGTGTGACTCGCATGGTCAAAGCTCAAACGACGAGCCAAGCGAGCTCGAAGAAGCCCAAGGCCAGTCGGAAGGGGAAAGAGCCTCTGACGCGCGATCGCATTGCGATGACCGCGCTCGACCTCATCGAGAAGATCGGACTCGAGGCGTTCAGCACGCGCCGCCTCGGCGCTGCGCTCGGCTGCGAGGCCATGGCGCTCTACAACCACTACCCGAGCAAGGACGCCGTGCTCGACGCCGTCGTCGAGAGGATGATGCGCAAGCTCACGGTGCCGCCGCACGACCCGCGGGGATGGCCGGAGCGCGCGCGCACGTTCGCACGTTCGTATCGGGCGTTGAGCCGCATGCACCCGCACGCAATCCCGCTTGCGGCGACGCGGCGCTTCAATACGACCCAATCGCTGACGTTCCTCGATGACGTCTTTCGCGCGTTCAGCGAAGACGGCTTGAGCCCAAAAGAGACGCTTTACGTGTTTCGCACGGTCGCGAACTTCTGCAACGGCACCGTTCTCGACGAGCTCGCCGGGTTGGCGCGCGCGTCGACTCCCGAGCAGCCCGAGTGGCCAAGCAACAAGCACCCGCACCTGCTCGCGGTCGCGCCGTTCATGTCTCCCACGCACGCAGACGACGTCTTCGAGGTCGGGTTGTCCGTCATCTTGGACGGCCTGGTTCGTCAGGTCGGCGCCTGGCGAATGGGTTAGTGGCCCCACGTCTGGGGGCCCCCGGTCGCCTTCGGCGCCCGACCTCCCTTGAATTTTGCTCGGCAAAATTTGGGAGGTTCCGAGACGGTTCCTTTGTTCGCGACTGGGTGATTGTTGGATCAACGATTGGACGTACGAGAGGATCGGGGATGTGGCGACGGATCGCTCGTTAGCGGTGCAGCATTCGCGGGAGGCCCTCTGTGTCAGAGAGTTGTCGCCTCCCAAGTTGGCCCACGAAGTCGTGATCCCACGAGAGCCACGCCAGATACGAAAGTAATCGAGATCCGCTCGATGCGACAGTCTCGGGACCTCCCCAATTTTGCGAAGCAAAAGTTAGGGGTAGGTCTGCCGCGGAGAGGCAGGGGTGGGGCCACCAGGCTCCCCTAAAGCTCCGCGCGCACCAAGACGAACTTGTTGCAGAGATCTTTGTCCGTGATCTCTTTGTAGCTCTTCGCGCCGGCTTCGCTGCGTAGGCCGCCCGTGCGGGAGTGCTCCGTCACGAAGAACATGACCGTTACGCCCCTCTCCTTTTGCTGCTTCACCCACGTGGTGAACGCGGCTCCGCTGGAGACGAACGCGGGGATCTTGTTGCCCGTGTAGAAGTTCTCGCCCTTCCAGTTCATCTGGTACGCGACGATCGGCTCGCTCGCGTCGTGGCGGTTCTCGTAATAGGCCTGCAAGACCTCACGCTGGCCCCAGTGCGGCGCGGTGCGGACCATGTAGACGTCGAGGCCCCACACCGCCCAGACGAACGCGAAGGCGATCGAGGTGACCGCTACGTAGCGCCGGATTCGCTGCACGACGAACGCGACCGCGATCACGCACGCGAGGATCGAGAACGCCGTCATCACCGCGTTGAAGTCGAGCGACTCCGGCCAAGCGCGCCGGTAGTTGTACGTGAACAGGTGCAAGAGGCGGATCGCGCCAGGCTGGTCTGCGTTTTCGGGCTTGATGGAGAGATCCCTGCCGACGATGCCGAGTATGAAGGCGCTGCCGAGCGCGGCGCCGCCGAGCATCAAGCGCTCGTGGGCCTTCGCGGGATCGAGCAACTCGCTCTCTTCGTCAGCGGGGGTCTTCGCCTTCGCGAGTGATTCGTCTCCGGCAACGGATTCTCCGCGGTACGCCGACTTCACGGCGCCGCGCTTTGCGTCCGTGAGCTTTGGCGCGAACACGTCGGCCCAGCCGAAACGCAATGCGAGCGCGAGGCCAACGAGACCGATGCCGATGTACATCAGCCGCTTGTCGATCGATTGCCAAGAGGTGACGTGATCGCCCCACGTGCTGCCGCCCGCCCACGCGGTGACGAGCACCACGGCGACGACGAGCGCGCCGCAGAGCCCCATGGCGATCGGTACCCAGCCGAGCGCGCGAGCGATCGCCTTGCCCTCGAGCATGTCGTCGAGCACGACGCCGATGAGCATCGCGACCGGCGGCACCGCGGGGAAGATGTAGTGGTGGAACTTCGTGCCCATGAACGAGAAGAGCGTGAACGCGAACACGAACCACATCACGAAGAACACGCTGCCGTCGCCCTTGACCGCAGAGACGGGGTCCGCTTCCGCTTTGACTTGCGTGACGCGCAACTCGCCGAGCACGTCTTCCACGACTTTGGTCGTTGGCGCACCGAGGCCGATGGCTCGCACGATGCGGTCGCCGGTGTCGCTCTTGCGGAGCCAGTAAATCAGGCCCAACGGCGCAAAGCCGGTCCAGGGGAAGAACGCGTAGCCGAGCTGCCAAACGTAGAAGCGGAAGCTCGTGTCGTCGCCCTCGTTCGTGTCGTGCACGTGCGAGAACGCGCGGTTGAACATGTCGTGGAAGATGAGGCGATCCGTGAACGGCGATCCGTGACGCACGTACATCGCGACGAACCACGGAATCGCGACGATGAGGATGGTGAGCAAGCCGCCGACGATCTCGAAGTTGACGATCTCTTTCCATCTGCGCGTCGAAGCGACGTACGCGAAGCCGCACAGCATCGGCAGGCCGAAGCCGGCGGGCCCTTTGCCCATCGTCGCAATCGCGGCCATGAACCAAGCCGCTAGGTAGTAGAGACGCTGGCGGCGTCGCTCGCCCCAGTTCATGTACATGAGCGCCGCTACGCCGCTGCCCCACAAGAAGGCCTGGACGATGGGCTCGAAGCCGCCGAAGAGGCGCAGCAAAATCTGCCGGATGCCCTCCGGGTGGAGCGCGTTCTTGGGCGCGGACGCGGGGCTCTGTAGCTGACAGGCCTCGTTGCCGGGCAGGCCGCAGTTGCCGCCGCCCGAGCCGCTGCGAAACTCGTCCCAGTGCGCGCGGAAACCGTGCTGGCCGCTGCCGTGGAGCACGAGCTCCATGTTGCGCGTCGCGAGATAGATGATCTGCGGGATCGCGCAGATCAAGATGGTGCCGAACACGAGGTGCCACGCGGAGACGCGCAGCTTCACGTCGCCGACGCGTAGCTCGTACAGCTTTGCGAGCTCACCATCGCCGGTGTTGAGGCCGAGCAACAAGAGGCCCATGGCGCCCGTCATCGACGCGACGAACGGCATGTCCGTCATGGTCTGGTGGCAGAGGAAGTACCAATCGGGCATCGTCGCGAGCACGAGCCCGCCGATGAACGCCGCACGACGTCCCCACACCTTCGCCGCGCCCTTGTAGAGCAAGTACATCGCGAGCGTGGTCAGCAAGAAGTTCGGCGCGCGCACGACCCACTCCGGGTGCGCGTTCGCGTTGCCGTTCATGCCAAGCATCATCTGGTCTGGCATGTAGTGCGTGCCGAGCGACGCCATCGACACCGCTTGCATCCAGAAGTTCAGGATCGGCTTGGACCAGAACCAGCCGTCTTGCGCCCACCAGAGCGAGACCCAATCGTCTCGCGCGAGCATCTCGCGAGCGACCTCACCGTAGTGAGTCTCCCAGGGATCCCAGAGCGAGTAGCTCCCGAGCGTCGGCAAGTACAAAAGGCCGGCCGCGGTGACCAGCCAGAAGCCGTGTCGCAGCCAGAACGGACGCGCGGTGCCTGACTCGTCTTTCGCGAGAGGTCCCAGTTTCACGCCGAGATCGAAGACCGCAATCGTCAACCCGATGAACGCTGCGGGCACGAGGATCGCCCAATGCCACTGCTGGCCCAAGCCGCTCTGGCCACCCATCAACGACAAACAGAACAACACGAGAGCCGCGACTGCCGCGAAGATCGGCGCGGCAAGGTGCTTGATATCCACCACGCTGGCGACGTCGTCGTCGCGCGCGTCGTCGAACGAGCCGACGATGTCCATCACGCCCCAAGCGGTGATCGCGACAAGTACAAGCCCGAGCGGCACGCCCATCCGGAGCTGCCCGTTGTGCGCCATGAGCAAAAAGAGGATCGTCGTCGACACTAGGGTCGTGATGCCGCCGCGCTTCCAACGCAGAGGATTGCCGCGCGCGAAGAGCGACTTCTCGTCGTGCTCCTTGGCCGCGTCGGCTTCGCCCGCGACGGTCGCGTCGTCTTTCGACGCGTACTTCTCATCGCCGTCGGTCGCGTTCGCCGCGGCAGGCTTCTTGGCCTCATCCTCCTCGACGGAATCGTCGGCGGGGATTTCGGCGGTTTTCGGTTCGGTCGGATCTGCCATGGCGCGCTGCGGGAATAGCAACTTTGCAGGTGAACGACCAGACCGCGTTCGAGATATCGCTCGAAGCGCACGTGGCTTCGTCGTCTCCAATCAGCCCTTCATGGCTCCAGCCACTCCAGTTGCCGTCTACCGACGTCCGGAAACATCAGGTGCCGCTGAACTCGGCCGGGCGCTTCGCGAGGAAGGCAGCCATGCCCTCCTTCTGATCGGAGCTCGCGAACAAAGAGGAGAAGGCGTCGGCTTCGAGTGCGTTCGCGCGTGCGAGCGGAAGGTCCGCGCCGCTCAAGATGACGCGCTTGCACTGCGCGACCGCCAGCGGTCCTTTGCCCGCGATCGTCTTGGCGACCTCGCGAACCTTCGCCATCAGCTCCGCGGCCGGCACGACTGCGTTGACGAGCCCGATGCGCAGCGCCTCCTGCGCGTTGATGATGTTGCCCGTCATACAGAGCTCTCGGGCGAGCCCGACCCCCACGCGACGCGCGAGTCGCTGAGTTCCTCCGAAGCCGGGAGTGACGCCGAGATTCACCTCGGGTTGGCCGAGCTTCGCCTTGTCACTGGCGTAGAGAAAATCGCACGAGAGGGCTATTTCGCAGCCTCCGCCGAGCGCGAAGCCGTTGATGGCGCCGATGACCGGGAAGCGAACACTCTCGAAGCGCGCGCACGTGGCCTGGCCCTTCGCGGCGAACGCGCGAGCCTCGTCCACGCTCATGTTTGCCATCGCTGCGATGTCAGCGCCGGCCGCGAACGCCTTCTCGCCTGCGCCCGTGATGATCAAGACGCGCACCGACGCGTCGGCGTCGAGCTCTCGAAGCGCGACATCGAGCTCCTCGATCACGGTGGCGTTGAGCGCGTTGAGCTTGTCGGGTCGGTTCAACGTCAGCGTGGCGACGTTGCCTTCACGCTCGACCAAGATGGTTTCGTAGGACATGCCTCGCGATACCGTGCCGTCCACGCCAGCGTCAACCCGTGGAAGGATTGCTGTGCCGTGAATTCACACTCGTGCCGTTCCATGACAGCAGTGTCTCGATCGTTGCACCCCTAAAATGAGCTAAGTGCCCAATAAGATTGACTGGCCTGGAAGTTGTAATAGATCGTAAACATCATGCTTCGTAGTCGATTAGCCCGTGCCGTTCTTGCCGTTTGGGTGTTCGCTTTCGTCGCTGGCGCAGCCTACGCCGCCGGCTCTGGCTTGGTGGACGACACGAAGGTCGCGACGAACGAAGCGCGCTGATCGATCAGCCGTACGACGCGTCCAGATAGCGAACGATCACCGCGGGCTCGAACATCGACGTTCCGATGTTGGCGTCGGCGACGTCGCTAATCTTCGCGACGTCTTGGATCACGTAAGGCCCGAGCCGAATCACGCTGCTCGCATGATACGGCAAGCTCATTGGCGCTGCCCGGTGGCGTCGTACCTGTAAAATCCTCGGCCCGATTTCTTTCCGAGCCAGCCAGCGGAGACGAGGTTCTTGAGCAACGTGGGGGCGCGGTACTTCGAGTCGCCGAAGTCGCGGTGGAGCACCTCGGCGATGAACAGCACGGTGTCGAGACCGATGAGGTCCGAGAGCTCGAGCGGTCCCATCGGGTGGTTCAGCCCGAGCTTGGCGCCGTTGTCGATGTCCTCGGGTGTGCCGACTCCTTGCTCGAGCGTGAAGATCGCCTCGCACAACATCGGAATGAGCATTCGGTTCACGAGGAAGCCCGGCGCGTCTCGGCTCGTGACCACGGTCTTGCCCATTTTCTCAGCGAGCACCTTCGCGAGCGCGTAGGTCGCGTCCGAGGTCTGCACCGCGCGCACGAGCTCGACGAGCTTCATGAGCGGCGGCGGGTTCATGAAGTGCAAACCGACGACCTCTGCGGGCCGTGACGTGGACGCCGCGAGCTTGGTGAGCGAGATCGACGACGTGTTGCTCGCGAGCATCGCACCGGGGGCGAGAGCGTCATCGCACTGCTTCAGCAGCTTGAGCTTCAGCTCGAGGTTCTCCGTGGCGGCCTCGATGACGACGTCGCAGCCCTTGAAATAAGCCGCAGACGCGATCGGCGAGATACGCGCGACGATCCCGGCGTGCAGGTCTGCCGAGAGCTTCCCTTTGTCGACTTGGCGTTTGAGCGCGCCGTCGATCTTGGCGATGCCTTTCTTGACGACCTCCATGGACACGTCGCACAGGCGCACGTCGAAGCCCGCCGCACTCGCGACCTGCGCGATGCCCGCGCCCATCTGTCCCGCGCCCAATACACCGACCGTTTTGATGCTTGATACGTCAGCCATCGTGTTTTCCTCGTAGCTCCGAGCCAGAATCTAGTACCACCGTTTACCATGCGGTTGGCGCTGGTCGTTGCGCTGGTCGTTGCGCTCGTCGTCACGCTCGGATGCGTGCAGCCGACGCCCGTGGATCGCGCTCTCGCGATGGTCCGCCAGCACAAGGATTCGGACGCGATCGCGCTTTTGCGCGTTGAGTTGACGACCCACCCCGACGATCTGCCCGCGCGCAAACTGCTGATCCGCGTGCTCGCGAACGAAGGCGACCTCGGCGCCGCACGAGACGAAGTGGACGAGCTTGCCAAGCGGGCCCCGCCCGGCGATCCGTCTCCGTGGATCGAGCTCGGTCACGCGTACGAGCTCGCGCACAAGTTCGACGAGGCGCTGGCGGCATACGACGAAGCCGCGACGCGCGCGCCAGACTCGCCGCAGGGGCCGCGCGAAGGGGGCATGAGGTGCGCGCGGTGGGGAGAGGCCGCAGACGCGCTGAGTCGACTGGAAGAAGCGGTCAAGCGCGGCAGCCACGACGCGGAGACGCTGCATACGCTGGGTCTCGTGCGCGTCCACATGCACGACCTCAAGGGAGCGGCGCAGGCCTATCGAGAGGGCTTGAGAGCCGATCCCGAGAGTCGAGAGAACCTCCTTGGCCTCGCGACCGTCGCCGTCCTCTCGAACGATCCGGCAAGCGCGCTGGTCGCGTACGACGCGCTGCTGTCCTTGGCGCCGTCGTTCGCGCCCGCCGAGCTCGGTCGCGCGTGGGCCCTCGCGAAGTTGGGAAAGAAGGCAGAAGCAGAGAAGGCACTCGATCACGCGACCGAGCTCGGCGCTCTCGTCGCCGACGTGGAGAAGCAGCGCGCCGCACTTCGCGCTCCCTGACGCGCGGCCCGTTGAGCGCTAGACGAGCGCGAGCGCCGCCAAAGCCTCGGGACCGACCGGGGATACCACGCCGCGCTCGGTGTAGATTGCACGGATAAGGCTCGCGGGTGTGACGTCGAACGCCGGGTTCATCGCCGTGACTCCGTCGGGTGCGATCGACAGTGTGGCGTCGCCGAGCGAGGGATGAGTGACCTCTCTGGGGTCGCGCTCCTCGATCGGAATGAACGTTCCGTCCGGGCACGCGAGGTCGACCGTGCTCCACGAAGCGGCGACGTCGAAGGGGATCTTGTGGGCCTTCGCCAAACACGCGATCGAGTAGGTCCCGACTTTGTTCGCGACGTCTCCGTTCCGCGCGACGCGATCGGCGCCCACGACACAAGCGTGGACGCCGCCTTTGCGCATCAGCTGCGCTACCATCGAGTCCGTGATGATCATGACGGGGATGAGGTCACGCGCTAGCTCCCAGGCCGTGAGCCTCGCGCCCTGCAGCAGCGGGCGAGTCTCACACGCGATGACGCGAACGTTCTTTCCGGCGGCGCGTGCCGCGCGAATCACGCCAAGGGCACTGCCGTAGCCTCCCGTCGCGAGCGCGCCCGCGTTGCAGTGCGTGAGGATCACTCCGTCGTCCGGCATCGCGCGAGCGCCGAGTTCGCCCATTCGCTTGCACGCGGCAACGTCAGCGGCATGGTACTCGCGCGACGCGTCGGCAAGCCGGTCGACGCGCTCGCTCGCGCTGTCATCGCGAACGGCCTCGGCGAGCGCGAGCATCGCGCGGACCGCGTGCGCGAGGTTGACTGCGGTCGGCCGAGTCGCCTCGAGCTCTGCGGCAGACGCACGCATGTGAGCCATGAAGTCGGCGGCCTTTTGTGCCTCTTCGGCCGCGAGGACCATCGCGTACGCTGCGGCGACGCCGATGGCGGGAGCGCCACGAACGACCATCGTCTTGATCGCGACAGCTACGTCCGAGCAACGCGAGAGCAGCTCGTAGCGCTCGATCGCGGGGAGCAGCCTCTGATCGAGCAACGCCACACGCTGGTTGCCCGGCATCAGCTCCGCCGCGGAGTAGCGCGCGCCGCTGATCGGCTCAGGGTGCGGGTGTGATCGCCCCGTGCGCAGCGTGTCGATCATCATGAGGGTTTCTCCGCGGCAAGGAGTCGCGCATGCACTTCCTCCGCGAACGTGGAGAAGTCCTCCGCGGCGCGCGCCTTCTCTCCACGCAGGTAGGCGGCGAGTCCGTCCTTGGCCACGAGAGCGAGGCTCACGTTCACGCCACGCTCGGTGAGCGCCGCGCCTACGTGAGCGTCTTTGAGCAACGCGTCGAGTCGCGAGAGAAGTTCGTCGATATCGGAGAGTGATGCCACGACCGGCAATGGTAGATCCGAAACATCTCGGCCGTGGCGCGAACTCACACGAGAGCGTTCGGGCGTGTTCTTGACTGGAAACGTAGGGCAACGTTTGGGTGTATCCTGAGACCTGGGGATGAAGGAAGACGAGCTGAGCCTCTCGCTCACGGGATCGAACGATTGGTTTCGGGCGCTGTTCGAGCAGTCGCCGATGGGCGTGTTCGTCTTCGACACCCGCTTGCGCCTCACGACGTGCAACGCGCGCTTCGTGCAAATCCTCAACACCACGGCCGAAGCCCTCGTCGGGCTCAATCTGACGAATCTCCGCGATCAGGGCGTCATGCCGAGCATGAGGGCCGCGCTCGCAGGGACCGCGAGTAGGTACGAGGGGCCGTACTCGGCGACGACGAGCACGGCGACCGTCATCATCTCGATGGTCCTCACGCCGCTGCGGGGTCCATCGGGCGCCATCATGGGTGCGACGGGGGTCGTCGAGGACGTGACCGCTCGCGTGCACGCGCAGCAAGCGCTCGCCACCAGCGAGGCGCGGTTCCGCCAATTGATCGAGGGGCTGCCCGACGCGATCATGGTCTACCGGGACCGCACGGTCGTGTTCGCCAACCCCGCGATGGTGACGACACTCGCGTACGCGAACTCGGAGGAGCTCGTCGGGAAAGACTTGCTCGAGCTGATCCACCCAGCCGACCACGCGCTCGTCCTCGGGCGGCGAGAGCGCGTCTTGGTAGGTGACGTGAACCTACCCGTGGAGCTGCGCGTCCTTCGTCGCGACGGCACGTCCGCGTTCGTCGAGATCGTCTCGATGACGATCGACTACGACGGCGCGCCGGCGTTCCTGTCGGTCGCGCGAGACACGACCGAGCGCAGGATCATGCACGCCGAGCTGCTCCAAGCCGACCGGATGGCGTCCGTCGGAACGCTCGCCGCGGGCGTCGCGCACGAGATCAACAACCCGCTCGCATATCTGAAGGGGAACCTCGACGCGCTCGCGACGCGCAAGCTCAACGAGATCTGCGCGCGCGTAGACGCCCTCGCGCAAGACGCACTCCGCGCAGGTGCGCAAGGGACGCCCGCGGACG
The DNA here is from genome assembly GCA_043784605.1 of Myxococcales bacterium. Classification (GTDB taxonomy): domain Bacteria; phylum Myxococcota_A; class Polyangia; order Polyangiales; family Polyangiaceae; genus JANYHY01. The sequence continues at coordinate 4,486 of JAYVYD010000161.1, read as the reverse complement.
TGGAGGCGCTCAAAGGCGCGCTAGACGAGGCCAAGGAGATGGTTCGGCTCGCGCGCGAAGGCGCGGACCAAATGCGTTCGATCGTCGCCGATCTGAAGACGTTCTCGCGCTCCGATGACGCGCCGAGCTCGTGGGTCGATCTGCCGAGAGTGCTCGACGCTGCGATCCACATGGCGTGGAGCGAGGTCCGCCCGCGCGCGACCGTGGAAAAGTCGTACGAGCCCACGCCGAGCGTGTACGCGAACGAGTCTCGGCTCGCGCAGGTCTTCTTGAACATGATCTTGAACGCGGCTCATGCCTTTCCCCAGGGCAAGCAAGGCGTGATTCGCGTCAGGACGTCAGCCGGCTCGTCTGGCGAGGCGATCATCGAGATCTCCGATGACGGCGCTGGCATGCAGCCCGAGGTCTCCGCGCGCATCTTCGATCCGTTCTTCACGACCAAGCCGTCGGGCCTCGGAACTGGCTTGGGCCTCTGGATTTGCCAGGGCATCGTGAGCGCTCTCGGCGGTCGCATCGAGGTCGTGAGTGCGCTGGGCAAGGGCTCGACGTTCACGATCGTGCTCCCTCAGCGGCAGCTCGTGGCGTCTGAGCCCAAGATCGCGCTCAAGCCCGCGCGGCGTTACGGCACGGTCCTCGTGGTCGACGATCAGCGCGAGATCTTGAAGCTGATCGAGCGCACGCTCTCACTGCGACACACGGTCGAGTGCTTCGACGACGGCGAAGGCGCGCTCGCGAAGATCGCCAGCGGCACGACCTACGCGATCGTCTTGTGCGACATGTCGATGCCTCGGCTCGATGGGATGCGCTTCTACGAACGCGCGATCAAGCTCGACGAGCGCCTCCGCACGCGCTTCATTTTTCTGACGGGAGCTGCGACCCATCAGCGCGCTTACGAGTTCCTCAAGACGCAACCTCACCTCACCAAGCCCTTCGAGCTAAGCGAGCTCGTCGCTGCGGTCGAAGCACGCATGGCCGAGCCGTGACTTGCCGTTGTCAACCTTCTCAGCGGGCCATGTCGGTACTACGCTCTCACCCGTGACGACCGCCTCGCGCTTCGCGCCAAAACCAAGCTGGCTCAAGGTCCGCGCGCCCGGCGGAGAGAGCTACACGACCCTCAAGGACACATTCCGCAAGCTAGACCTTCACACGGTCTGCGAGGAGGCGCGCTGCCCGAATGTGGGCGAGTGCTGGGGTCAAGGCACCGCCACCATCATGTTGCTCGGGGACACGTGCACGCGCGGCTGCCGGTTCTGCGCGGTCACCACGGGCAACCCGCGAGGCGCCGTCGACTCGCGTGAGCCCGAGCACGTCGCGCGCGCACTGTCGCGAATGGCGCTTCAGTACGTCGTGATCACGATGGTGGACCGAGACGATCTGCTCGACGGCGGAGCGTCCCACGTCGCCAAGACGGTGTCGCGGCTCAAGGAGCTCCGCCCGGACATGTTGGTCGAGACCCTGCTCGGCGATTTTCAAGGGCACATGAGCTACGTCGACACGACGGTCGACAGCAAGCCCGACGTCTGGGCGCACAACATCGAGGTCGTGCGGCGCCTGCAGCGCAGCATCCGCGACGTGAGGTGCAGCTACGAGCGCTCGCTCGATGTCCTTCGTCGCGTGAAGGAGCGCGATCCGTCGCGCATCACCAAGAGCTCGATCATGGTCGGCATCGGCGAGACCGACGAAGAGGTCACCGAGACCATGCGGGATCTGCGAGACGCGAAGGTCGACATCGTCACGCTCGGTCAATACCTACGACCGTCGCCGAAGCACGCCGAGGTCCACAGGTACGTCGAACCTTCGATCTTCGATCGCTATGCGGAGCAGGCGCGAGAGATGGGCTTCGCGCATGTCGCGAGCGGACCACTCGTTCGCTCCTCGTACAAGGCGGCGGAGGTCTTCGTGCGGAGCATCCTCTCCGTAGGCGATCCTGAGCGCGCTTCTTTGATGCTCGACGAGCGTCTCGCGGCGTCACAAGCGGCCGCGCGCGCCGCTGGAGGCTCGGAGATCTCGATGAGCGAGCTCGCGGCCCGGAGCGCGTCGACGCTGATCCCTGCGGGCGGGCTCGTTCGCAGGTAAGGTGCGGCATGCTGATTCTACGAAGGGCCTTGTTTTGCGCGGCCGCGCTCGGATGTCACGAGACCGCCGAGACGATCGCTCAACCGCCGCTCACCGTCACTCCCATGCGGGTCGATTCCCAGACCCCGGTCGCGACCGCCGCGGCACCGCCGAATCCGCCGGACTTTAGAGATCGCGCGCCGCCGATCACGGCTCAGGTCGTTCACCTGTCGAGCACGCCGTTCAAGATCGAGCATGTCGCCTGCGAGGAGCGGATCGTCGCCGTCGCCAAAGGACACGCGCAAGTGGCCGGCGAGACGCTCGCCGACGGAGATCTCCTGATCGCGCAAGGCAAGGGGAGCTACGAGCTCACGGGCGATGGGATCGCCGTCATGGCGATCGCGCGAGGCACCAACTGCGAGCCGCCGATCCCGCCGATGACCAAGAAGGTGGTTCGTGCTTCGGACGCCCCCGAGCTCTCTTGGGCGTTCGGGCACATGCACGCGCACCTCGACGCGGAAGCGAAGATCTCGCCGCTCGTGTACGTGGGACGACTCTCCGGCGACGGTCCGGTTGCCGAGCATGCTCACGCCGGAACCTGGGAAGTGCTCGCCGCGATCGAAGGCTCGGGCACATTCCGACTCGACGGCCAAGACTACGCGATGCACGACGAAGAGGTCGTGGTGGTGCCGCCCGACACGAAGCACTCCTACACGCCGGGCCACGGCGATCATCTCCGCGCAGTGCAGTTCTATTGGCCCCCCGGACCGGAACAGCGATTCCGCGCGCTCGCGGACGCCGGAGCGCCCACGCCTCCGGCCGCGCAGCTCGGGCCCGTGCCGACGAGCTTTACACTCAAGCGCATCGACGGGCAGGGCTCCTTCACGCTGTCGGCGCAGAAGGGCAAGGTCGTCCTCATCGACTTCTGGGCGACATGGTGCGAGCCCTGCAAAAAGGCGATCCCCAAGCTCCAAGAGCTCTACGCGAAGTATCAAGCGCAGGGGCTCGTCGTCGTCGGTGTTTCGATGAATGACGCGAGCGAGACGAACGAGGCAAAGAGCTTGTTGGGGACGCTAGGCGCGAAGTACCCCAACCTCATCGATGGCAAAGCCGCGTTCGGGTCGTTCAACCTCACGGCGATGCCGACGACCGAGCTGCTCGATCGAACCGGCGCGATTCGCTACACGCACGCCGGGTATCACTCCGGCGACGAGCTGACGATCGAGCAAGAAATCAAGACACTCCTCGCACCCTAGCGAACCCTGACGGGCCGAAGCGAAGCTACATCCGAGCAGTCTCGCGCGAGCGCGACTTGAACTGAGCCTGCTCGAGTGAATCGTCTCGAGCACGCTTGACTCGCGACAAGGGAATGAATATTCATTCCGTCGTGATCGAGCTGGCGCTCAACGATGACAAGCGCGAGGCCATCCTCCAGGCGGCGCTCGCGCTGTTCTCGGACCGCGGATTCCACGGCGTTGCGGTCCCCGAGATCGCCAAGCGTGCAGGGGTCGGTGCGGGGACGATCTATCGGCACTTCGAGAGCAAGGAGGCGATCGTCAACGCCCTCTACCGGCGGTGGAAGGGCTCCTTGAGCGCCAGCCTCATGGGCGAGTTTCCGTTCACCAAGCCGGCGCGGGCGCAGGTCGAGCATGTCGTGGACCGCCTCTTCGAGTTCGCCAAGAAACATCCCCAAGCCCTCAAGTTTCTGGAAGCCCATCACCACGCGCCCTACCTCGACGTGCAGAGCAAGGCGCTCGAGGAGCGGCTTACGCAGCCCGTACGTGCCTTCTTCGAGCAGCACGGCCGTGTGACTCGAAAGGCTCAACCGGAGCTGCTCTTCGGTATCCTCTGGGGCGGAGTGATGGGCGTCGTTCGAGCCTCGTGGGAGGGCTACCTCGCCCTCGATCACGTCGTGATCGATCAGACCAAGGAAGCCCTCTGGCATGCCCTCCGACGACCTGAGCCCTAGACATCCGGCGACGCTTTTAACCAATACGGAATGAATGTTCATTCCAAAAAAGAGACATCGACATGCATAGCGACCAAATCGTCCTCGTCACTGGCGCGACTTCCGGAATCGGTCGCGCGACCGCTCTCGACCTCGCTCGCGCCGGGCACCGCGTCTTCGCGACGGGGCGCCGCGAGCACGCGCTCACGTCGCTCGCGAAAGAGGGCTCGGGGCTTCGGCTCGAGACGCTCGTGATGGATGTGACGAAGGCCGAATCGATCGCCGCGGCGAAGGCCGAGATCGACGCGCGCACCGGCGGATACGGTGTCGACGCGGTCGTGAACAACGCGGGGTTCGGCTTGGGCGGACCGCTCGAGGAGATCTCCGATGAGGCGCTGCGCGGCCAGTACGAGACGAACGTGTTCGGGCTCATGGCCGTGACGCGTGCGTTCCTTCCGAAGATGCGCGAGCGGCGCCACGGCA
>JAYVYD010000160.1:0-15437 GCA_043784605.1 Myxococcales bacterium | reverse complement strand
GCGCGCTCTTACGGAGTCTATTTGTGGCACTTGCCGGTGGTCGCGTTCATGCCGCCGACCGTGCTGATGGACCAGCCCGTCCTCCGCGCCGCGGTGCAGGCCGGCTTGATCGTGCTGCTCGCTGCGGCCTCGTTCCGTTTGCTCGAAGACCCCATCCGCCGGCGCGCGACCGGTCGCACACGCCTCGCGTTGCGTGCGCTGGTGCTCGCGCCGATCGCGACGCTCGCACTCGTGGTGTGGCCGCTCCGTTTCCCGCCAACCGAACTCGAGGCGCTCGCGTCCGAGCCCGCGAAGCCCGTAGCGGTGTCCGCTCCGGCGCCTGCGGTGTCGATCGCGCCCATGCCGCGCACGGTGATCGCTCCAGGCGCACCATCCACGTCATGCCGCGAGGTGGCGCACGTCGGAGACTCCACGTCGCTCGGCCTCGTCTCCAGCGCGTTCATCCCCAACGCGGACGACCAGATCCCCGCGCGCTATCGCGCAGTCGGCGTGGAGCACTTCTTCAACGAGATCAGCGGCGCGCGCAGCATGGTCGAGACCCTCAATCATCAGCCCAACGCGACCGAGATCGTCACGCTTCGACGCGCGAGCGGCTACAACGGCTGCTACGTGATCGCGCTCGGGACCAACGATCCTGCGAACACTGGCGGCAACGTCGCGATGCTCGGCGCTCGCATCGACACCATGATGGCGCGGATCGGCGACCGCCCCACGCTCTGGACGACCACCAAGACCTTGAAGGACAGAGGCCCGTACCAGAACGCGAACATGGTGGCGTGGAACCAAGCGCTCACCGCAGCGTGCGCACGTCACGGGACGATGCGCGTCTACGATTGGGCGGGCGAGGTTCAAGACGGCTGGTTCACCTCGGATGGCATCCATCCCAACCCCACGGGCTACAAAGAGCGCGCCTCACGGTTCGCCACTGCCCTCGCCCGCGCGTTCCCGAAGGACGGCTCGTCCTCTACGTGTGTCGTTCACGCGACGCCGTGATCTCCAAGAGCGGAACGGGCTCGTCGATCCTCACGCAAGCAGATGCGTATTGTTCGCTTTGGCAGTTCATGCGTGGATGTTCAGGCGCTTGAACGTGGATGTTCCGACCGGCGCGCACGGACGTCAGTCGTCCATCACGTACCAACGGCCGTCGACCTCGTGAAATCGGATCGTCTTGTCGCCGTCCTTTTCGTACGTCGCAATGTGATCCACTGAGTTGATCTCGGGCGCCTTGTCGCGCGCATGGACCAAGAGCAAGACGAGGTCTTTGTCTTTCTCCTGCCGAACGAACGTCGCGATCACGTCGTCGAGCGGCTGTGTGTCCGTGAGCTTCTTCAGGTCCGCGGGGTCCACGAACGTCTGGAAGAGCTCCTCGAAATCGCGCCTCTGCAAGAGCGCGAGCATCCGGACGATCGTGTTGCGCGGACTGCCGATGACAGCGGCCGCGGGTGGGGATTTCCACGCGCCTGACGTGCTCGGCGCGGCGGCGCTCGATGCGACGGGAGCCGTCGCCGACGTCGGGACGTCACGCGGAATCGTCACGGTCGTCGTGGAGGTAGCCGCGCCGCAACCCACGAGCGCGATGACGTACAGCCCACGAATCATGGGTGATCGGCGACCGGCGGCGCGGGCGGAGTCACCGGCGGTGATGCGCAGGGCATGCTCGCCGACGCGCGTGCGGTGACCGCGACGTAGACGCGTACGTAGCTCCCGTGCGGGTACGCACCCGTGATCTCGAGCTTGTCGACGTCTCCCTTGAAGCACCCGTTCGCGTCGCCGAACGTGAGGTCTGCACCGAGCTTGTCGCGCACGGGCTTGAGCCGCTCACCGAGATCGAGCCGCAGTGACGCACGCGCTTGGTCTCGAATTTTGTCGCCGTCCGTCATCGCCTTGAGCGACAAGAGGAAGTTCTTGGTCTCGATGGTCGGCTCCAAATCTGGAATCGCCAGCTCGTTGTCGACTACCGACAAGTGACCCGTCAAGAATAGGTCTCCGTCCAGCTCCGCGTCGATCCCGAACTTGTGGACGGGCCCGGCGATGTGCATTTTCAGCACCATTTTGCCCTCGGACTCGTACAAGTCGGGCTTCTCCAAGTAGAGCTTCGGATAGTCCGCAGAGAAGAAGTACTTCCCGTCCGTGAAGACCACGCCCATCGCGCGGGTGAGCTCCTCGTAGCTCGCGGCGACCGGTATGGTGACGGTGAAGGGGCCGGACGCGAGCGTGGCGACATTGGCGAGCGCGGGGAGCGGCATGTTCGCGTCGGGCTCAGCGCAAGGGATGGTGACCGACGGCGCGACGATGATCGCGAGGTCCTTCTCGATGCCGTCCGCGACCACCGTCGGCCCCGCCTCGACGCCCAGCACCTTGAGCAGCGCGCATCCCTTCGCGTCGCCGATCGGCACCGGAATCGGCACGGCGACCTTCGCGTAGGCCTTCTCGATCGTCGGCTTCAGATCTTGGGTGAACTCCTTGAGCTTGGTGGTCACCTGCGCGGAGACGAGGTCGAGCACGCCCGCGAACGACTCGGCCATTTTCACTTTGCGATCGGACGACGTGGCCTTCACCTCCACGCCTTGGAGCTTCAGTGCGTACTCGGTGTTGATCACGGGCTCGGCGACGACGTGCAGATCGATCGAGAACTCCGGGCTCGCGACGCCAACGTCCACCTTCGCGGTGACGTGCGCATCCAGCACGATGCGACCCTGGCTGAACGTGAGCTCCAGCGGCATGCGCTGCCACCAGTAGCGGCGCTGCCCGCCCAGCGCGAACGTGCCCTCGCCGATCTTGGGGACCGCGTCGTCGAGCGCTGTCTTCAAAGAGGCGCTGGTCACCGCGACATGCACGACGATGCGCGAGGGCGCAGGGTCGGCGACCGGCGGTGAAGGCGACTGCGCAGGACGCGGCGGATACACGGCGCCGAAGCGCCCGCACGAGACGAGCGCGGCGATGGCGAGGAGCCACATCAATGCGACCACGGTGCGTTTCGTCATGCGAAGGGTGAACTACACCAACGCCCGCACAAGCAACCCAATTCCGCTCGTGATGTGGATGCCGCCCAATAGGACGGCTCGCATCTGTAACGTTGGCGTACAGACGCGTCGCTAACGGCGGCCAGTTTCCAGACGCTCACGCGCTCTCACGCGCGGACCTCTCCGCGATTGGCCTTACGCATGCACGCGCCCGTACACTCGAGGCGCTCTCGCGCGCGGTCGCCGAGGACGCTCGGGTGCTCGACTCTCGAGCGTCTCTACTGGCTCTCCCTGGCGTCGGCGCGTGGACCGCGGAGTACGTGATGATGCGTGCCGGCCGCGAGCCTGACGCGTTTCCCTCGTCGGATCTCGTCCTCTCACGCGCGATGGGCGGTGCCTCGCCGAAGGAGCTCCTACGTCGCGCGGAGGCATGGCGCCCTTGGCGCGCGTACGTCGCCGTTCGACTCTGGACGCAACGAGGCAAGGCGGGTTGACGAATAGCACGATCGTCCCATACTGCTGGCATGACGAAGGGGCAGGACACGCACGCGTCGCTCGTGGACGCCGCGATCTCTTTCGCGAGCGAAGAGGGCCTCGCCGGGATCACGATCGGCAAGCTGGCGGACAAGGTAGGAATGTCCAAGAGCGGCCTATTCGCGCACTTCTCGTCGAAGGAGAACCTGCAGGTCGAGGTGCTCAAGGGCGCGATCGATCGCTTTGTCGTCATGGTGGTGAGCCCAGCGCTCAAGGCACCGCGAGGCGAGCCACGCGTTACGGCCCTCTTCGAGCGCTGGCTCGCGTGGAAGGACATGCTCCCGGGCGGCTGTATTTTCGCGGTGGCGTCGGTCGAACTCGATGACAAGCCAGGCCCCGCGCGCGATCTGTTGGTTGCCTCGCAGCGAGATTGGATGGAGACCCTCGCCACCGCCGCGCGCATCGCCAAGAAGGAAGTCCACTTCAGGCGGGACCTCGACGTAGACCAGTTCGCCCACGAGTTTTACTGCCTCGGGCTGGGCCAGTTCCACGTGTCTCGACTGCTGCGCGATCCCAAGAGCGACCGACGCGCGCGCTCCGCGTTCGACCGACTCATCCGCGACGCACGCCACCACGCCTCCTGAAAATGAAAGGCCCAACGCCATGGCACCCCAGACCTCATCACCGTCTAAAAATAGCACGAACGTTCGCACTCTTTCCTGGCAGCTGCGCGCGATGAAAGCCGGCTTGCGGGCGCTTGAGGCGACGTCGCCTGCGCTCGCGGCGAAGGTCGGCGTGGAGCTGATGTTTCACACGACGCGCCACCCAGCGCCACTCGTCGAGCGCGAGCTCTTGGCGCGCGGAGAGCGCTTTTCCGTGCTGGCAGGCAAGCGCCGTCTCGCGGCGTGGAGCTTCGGGCAAGGTCCCACGGTGCTGCTCGTGCACGGCTGGAATGGTCGCGCGGGGCAGCTAGGATTCATGGTCGATCCGCTCCTCGCGCGCGGGTTTCGCGTTGTGACCTTCGACGCTCCGGGCCACGGTGAGAGCGAGGGTACGACGGCGTCGCTCCCCGAGTTCGCCGACGCGGTGGACTCCGTGCTCGAGCACGTCGCGACTCCGTTCTTGCCCGTCCAAGCGATCGTGGCGCACTCCATGGGAGGCGCCGCGGTGACGTTCGCGATGAGCCGGCACACGCGCGCGCCGAGTGCCGAGCACGAGCGTGCTCTCAGGGATCCGCTCCCCGTTCGCCGCTTCGCGTTCGTCGCGCCCCCCATCGACTTGCGCGACTTCGTGCGTGGCTTCTCGCGATTGAGCGGCCTCGGACCCGAGACGCAGGCAGAACTCACCCGGCGCATCGAGTCTCGGCTGTCGCTGCGTCTCGAAGAGCTGCATGCGCCCACGCTAGCGCGAGAGCTGGACGCGCCGCTCTTGGTCGTTCACGACGAGGGCGATCGCGAGGTGCCCGTGCGCTGCGGCCGCGAGCTCGCCGCGGCTTGGCCGGGCGCGCGCCTCACGATCACGCAGGGACTCGGACATACGCGAATCCTGCGAGATCCAGCGGTGATCGCGGAGCTCACGGCCTTCGTCGCCGGCGGACAAACGCACTAGAGTCGGGCCCCATGAACGTGATCGTCTTCGGGTCGACTGGCATGGTCGGTCAAGGTGTCGTGCGTGAGTGCTTGCTGGACCCTGAGGTCCTGCGCGTCGTCACGGTCGTTCGCGCCGCAACGGGTCTCGCGCACGACAAGCTCAGAGAGATCGTGCACGCTGACTTGAGCGATCTCTCCACCATCGCCGGCGAGCTCGCGGGATTGGATGCGTGCTTTTACTGTCTCGGCGCGTCCTCCTCCGGTCTCGCCGAGGACGCTTATCGCCGCATCACGGTGGGTCTGACCGAGTCCGTTTGTGAAGCGCTCATCGCTGCGGGCGGTGTCCGCGCGATGGTCTTCGTCTCGGGCGCCGGATCGGACAACACGGGCAAGTCCAAGGTGATGTGGTCGCGTGTCAAAGGCCTTGCAGAGAACTACGTGCTCGCCCTCCCCTTCGAGACGAAGTGCGTATTCAGACCCGCGTTGATCCAACCGCGTCACGGCGAGGTCTCGAAGACGCGCGCGTACCGCGTGCTGTACGCGCTGATCTCGCCGCTCATGCCGGTCTTGCGGCTCGTCGCCGGAAAGCACATGACGACGACCGAGACTGTCGCAAGGGCGATGCTACGAGTCGCCAAGAACGGCGCCTCTCAGCCGATCTTCGAGAACCACGAGATCAACGCGCTCGTCACGTGATGAACGCGGCTCGTCGAGATCGCGCTAAGGTGCGGCGAATGAAATCGAGCCTCGCGTTCCTCCTCGTTCCGTTCATCGCTTGTGGCGGCGCATCGACCCCGGCGAACGCGCCGGCGGCGAACCCCGGCCTCGACGCGGTGCTCGCTGGACCGCAGCGCACAGAGGCCGAGCGCGAGCGTGACGTCTATCGCCACCCGCGTGAGACGCTCACGTTCTTCGGTTTGACCGAGGCGATGACGGTCGTGGAGCTCGCGCCCGGGCAGGGTTGGTACACGGCGATCCTCGCCCCCTACGTGCATGACCACGGCAAGATGTTCATCACGGCGCCCACGGCGGACGCACCTCCGGAGGCGCAACAGAACGGCAAGGCGCTGTTCGATCGCCTGACGAAGAGCCCGACGATGTTCGATCGCGTCACGCCCGTGATGGCCGACATCAAGAAGGACTACGCGCTCGGCCCGGACGGCTCGGCGGACCTGGTGCTCACGTTCCGCAACCTGCATGGGTGGATTCGTGATGGCGTCATGGACAAGGTCTTCAAGTCTGCGTTCACGGTGTTGAAGCGTGGCGGCACGCTGGGAGTCGTCGAGCACCGCGCGGCGGCGGGCGCGCCGAGTGATGCGCAGAGCATCGCCAAGAGCGGATATGTCCCCGAAGCCGTTGCGATCGATTTCGCCACGAAGGCGGGCTTCGTGGTGGCGGACAAATCGGAAATCAACGCGAACGCCAAAGACACGAAGGACTACCCGAACGGCGTGTGGAGCTTGCCTCCGACCTACGAGGGTGGTGACGTGGACAAGGCTAAATTCAAGGCGATCGGCGAGAGCGACCGCATGACTTTGAAGTTCAAGAAGCCCTGATCGAAGGGGCCGCGCTATGCTCCGTGGCGCAATGAATAAACTCGTTTTGATCGCGGCTTGCCTGGCCTGTACACCTCCGGCAAAGACCGCCGAAGTGCCCCGCAGCGCCGTCGGCACCGAGCAGGCGCGCCTCACGACGATGCTCATGGGCCCGACGGCGGACGAGGCTACGGCGACAGGACTCGCGCGCGAGCTGGTGCAGGACGACGCGTGGGTCGTGGAGGCCGGCACGCGCCACACGTGCGTCGCGTTCGTCGCGCGCACACCTCGAACGCTCTCCACGTCTCCGGCAACGTGGACCTTCGAGATCGACGGCGCCCCCATCACACCGGACCTGCGCGAGCCAAGCTATCAGTCCTATGCGTTCGTCGGCGACGCGCCCGGAAAGACGGACGTGAACGTGGTGGTCGACCGAGGCGTCATCTGCGGCCCACCACATCCGACCGACGACAACGTCTCGTTCGTGATCCATTTTCGACAGGAAAACATCGAGTGGTACGAGCGCTTCGAATGGAAGTTGAAGGGCGACCCCGTGGGGAGTTGAATGTTGAAACCGTGGGCGCTCGTCCGTAGCCTTCACGGTCCAATGGCGAAACAGAATGGCACCAAGGGGCGAGTCGTCGAGCTGGCCGCGCTGCTGCGCACCTACAAAGATGCGTACTACAACGGCCAGCCAAAGGTCTCCGACGCCGCGTACGACGCGCTCGAAGACGAGCTGCGCAAGCTAGATCCGGAGAACGCGGTGCTCGCGAGCATCGGTGCGCCGTTGCGAGAGCAGGCCGTGACCGAGTGGGAGAAGGCGCGCCACGCGATCCCGATGGGCTCGCTCAACAAGGCGGTGAACGAGGCCGAGTTCCGGCAATGGCTCGCGCTCTGCGAGAAGCTCGGACAAGAGAGCAAGCTGCCACCCATCTCGAAGGACCTGCTCGTGACCGAGAAGCTCGACGGGCTCTCACTCGCGGTGAACTACGAGAAGGGAAAGTTGGTCGAGGCCATCACGCGCGGAGACGGACAGATCGGCGAGCGCATCACGCAGAACGCGCGCCGCATGAAGGGCGTGCCCGCGAAGCTGCCGGAGGCGATCACGGTCAGCCTACGCGGCGAGATCATCTTGTACTTGAGCGACATGAAGAAGGGCTGGCCCGGCTACGACAGCCCGCCTCGCAACAAAGCCGCCGGCACGTCCAAGCGCTACGACGGCGAGGGCTGCGAGCACCTCACGGTGATGTTCTACGACATCGAGGGCGACAAAGAGTTCGACACCGAAGAGGAGAAGTACTCGCGCATCGAGAAGCTCGGCCTCATCGTTCCACCCTTCACGATCACGGACGCAGATGGCGTGCTGAAGATCCACAAGGACTACGCGACCAACAAGCGCGCGGCTCTCGACTACGAGATCGACGGCTTGGTCGTGCGCGCCAACGACATGCGCTCTCAGCACTTGTTGGGTGAGCTTGCGGATCGCCCGCGCGGCGCGGTCGCGTACAAATTCGCCAGCATGGCTAAAATTAGCACTGTTTTGGCGATCGAGTGGGACACGGGACCCACTGGCCGAGTCACGCCGATCGCGACAGTCGCCCCCGTGGAGCTCGGCGGCGCGGTCGTGCAATCGGTCGTGCTCCACAACGCTTCGAACACGGAGCGACTCGGCATTGGCGTGGGTGACGAGGTGCTCGTGTCGCGACGCAACGACGTCATCCCTCACTTGGAAGAGGTCGTCGTCAAACACGGCCCGACGGTCACAATCCCGACGAAGTGCGCAGTCTGCAAAGAGGGTCTGACTCGCAAGGGCGAGTACCTCGTCTGCACCAACATGGATTGTCGCGCGCTCGTCGAGGGGCGCATCCAGCGTTGGGTCGGCGTGCAAGACATCCACGAGTGGGGCGAGAAGATCATCGCGCAGCTCGTCGAAGCCAAGCTCGTGCGTGAGCCCGCGGATCTCTACAAGTTGAAGGTGGAGCAGATCGCCAAGCTCGAGCGGCGCGGCACCATCATCGCCACGAAGGTGTTGGAAAATCTCAATGCCAAGTTGCCGCTCACTTTGCCCGTATTTTTAGCCTCTTTGGGGATCGACGACTTCGCGCTCGAGACTGCCAAGTTGATCGTCAGTAGCGGCTACGACACGCTCTCCAAGGTCCAGGGCGTGACCGACGAAGAGCTCGGCGCGCTCAAGGGAATGGGGCCCACTCGTGCGAAGAGCGTCGTCGCGGGTCTGCTCGCGCGCAGAGACGAGATCGCCCGATTGCTCGCGGCGGGCGTCGTCCCCGTCGCGCCGAGCGCCGGCGGCGCATTGAGCGGCAAGATGTTCTGCTTCACGGGCGCGCTGCCGCTGCCGCGCAAGGAGTACGAGGCGATGGTCGAGCAGCACGGCGGCACCGTGTTGTCGGGAGTCACGAAGGAGCTCCACTATCTCGTGATGGCGGATCCCAACAGCGGATCGAGCAAGGCCGAGAAGGCGAAGAAGTACGGCACGCAATGCATCGACGACAAAGAGTTCCTCGTGATCGTCGCAGCAGCCGGAGACGCACCTGCCGCCGAAGAAGAACCTGCCGCCGCAGAAGAACGTGAAGAGCAACGACAGGAGGTTCCTGGCGCGCCAAAAAAGAAGCCGACCAAGGCCGCAAAACCCGCCGCGCCCGCGGGTCCACGCGGAGCGGCGCTCTCGGAAAAGAGTGTTTGTTTCACCGGCGCGCAGCCACGCAAACGCGACGAACTCGAGCAAATGGTGGTGCGCAACGGCGGCGCTGTGATGGACCGCGTCACCAAAGGGCTCACTTATTTGGTCATGGCGGACCCCGAGAGCGGCTCCACCAAGGCGCGCAAGGCACGCGAGGTCGGCACCGAGTGCATCGACTTGGCTGCGCTCGACGCCATCATCGTAAAGGCAGGCGGCGCGATCTGAGGCGGCTGCCGATTCGCGGGAAGACGGGAAGACTCACTCAGTGCGCGCGCGAACCGTATTTTTTGGGGGGTTTGGTCACGTGAAATCCCCAATTAACTGTGTTCATCGGGTTTGGGTGACATCCATTTCCCGCCTTCCCGTGACTTCTCCTGCCCCACGCGGACAAAAAGAAAACGCGCGGGGCTCCGTTCGAAGAGCCGCCGCGCGTCTAGCTTGGTGTGATGTGTCGTCGTGCTTAGAGCACTTTGACGTTCTCTGCGCGCGGGCCTTTCGGGCCTTGTCCTTCCATAAAGGACACGCGCTGACCTTGTTTCAGGTCCTCGAACCGCACGCCCTCGACAGCAGACATGTGAAAGAACAGGTCTTTCCCGCTGCCGGTCTCGATAAATCCGAAACCCTTGTCCGTCAACCGCTTGATAGTGCCTTCAGCCATTCGATCCATCCTTGGAGCAGCGCGACTCATCTCTCGGGAAATGCTCCCTTGAGACTCGAAGCGATAGGGGCGCAGTAGGAGCCTGCTTTGCGCTGGGAGTCAAGACCGGTTGTTCGTTCGATCCGAAGCGCATTGGCTTACCCAGCAACATTTGACCCGGGGGGGCCAATATTTCCAAAAGGTCACGCGCAGCTTCGTGCTACGAGGACCGCGCTCGTACGGTGCCGTTGGTACCGCGATACCCATAGAAACAAACACGGAGAGAAGCATGGACATCCTCACGGCACTGAATCGGGAAGCCGATTACTCCAAGACTCAACTTCAATTCATTCTTGGGGCGTGGGTGATGAGCTCCCTTATCGAGAAGAAGAAGAAGATCTCTCTCTCGGATGGGGACATCGCAGAAGGCGACTACGACAAGCGGTCGCTGTATTCGCTGCTGTACGCGCTCTATCGCTCGATGGGCGAAGTGAAAGCCGCGACCGGCGAACGCTACGAAGTGACGTTCAACACGTGGGGATACGCGTGGCCAAAGGCTTGGGGCGAGTGTCCCAACCGCGCTACGGATCCGCAGCTATTTGGCCAGAACGCGTATGCCGGCCTCTACCACTTCGACGCCGTGAAAAAGTACATCGCCGAGCGCGACGGCAAGGTCCATATCATCGAGATGGGTTGCGGCACGGGCGCAGGCGCGCACCACGTCTGCAGCAAGGTCCTCCCGAATGCCACGTACGAAGCCGTGGATTTGCAGGCCGCCGCGATCCTCACTTGCAAGCGCAAGTTCGTCCCGCAGCTCAACGGTCGCCTCAAGGCGACGTGTGGCGACGCCTCAGAGCTCAAGAGCCGGAACGGCACCGCGGATTTCGTCGCCGTCAACGAGACGCACGTCACCGAAATGCCGGGCGTGGCGACCGACGAAGACCGTCGCTTCTTCCAGACCGCCTACGACATGCTCAAGCCGGGCGGCTATTTGGTTTGGGGCAACGCGATCCCGGATTCCACCTGGAAGCCCTGCTTCGACGTCCTCGAGAGCGTCGGCATGAAGAAGATCGAAGAGGCCGACGTGACCAAAGAGGCCGTGCTCGCCCGCGATGAAGACAAGGCACGCATCGACACGTTCGTCGACCAGTGCATCCGCAGCTTCCCCGCGTTCCGCATCCCGATGCTCGGGAGCCGCAAGCGCGCGGAGGCCGAGGTGTCGCTGAAGAACTTCTGCCGTAACCCCGGCACCAGGCTCTACATCAACATGGTCGACGGTACGGACACGTACAAAGTCGTCCTCTTCCAAAAGCCGATCACCGCGGCGAGCTGACACGGAAGCTTCCGCATTAACGTTTTGGTGATCAAAACCCCGGTCGTCGCACATTTCTAGCGACTGGGGCTTAGTTGAAAGGGCATTGTCATGAAGAAGAGCAGCGCGTTTATTTGGATCTTCGGAGGCGGCGTCGCCGTAGCGAGCGCCGGCTTCGGCATGGTCGCATGCAGCAGCTCCTCTCCTATCGACAACACGATCGTCCCGGGACCTGACGGCTCGAAGAAGGACACGGGAGGCAACAACCCCGATACCTCGATCGATCCCGACGGGAACGTCAACCCGGACTCGAGCATGGGCTGCGCAAAGCCGCCGATGTTCTTTCCCCCCAGCATGAAGGGCCTCTACTGCCCGTTCAGCAAGTCGGGAGACGCGGGGTCTACCTACTGCACGGTTGGCTCGCAGGTCTGCTGCTTGTCTCCCTCTGCCGAAGCGGGCGCGTCAGTGTGTGCGGCGAACGCGAACGCCTGTCCGATGGGTGATCCAATCTGGGCGTGCTCGGCTCCCGAAGAGTGCCCCATGGGCAACGTGTGTTGCCTCACCGCTGGCCCCACCGTAGCCGACCCGAACTGCACGGGTTTCCTGAAGACCAAGGGCTTCAACAATACGCGCTGCGCCACGGCGCAGGCGTGCACGGGCACGATCGACGCTGGCAAATACGTCGACAACCAATACGTTACTTGCACCAAGCAAGCTGACTGCACGACGGGCACCTGCACCCCGGTCAAGACCTCGGGCACCTCCATCGGCATCTGCATGTAACGGTCTGCTGCGTCCCCGGCTTCGCTCAACGCGCGACCCCTAAAGGCCGCGCGTTGGCGTTTAAGGGATCTGACGCCTGCTTTTCGGACTGCTGTGGTACTGGTGCTTTTATGAAGAAGCTAATCTTCCGTCTCCTATGCGCGACGGGTCTCCTTGTCCTCTGCGTTCCGCAGGGCTGCGTCGAGTACTCGAGCTTCTGCAGCAACGCGGTCGACTGTGTCGGCGGCAACGACAAGGACAAGTCCGCGTGCGCCGATGGCCTCGAGGGTGAAGAAGACGCCGCGAAGGACTACGGTTGCTCGACTCAATTCGACGCATGGCAGACATGCCTAGAGACGAACTCGGTGTGCGTGCAGCGCAGCTACACGACACAAGCGTGCAATGCCCAGAACGACGCGGTCGAGGCATGCATCAAGGCCAATAGCGCTCTCCGAAAGTAAGCGGCGAAAAGTCCGCCGAGGACGTGCCGGTCCCTGATAGACCTCTGGGACCCTAAAATGATCCCCGGACTTGGTCGCGATCAAATCACCCTCGGGAGCGCTCCCGATGCGGACGTAGTCGTTCAAGGGCCTGGAGTTGCGCCGCATCACGCGCGCGTCATCAAGCAGAACGGCCAGCTCTTTTACGTTGATCTAGGCCAAGGCCAGAGCTTCGCAAACGGTGCGGCAGTCGCGCCGCAGCAGCCCGTGCCGTTCGATTTTCGAACTGCGTTCACGATGGGCCAGTCGCCCGTGCCGCTATCACACCCGGCGATCGTGATGATGCTCATGTCGCCGGGCCAGCTGCCTGCCCCGCGCGGGCAGGTGATCGTGGGCCGCGACGCGACGCGATCCTCGCTGACGATCGCACACAACTCGGTGAGCTCGCAGCACGCCACGGTGATGCTCGACCGCATGATGGCGATGGATCATGGCTCGACGAGCGGCACGTACGTCGGCGGACCGCAGCCAATCTCGCCGAACCAGCCGGTGCCGATTGATCCGAACGGCGTCGTCGCGTTCGGTCCGGTGCCTGTCCCCGTGTCGTTGCTCGGACAGTGGGCGCAGGCTGCAGCCGCCGCGGGCCTGGCCGCACCCAACGCGGCGGCGCCCCCGCAGGCCGCGTCCCCTCAGGGCCTCGCTCCAGACAACGCCGCGCCGCGAAAGCATCGTACCGTCATCGGCGAGCTGAACATGGCTCAGATGCAGGGCGGTGGCGCCGACTCCGTCATCTCGATCGGCCGCACGCCTGACAACAAAATCGTCGTCGCGCATCCGCAAGTCTCATCGCACCACGCGCGCATCCTCAATCAGGGCGGGCAGCTGATCCTCGAAGACCTCCGCAGCGCGAACGGAACGTTCGTACGCGGACAACGGCTCGCTCCTGGCGCGCGCGTGCCCATCGCGAACGGCGAGAAGGTCTACATCGGCCCGATGCCGCTGCTGATCCAGATCGCGGGTCAGCAGATCAACGTCGTCGTCGAGGACCAACAAGCCTCGTGGGCCGGCAAGCCGCTCTACGAAATCGAGGCGTGGGACCTCTTCTTGGAAGTGCCGGATCGCGACAACAAGGGCGCGATGAAGACCCTGCTCGACCACGTGTCGTTCAAGGCGCTTCCCGGCGACATGATCGCACTCATGGGTCCGTCGGGCGCTGGCAAGACCACGCTCTTGATGACGCTCAACGGCTATTTGCCGCCCACTTCGGGCCAAGTGCGTATCAACGGCGAGGACCTGTACGCCATCTACGACGCGCTGCGCGGCTCGATCGGGTACGTCCCGCAGGACGACATCGTGCACCCCGAGCTTACGGTCTTCGAGGCGGTGAAGTACTCCGCGCAGTTCCGCCTGCCTCCCGACTACTCGGACGACGAGATCGACAACCTCGTCGATCAGACGCTGCGCGATCTCGGCCTCGAGGCCGTGCGCAACCTGCAGATCGGAAAGCCCGAGAAGAAGGTGCTCTCGGGCGGACAACGCAAGCGCGTCAACATCGCGCTCGAGCTCGTCACCGATCCCGTCATCGTCTTTTTGGACGAGCCCACGAGCGGTCTCGCCGCGGATGACACGACCAGCCTGATCAACCTGCTCGCCGATCTCACGAAGAAGACGGGCAAGACGATCATCATGACGATCCACCAACCGGCCAAGGACGAGTTCGAGAAATTCAATCTCGCGTTCATCATGGGCTACGGCGGGATTCCCACGTATTTCGGTCCGACGGGGAGCGACTCGTATCGCTTCTTCGGCTCGATCATCGAACGCCCCGGGAGTCCCTATCGGGCCGCGTACCAGGGCACTGCGGTGGCCATCGAGACGCCGCGCGACATGTTCGACATGCTCAACGTGCGCGAGCGTGCGACGCACGAGCAGATGAAGCAGCGAGACCCGAACACGCCGCGCGCAATCGCAAGGCTCGAGTCCGCCAAGCAGTGGCGCGCGGAGTTCTTCCAGAACCAAAACCCCGTGTTCCAGAAGATGTACGCGGGCCGGCGCGCAGTCGGCACCGAGCCCGCCGCACGCGGAACTCCGGCCCGCGCCTCCACCGCGATGTTGCGACAGCTCACGTTGCTCATGTCGCGCTATTGGAAGGTGAAGATCCGCGATCGCGCGGGTGCCGCGATCATGTTCCTGCAAGCGCCGGTCATCGGCATCATGCTCGCGTTCGTCTTCGGCGGGCAGAAGTCAGCCATCCCGTTCTGGTGCTTGGGCGCACTGCAGGAATTGGCCAAAAAGAGCCCTCAAACGACGAGCGGCACGGCCAACCTGCTCAGCGAGATGCAGATGACGACCGACCATACGGCGGCGATGTTCTTCGTCGTCGTATCGTGCGTCTGGTTCGGAACGAGCAACGCCGCGCGCGAAATCGTGACCGAGCGCGCCATCTACATGCGCGAGCGCATGGTGAACCTATCGCTCGTGAACTATGTGCTGTCGAAGTACATCATTCTTTCGATGGTGTGCGTCGTGCAGTGCACGATGCTGCTCGCGATCGTGTTCTTCAGCCTCGGCTTCAACGGCGGTCCGGGCGCCTTCTTCCTCGAGCTCCTCTCGATGATCGCAGTGGCGATGAACGCCGCCGCGCTCGGCCTTCTGCTCTCGACGATCGTCGCCTCCGCCGAAGCCGCGATGGCGCTGACACCGATCGCGCTCATCCCTCAAATCGTGCTGGGCGGACTCATGGTGCCGATGACCACGAACCCGATGCTCAAGCCGCTCATGTACATCATGCCGGCGCGCTGGGGCTTCGAGGGATCGATCTCGCAGGAGCGATACGCCATCAGGAACGACGCCGCGTGGTTGATCGATTTGCATCAGCCCACTCTGTCCAGCCCGCCCGACTTCATCCAAAGCGGGCACTTTCAATGTGCAGTCGCGCAAATCGAGAGTGACAGCATTTCAGGTGCGTGGGGATTCTCGAACTGGGACACCACCGGCCTACCGATGGGCATTCTCTTCGCTATGACG
>JAYVYD010000159.1:0-4609 GCA_043784605.1 Myxococcales bacterium | reverse complement strand
CCCACTTGGAGGCGCCGGTGCGCGTGGCGATGCGGCCGTCGAGAGAGAGAGCTAGCTTCAATGACACGTAGGGCAAGCCCTTGGTGACGTGCTTGGTGAAGGGCGCGATGAGCTTGTTGCACTCGGCCTCGAGCACGCCGCCCGTAATCGCGACGCCTTTGGCGACGAGCTTCTCGAGGCCACCGCCGTCGACGTGCGGGTTCGGATCGCGACACCCGACGACCACGCGCTTGATCTTCGCGCGGAGGATCTCCTCCGTGCATGGCGGCGTACGCCCGAAGTGATTGCAGGGCTCGAGCGTGACGTACAGCACCGCGCCGTTCGCGCCATCTCCTGCGGCACGCAGCGCGACTACCTCCGCGTGATCGCCGCCCGCGCGCTCATGGTGCCCCTCGCCGAGGACCTTGCCATCTTTGACGACGACGGCGCCGACGTGAGGGTTGGGCGACGGGCGACCCTTCTTCGCGAGCAGGATGGCGTGCGCGAGGTACTGCGCGTCGGATGCCTCCGCGGGCGTGAGCGCGATGTCGGTCACGACGGCTGCCGCTGCTCGGCGTCGGGCTGACTCGCCGCCGCCGTACGTTGAACGTCGACGCGCTCGACCTCGGCGCGTAGCTCGGAGATGTCCCGGAACGAGCGGTACACGCTCGCGAAGCGCACGTACGCGATGTCATCCACGGTGGCAAGCTCCACCATCACGCGCTCGCCGATCGTGCGCGCCGAGACCTCTTTTTCGCCCGAATCGATGAGCGCGCGCTCCACGCGGTCCACGAGGGAGTCGAGCGCCTCACGCGAGACCGGGCGCTTCTCGCACGCGCGGCTCAACCCCATCATCACCTTCTGGCGATCGAAGGGCTCGCGACGGCCGTCCTTCTTGACGACCGCTGGCACAACGTCCTCGACGCGCTCGTACGTGGTGAATCGGCGCTCGCACTTCTCACACTCGCGCCGACGTCGAATCACGTCCGCCGGGCCCGAGGCGCGTGAGTCGATCACCTTGCTCTCGATGTGCGCGCAGAAAGGACAGCGCAATTTCAGCCCTCGAACGCGGAGAAGACGAGGCTGGCGTTAGTACCGCCAAAGCCGAACGAGTTATTCACCGCGTGGCTGATCTTCCGGTCGCGCGCCTCGTGCGCCACGTAGTCGAGCACGCACCCGGGATCTTGATCGTCGAGGTTGATCGTCGGCGGGACACGCCCCTCCGAGATGGCGAGCGCGCAGACCGCGCTCTCGAGCGCTCCGGCGGCGCCCAACAGGTGACCCGTCATCGACTTGGTCGAGCTCACCCAGAGCTTTTTGCTGGTCGCGTGATCGCCGAACACTCCCGTGATGGCGCGTGACTCGTTCAAGTCGCCGATCTGCGTCGACGTTCCGTGCGCATTGACATAGTCGATTTGACTCGGGTCGAGCTTGGCGTCCTTGAGTGCCATCTTGATGGCGCGCATGGGTCCCTCTTGGCTCGGCTGGGTGAGGTGGTAGGCGTCGCTGGAGGCGCCGTATCCTGTGACCTCCGCGTAAATCTTCGCACCGCGCGCTTTGGCGCGGGTGAGGTTCTCGAGCACCATGATACCCGCACCTTCGCCGACGATGAAGCCATCACGGCCCTTGTCGAACGGGCGGCTCGCGCGCGTGGGGTCGTCGTTGCGCTTGCTGAGCGCCATCATCGCCTCGAAGCCGCCGATGCCGACGGGAGAGACCGTAGCCTCTGCGCCGCCCGCGACCATGACCTGCGCGCGACCGCGACGGATCCATTCCGCCGCTTCGCCCAACGAGTGCGCGCCGCTCGAGCACGCGCTGGTGTTGCAATACGACGGACCCTTGAGGTGGTGAGCCATCGAGATTTGGCCCGCTGCGAGGTTCGCAATGATGCCGGGGATTGCATATGGGCTGACGCGCTGCGGGCCCTTCTCGATGATGATGCGCTTGGCCTCCTCCAGGCACTCGAGCCCGCCGAGACCGACGCCCACGAAGCAACCGGCCTCGTACTGCTCCTCTTCGGTGAGCACGAGCCCAGCGTCCTTGATCGCGAGCGCGCCTGCGGCGAAGCCGAACTGGCAGAAGCGGCCCATCTCCTTGACCTTCTTCTTCTCGATGAAGGCGAGCGGGTCCCAATTTTTGACCTCCGCGGCGATCTTGACGCGGAACTTCTCGGTGTCGAAAAGGGTGATGCGACCCACGCCGCTCTGGCCTGCCAACAGCGCCTGCCAGGTCACGTCCTTGCCGATGCCGAGAGGGGATACGAGACCAATGCCCGTGATGACTACGCGTTCCATATCGACACGCGTTCCTAGTATGGAGCCACCCCTCTGTCACGCCGCACCGCGAAAGTATGGGGTTTGCCGCGAAGCGACCGTGACATGGGAAGCGCGCCACGCACCTGCGCTACCATGCCGGTCGTGCGTATCTTGATCGTCGAGGACAGCGCGCGCGTCGCACGGCTCGTGGGCGATCGACTCAGGGCGGACGGCCATGAGCTCCGTTCCGCTGGGACGGTTGCGGACGCGAAGGCGCTGGCGCTGGCAGCCCATTTCGACCTCGCGGTGGTTGACGTGGGCCTCCCGGACGGCTCGGGGCTCGAGCTCTGCCGCGCGCTCCGTTCCGACGGCAACGACCTCGGCATCCTGTTGCTGACCGCGCGCACGACGGTGTCGGACCGTGTCGCTGGCCTCGACGCGGGAGCGGACGACTATCTCGGCAAGCCGTTCGCGATGGAGGAGCTGCTCGCCCGCGTGCGTGCGCTTGGACGCCGCGGACCACGGTGGACCGAAGCGCGACGTTCTTACGGCCGGCTCGAGCTGGACCGCGAGCGGCGGGTCATTACGTGCGACGGCGAGCCTCTCGCATTCACGCCGCGCGAGCTCGACATCTTGTTGCTGTTGGCTTGGCGAGACGGGCGAGCCGTCTCGAGAGACGACATCACCGAGAGCCTCTGGGGCGACTCTTCGGAGAGCGCAGCCGCGAGCCTCGAGGTGCTCGTGACGCGCGCGCGTCGCAAGCTGCACGAGCGAGGGCTCGGCGAAGTGATTCGCACGATTCGCCAAGTAGGGTTCGCGTGGGCGCTCGAACCGAGCGTGCCAGGTCCGAAGCCCGTGAGGACGAGGTCTTGAGCCAAGGTCGTGAGACGGAGATCTTGAGGCCAACGCTCGGCGCTCGTCTGACGGCGCGCTTCGTCACGATCGCGGCCACGTCGATCGCCGTGGTTGGCGTTGCGGCCGTGCTCCTCACGCATTTCGCGCTCGATCGGGCGGATACGAGCCTCGCTCACGATCGCGCAGACGCTCTGCACTCGATGTTGAGGCGCGAGCTCTCGGAGGGCGACTCGCTCGACGAGGCGATCACCGAAGTGCGCGCGGCGGCACACGCGGAGGGCGTGCGCTTGTCGATCACGACGCGTGGGACGAAGGTCGTCGGCGAAGCGCCTGCGAGCGTTCCCATCGGCGAGTGTGTGACGGATGACGACTGGCGCGCTTGTAGCGTCGGAGAGGACGACTACGTCGTGACCGCCGCCGTCGCGCTCGACGCGCATCGCGCGACTGTGCGAGCGCTCGCGGAGGGCATGTTCGCGATCGTGTTGCTCGCGATCGCAGCGCTCGTCGTTAGCGTGCGCCGCGCGCTGCGCGAGCCGCTGGCCGAGGTCGGAGCGCTCGTTGCCTGGACGAAGCGCGCGGAGGGACAGAAACGACCCACGTCGAACACCAAGGAGCTCGCCGAGCTTGGCGCCGCCTTCGAAGAGCTCGTGGGCAAGCTGCTTGCGGCAGCGGCGAGCGAGCGAGCGACGAGCGCTCACATCGCGCACGAGCTGCGGACCCCGCTCACCGCCCTCCTCGCGGAGATGGACACGAGCAAGAGTGACGAGGGCGGCGTGCGACTGTCTTCTTCCGCGCGCGAGGAGGTCGTGCGCATGTCCGACGTGATCGAGGCAATCTTGGTCGTCTCGGACCGCAATAGCAAACGCTCGACCGCGATCGTGAACGTCGCGGACGTAGCGCGCGGTCTTGCTCCGAAGGGCGTGATCGTGGAGGCGCCCGACGAGGCGCTCACGATGGGCGACGAACGGCTCGTCACGCTCGCGTTGAAGAACCTCGTGCAGAACGCTGACAAGCACGCAGGTGGCGCGCGAACACTCCGAGTCGAGCGCGGACAAGACGCGATTCGAGTCTCCGTGATCGACGCAGGACCCGGCCTTGAGCGTGAGGGGCGCGACCGCATGTTCGATCGCTATTGGCGCGGAGTCGCCGATGGCACCGGCAAAGGACTCGGACTAGCGCTCGTGCGCGCAGTCGCGGAGTTGCACGGCGGAGTCGCGGACGCCCGACAAGTCAGCGCGCATGGACTCGACGTGGGCTTCAGTCTCGCCGGTGTCCGTGGCTGGAACGAGACCGCGCGCGAGGAATTGTCGTCGCCTTCGACGAACGACAACAACTGAGCGGGTTGGCTTCGCCAGCAACAATTCTAGGGCGAATCCTTTCGTCCCGTCGGTCGTCGGTGGCGATACCTCCTGGCGCGACATTCCGTGCGGTCTGGTGCCTCGATCGCTTCTCGGGTGACGCGAGCCTTAGATTTGGCCTGGTTCCTCCAAGTCCCGACGTCGGGACTCAGGGGTCCCGAC
>JAYVYD010000158.1:0-12695 GCA_043784605.1 Myxococcales bacterium | reverse complement strand
GCGTTCTCGATCGGCAAGTCGCGAACGGTGGAGATCACGGAAGATCCCGAGCCCGTGATCGAGGACTACTTGGAGAGCTTCCGCCACGTCGCGCCCGTGTGCGATTTCGTGGTCGTGAACGTGTCTTCGCCGAACACCGCCAACCTACGTGCGCTGCAGGGTCCGGCGCTCGCGCGCGCTCTGCTCTCGTCGCTTGTTCAACAAAACGAACACTCGCGCCCCATCCTCCTGAAGGTCGCGCCCGATCTGGGGGACGCCGATCTCGACGCGCTGCTCGAGGTCGTGGGAGAGGTCGGTCTTGCGGGGATCGTCGCGACGAACACGACCGTCGCACGCGCGGGGTTGTCGACGCCACCCGAACGCGTGCAGCAGATCGGCGCCGGTGGGCTCTCGGGACCGCCGCTCGCGACACGCGCTCGTGAGGTCGTCGCGCGAGCACGCGCCAAGCTGGGAACTCGGGCGACGATCATCGGCGTCGGCGGAGTCTCTACGGGTGAGGACGCTCTCGCGATGATGGACGCTGGCGCCGATCTCGTGCAGTTCTACACGGCGTTCGTGTACCGCGGTCCGAGCACGCCCAAGCGTGTCGCGAGCGAGTTGCTACTTGCCCGCGAACGACGCCAACGGACGGAGCTCTTGTCGTCACCCTCCGCGAACGACAAACGGCCCTAAAAACTTGGCCTCGCGTGTGGAGTCGCGCGAAGTCTGTCCCATCATGCACGCACGCTCCACCTTGCTTGTCGCCGTCGCCGTGTCCGCTTGTGCGGGCCAAGCTCCCCTCGCATCGAAGGAGCCCGTCCGTAATCCGCACGCCTCTCAGGCGTTCGCTGTCGCGGCGCCCACGCCCACGCAAACTGCGCCCGAAGCCACACCCCCGGAGCCGGCGCCCGACACGCTTTTATCGTGGGCGCAGGCGCACCTCCCTCAGGGCGGCAAGGCGGCACGCAACGCTGACGGCGCGCTCGTGGTCACGCACGAAGTCGGTCCCAAGGACAGTGGGTACACGATCGCCAAGGCGTACCTCCCGCTGACCGAGACGTACCTCGCGGCGGACCTCGGCAAGACACTCGGCAACCCGAAGCCCGGCTCCACGATCACGATCCCCAACCTGATCACCAAGGCTCCGAACCCCGACGCCGATCGGTTGCCCTGGCCCGAAGACAAAGCCATGCGCGGCATCTTCTTGACCGGCCCCGACGCGACCGTCCGCTGGGAGGACACGCTCCGACACCTGCAAGAGCGCGGCATGAACGCGATCATCTTGGACGGCAAGGCATACATGGGCGACGTGACGTACCCCTCGAAGGTGAAGGTCGCGATCGACACCGGCGCCACCAAGAACGCGCCGATCGCTGACTTGTCACGCACCATTCGATTCGCCCACAAATACGGCGTTCGCGTGAGCGTGCGCGTGGCGTGCTTCCACGATCCCTGGACCGCGGAAAAGGCCCCCGACCTGAGCGTCCGCGGATCTTGGGGCGGCCCCTATCCGATCGGGTGGTTGGATCCCGCGGGCGACCTCTCGCAGCAGTACATCGAGGACCTCGTCAAAGAGGTGCTCGACCTCGGCGCGGACGAGATCAACCTGGACTACGTGCGGTACCCCGTGCAGAACGGGCTCGGCAACGCGGAGTTCCACCTCAAGGATCACAACCGCAACCAGAAGGACGTCATCACGGCCTTCGCGCACCGCATCCACGCGATCACGCTCGCGCGCCACGTGCCGCTGTCTCTCGACATCTTTGGCGTGACGACGCAGGACTACCAACCGGACATCGACAACCTGGGCCAAGAGATCGAACGCCTGGCACCCGAAGCCGAGGCACTGATGCCGATGGTGTATCCTTCACACTATGGCCACGGCTACATGGGCTGGGCCGAGCCAGGCAGCCACCCGGAGATCGTCGGCATCGGCACGAAGCAGGCGACGGCCAAGCTCGCACGTGCGCACGTCACGACCAGCGTGATCCGCCCGTGGCTCCAGGCGTTCATGTGGAACTCGCCCGGCTACGGGCCGAAGTATCTCGCGCAAGAGGCCGTCGAGGCCGACAAGGCAGGCGGCACGGGCTGGATCATGTGGAACCCCGGCGGCAGCTACAGCGACGCCTGGGCCGCGATCCCCAAGAAATAGGGTCGTTCAGTCAGGCGTGCAGTTGTTCATCTGCCACGAGCCGCACGCCAGATCGTTCGCTTGGCAGAGGCACGGAGAGTGCCCGCCGTAGACGTTTCCGGGCGCGAGTTGCTGCGGCGAGCTGCAGACGTCCTTCGCCGTCTTCTTCCAAACGAGCTGGTTGTAGGTCGCGCAGGTGTCGCAGTCGTTGCCCGCCGAGTTCGCGGCTTTCGTACAGACGATCGCCCCTCCCGGCGGATTCGGGAACTGGTTGGGCCAAGGCGAGACGAACCAGCCTTTGTTCTTGCACCAAGCAGTCGCGACGACCGAGCACGGCTGGCTGCTCGTGCACACGCCGCTGGAGCAAACCTCTTGGCCCGGACAGACGTTGCCGCAGGCGCCGCAGTTGTTCTTGTCGGCCGTGACGTCCGCGCACGTGCCGTTGCAGTACTCTTTGCCCGTCGAGCAGCAGTGGCCCGCCGTGCACCACTCGGTATCCACCGCACACGCGGTCATGCAGCTGCCGCAGTGCTCGTGGTTGTTCTGCGTGTCGTAGCAAATGTTGTCGGTGCAGAGCGTAGTCGACGGCGGACAGTTGACCCCGCAAGCGTTCGACGCGCAGGTCGGCATTCCTGGCTGCGGCGCGATTCCGGCGTCGAAGCCACCGTCCGGCGTCGGGATGCCGGCGTCGGGGTTTCCGTTGTCGGTGGGGAGCGACCCGGCGTCCGCGACGCTACACCGCTTGTTGCAGCCGCCGCAGTTCCCTGGGTCCTTCGTGAGGTCGACGCACCCTCCGCCGGCGTCCGTCACGCACTTGGTCGTCGGGGAATCACACGCCGCCTTGCACACGCCCGCTCCACACACTTGAAGCGCCGAGCACTGGTTCGTGCACGAGCCGCAATGCTTCGGGTCCGTCTCGGTGTTGAACTGAGGACATCCCGAGTCCGGGTTCTTGCCGCTGTCTTTTACGGGTCCCGTCTCTGGCAGATCCGTGTTGTCGATCGGCGTGACCGCTGTCGCGCACGCCCAGAGCACCACCCCCGCAACCCCCGCGACCGAACAAAGCAAGACTGTGCGCATTCGTGAATGGTCCCACCTCAAGGGAGGAGTCGCAAGAGCAGCATCTGCACGATCTCTTCGCGCGCTGCGGCCAGGAACGTCTTCGTATTCGGGTCGAGCGGCCACACCGCGCCGAGCATCGGTTGCTCCATCAACGGAAACGCGACCATCGCCATTGCGTTGATCGTGAGCTGTCGTACGTCGACGTCCCGGCGCAGCTCGCCTGCGCCCTTGAGCGCGTCGAGGTACGCGGTGACCGCGTCTACCACCGGCTTGACGCGCATGCGGATCACATCGAGCGCCAGCGTGGACCCGTCTTGCGCCTCGTGCCGGACGATCGCGAGGATCTGCCCGTGCTCGGTGAAGAAGCGCTGCAACAGGTCGATGAACGCCTCGACGAGCGGGCGCACGTCTTCCTTCGTGATCTTCATGCTCTTGCCGCGCGAGCTCTTGCCGACCGCCGAGACCGTGCGCGCGAGGATGTCCCAACCCTCCGTGCTCATCGCGCCGAGCGCGCGATCGACGACCGCACGATAGAGGCCCGCCTTGTCCTCGAAGTAGTGGTGGATGAGCGCCTGTTGCACGCCAGCGACTCTCGCGATCGCACCGAGGCGCGCGCCGTCGAACCCCTTCGCCGCGTACTCGGCCTCGGCTGCGTTGAGGATGCGGCGCTTGGTTTCAGACGCGTTTCGCGTTCGTGGCGGATCGTCCTTCGACATCGGTGACGAGCGTATCAGGCACTCGCCGGCAAAGACTCGAACTCGATCACGCCGAGCTCCTCGAACCCGCGGCGCACGTACGGCGTGAGGAGGCCCAGCCGCTTGGTGTTGGGGACGATCTTCGAGAACAAGAGCCGACGAAAGATCGCCATCATCGCGCTCTCGTTGGCGGCCGCTTCGCACTCGGCCTTCGGCAGACCCATGCGCTCCCACACCTCTTGCCCGAGGAAGCGATCGCGCAGCAGGCGCGACGACTCGAGGATGAAGTCCTCGCGATCTCTCAGCTCGCTCGCGGGCATCGCCTTGTACATATCCTTGAGCGAGAGCACGCCGAACGCGACGTGGCGCGCCTCGTCTTGCATGATCATCTCGGTGATCTGGCGGATCAGCGGCTCTTCCGCCGACTGATGGATTAGGCCAAAAGCCGCCAGCGCGACGCCCTCGACCATGATCTGCATACCGAGATATTTGAAGTCCCAGCGCGAGTCCTCGAGGAGCGTGTCGAGCAGCTGCTTGAGGCTCGGGCTCACTGGGTAGACGAGCTCTACCTTCTCTCGCAGGTAGCGATCGTACGCCTCGAGGTGCCGCGCCTCATCGAACACTTGCGCGGCGGCGTAGAGCTTCGCGTCCGCCGTCGGGGCGCAGTTGACGATCTGCGCCGTGGCCAAGAGCGCGCCTTGCTCGCCGTGCATGAAGTTGCTGAGCATGTAGCTGCCGATGTGGTGCCGCAGCTCGCCGATGCGCTTGTCCTTCTCGAGGCGACGCCACACCGAGGTGCCGAAAAGCGGGTTCATCGCGTCAGGGATCGTCTCGGACGTTGGATCCACGTTGGTTGACCAATCAATCAACGTTCGTGCGTTCCAGTTGAGGTCCTTGCTCTTCTCGTAGAGCGCTCGCAAATCAGGGCGCTCCGAGTGGTACCCCCACGTGTACGTGAGCGGGTAGGTGACCTCGCGCACGTCCGTGCCGC
The DNA here is from genome assembly GCA_043784605.1 of Myxococcales bacterium. Lineage (GTDB taxonomy): Bacteria > Myxococcota_A > Polyangia > Polyangiales > Polyangiaceae > JANYHY01. Next base: position 7,837 of record JAYVYD010000158.1, on the reverse strand, counting down.
TCGGGCCGACCTTCGCGGGCTCACACATCGATCGTGCGAACGCGGTGTAGTCGATGCTCCCCTTGTTTCGCGTGTCGTCGGTGACGAGCTGCGTGCCGCTCTCCGGGGCCTTCGGGATTTCCCGCTTGGGCTCGATGCGAGCCGCGAGCTCGTGCCGTGCGGCGTCGGTCGCCGAATGAATGAGAGCGCGAACGGTTTTCAGGATCGGCATCTGGCTCCTGCTTACTTTCTTATTAGTCAACTGCAGGATGGTCAAGGAGTATTGACCAAATAGTTAGTGAATCGTCAGCATGCTTACAGTGCCTCACGACCCGATCTTCGCGGCCGACGCCGGAGCGACCCGCCTCGTCGCAAACGCCCAGCCGCGTCGCGTTCAGGCGGAGAGCCCAAGAAACTGGTTTGATTTGCCTACGCGCCCCCCCCTCCGTAGAGCCTTACAAGCCGTCCTCCTGGGATGACGGGTACGATGGGGATCGGCTGCCCAAGTTCGCAGGTTTCGGCTCGCAGAACGACGCCGCAAATGCACATGCGGATTTTCCGGAAGTGCGCGGAATAGCTGCTGGCGCGGGACCGGATCTCGCAACGGCCCTTGGTGGAGGCATGGCAGCCAAAGCCGAGAGGATTCGCGCATACGGCGTCGTTGGCCTCGTTGTCGGACTCGCAGTCGGACTCGCAACAGCGATTCTTCCCTCGCTCGCCGCGGCTGCGGGCACTGCGACAGCAGGCGTACCGAAGGCAGCACTTCTTATCGCCGGAGCAGCCGGTCCCCGGATTGTCAGCATGCTTACGGTCCGCGAACTAGCGACTGACGCGGAGGTTCTTTGCGCGGGCTGGGCCGCCGCGGAGCCCTACGGCGAACCTGTCGTTTGGAGCGAATGGAGCGGTGCACGTCGACCGCGACACGCCCGACCCGTAGCGGAGCGCGCCGTTTCGCAGCTCGACATGGAAGGTCGCGGGCAACGGCACTGGGGGCCAAGGACACGCGCCGCCGCCAAGCTCGACCTCGACACCGCCGTCCGATCGCAGCACGACGATGGGCACGCCTTCAGTCGCGTCCACGTCGAGCGCGACGCCCGCGAACCGCGCGTCGCTGACGAACGCGGAGGTGCCTGGAGCAAGCGCGAGCCCTTTGTCCGAATCGAAGAACACGCCTTGGAACGGCGAGTCCGGCGCGAGGTGCGTCGTGTCTTTCAAGAGCAGTGGCAACAGCTCGCTCGTGAAGGGATCGCGCGTGGAGACGCGGCGAGCGATGACGTCGCCCCCGTTGGAGATCCACGCGAGCAAGCCCGGATCCGGCGAGAATACGGGCTCTCGTGGCGCCGGACCCATGTCGCCGAACGACTCCGCGAGCGGCGAGAAGGACTCGTGCCACGGGTCCCAGACGAGCCATCGATCCCCGGTCCAGAGCACCGGGGCGCCGTCTGCGCCGCGAAAAAGACGCGGGTCGGTGAGCGCGCCTTGCACGCGCTCCTTCGGATCTACGAGCGTCCTGTTCGCCGAGAGCACCGTGACGTTCTGGAAGGTCGTCGGATCGTCGGTCGGGTCGGGCGCGAATACGAAGAGCGCGCCGCCGCCCTCGAGCGCGACCATCGCCTGCTTGCTCCGCGCGTTCTTGAGAGAGAGGTCTCCGCCTAGCGCGCGACGACCATCGCTGGAGAGGAGCTCCACGAGCTGCACCGGACCGTTCGCGTCGAAGCCGCCTGCGACCAACACCTGACCGCTCGCGAGGCGCGCGACCATCGGGCTGACACGCGGCTTTAGGATCGGCATTCCGCCGAGCTGAGCGCGTCGCTCGATCGGATCGACCAGCTCTGTGGCGCCGAGCGCGCCGCTTCCGCCGACCCCGCCGATGAGGAGCGTCTTTCCGTCCGCGAGCGTGACGGCTCCGTGTTTGGCCCGCGCGACGCCGAGCGTGATCGGCTTGCCGTCGAAGTCTCCGCGGGCCGAGTCGTACAGCTCCGCGCTTGCGAGGACGCCGTTCGGGTCGTCGCTCCGAAAACCGCCGGCGAGCACGGCACCCTTGGAAAATGGGGTGATCGTCGCGTTCGCGCGCGGCGTGGTGGGACCAATCGCGAGTGCGCGCACGGTCCCTTGCGTAAGATCCACGACGAAGCTCTGCGGCTGCACCGAGCTCACGGGGAAACCTCCCGCGGACAAGACGTGCGCCGAGTCCAAGACGCCGGCGGTCCGCGATCCGACGTCCACCGCGCCCGTGTCGCCCACCAGCGCGCACGGATCTCCGCTCGGCCACAAGAGCACGTCCACGTCACCGTACTGCGCGATCGGCGCGAGCCCCACCCACGATGCACCCATCGGATCGACGACCGAGCTGACGAGCGCGCGCGACGACTCCGGCATCTGCGCGAGCGTCGCGCCGACCTTGCTCATGACGAGCTCGTCCTTGCCCGTGCTCTGAAAGTCGCCCTCCGCACGGAATGTCGCGAACCCGTCATTGCCCATCGGGAGCGCGCACCGCGAAGACAGGTGGGGCGTCACCGTGCGCGTGACCACGTCGCCGCGTGAGCACGCAATCAGCCACAAAAGAGCCGCCGGCAGCCTTGTGCTGCTACGATTGAGGTGCGCCCAATACCGCATGTACCCTCGAGTCTTCGGCAAATATATCCTCGAGCGCGAGCTGGCGCGCGGCGGAATGGCGCGCGTGGTGCTTGCCACGCTGCGAGGCGCTGGGGGCTTCGAGAAGAGGCTCGTCGTGAAGCAGATCCGCGACGAGCTCGCGTTCGACGACGACTTCACGCGACGCTTCGTCGAAGAGGCCAAGACCACGGTCGCGCTCAGTCACCCGAACATCGTGCCCGTGTACGAGCTCGGCGTCGAGCAGGGGGTCTACTTCCTCGCGATGGAGCTCGTCGAGGGCGCGAGCCTCGCAGAGCTGATCGGCAAGGGGGAGAAGCTCTCGCCGGACGAGGGTGCGTATGTCGGCGTGGAGGTGTGCCGCGCGCTCGACTACGCGCACCGCAAGATGCAGGTCGTTCATCGCGACATCACGCCGCGCAACGTGATGATCGACGAAGAGGGTCAGGTGAAAATCATCGACTTCGGGATCGCCGGCCGCGTGCTCGATCTCGGTCTGGGCAACGCGCGCGTCTTCGGCTCGCCGGGGCACATGCCGCCCGAGCAGATGCGCGGAGATCCGATCGGCCCCGCCGCAGACGTGTTCGCCGTGGGCGCTCTCTTGTTGGAGGCGTGGTCAGGCAAGCCGGCGTTCCGTCGCAAGAAGATCGAAGACGTTGAGGCCGCACTCGCCGCGACTCACCCGAGGGCGAGCGACGCCGATCCACGCCTCGTGCCGATCGACGACGTGATCGGACGCGCGCTCGCGCTCGACCCAAAGGCGCGACCGCAGCAAGCCGAAGAGCTCGGCCGCGCACTCCGGAGGTTCCTCACGGGCAGCGACACGGGCGATCTCGCGCGCTCGCTCGGAGAGCGCGTTCGGGCGCGGAGGGCGAAAGAAGAGCGTGATCGTGAGAGCGAGCGTGGCGCTGGAGACACTGGAAAACAGCGTCCGATCAGCTCCGCAGACTTGCAGACGAAGACGTTCGCCGTGCGCGAAGAGGCCAAGAGCTGGAGCGAGCCACCAGACGACGCCGGCCCCAGCACGCGCAAACTCGCGTCCGGATCCACGGCTCCGCCGAAACCGGACGCGCCGATCGAGACGCTGGCGACGCGTCCCATCGAGACGCCCGTGGACAAGCGCAAGCTGACGGCGGAGAGCGCCGCTCAAGCGACCGGGCGAGCGCGATGGGTCGGACCCGCCGCAGCGATCGTCGCGTTCGCGACCGTGGCGACGTACGTCGCGCGGAAAGACAACGACACGCACTTTTTTGTGCGCCCCGTGACGAGCACCGGGCCGCTCCCGCAGGCCACGCTCATCGTCCCGCTCACGAGCGCGAGCGCGTCTCCTCAACCGAGCGCGATTCGATCGGCCGCATCTCCGTCGGTGGCGAGCTCCACGCAAGCGCCGAAGCAAGCGCGCCTCGCGCTCTACGGCGACGTCGGCACGAAGGTGCGCGTCGATGGCGGCGCGTGGGCGGGCTGTCCCGTGAAAGAGCTGGCGATCGATCCCGGCGAGCACGACGTGCGCTTCTTCTTCGAAGCGACGGGCGAGTCCGCGGGCAAACGCGTCACGTTACGCGAGGGCGATCACGCTACGATTCGCGCCGATTTCATGAGCGCAGAGCCCACGATCACGGTGACTCGCTAGCGCCGCGAGTCAGTGGTAATCGGTGACGACCATGCCGGACTTCTTCGATCTCGACCGACACCTCACCCCCGAAGAGCGCGCCGTTCAACGCAGCGTTCGCTCCTTCGTCGACGCACGCGTGATGCCGACGATCAGCGAGCACTTCGAGAAGGGCACCTTCCCGACCGACCTCATCGGCGAGATCGCCGAGCTCGGGCTCCTCGGTTGTAATCTACACGGATACGGCTGCGCGGGTTTGAGCGAGGTCGGCTACGGCTTGGCGATGCAGGAGCTCGAGCGCGGCGACTCGGGCATCCGCTCGTTCGCGAGCGTGCAAGGCAGCCTCGTGATGTACCCGATCTGGGCGTTCGGCTCCGAGCAGCAGAAGGAGCGCTACCTGCCGAAGATGGCGAAGGGCGAGATTATCGGCTGCTTCGGACTCACCGAGCCCGACGCCGGCTCGAACCCCGCGATCATGCGCACGGTCGCGATCGACGACGGCGACAGCTGGGTCATCACCGGCACGAAGCGCTGGATCACCAACGGCAACCTCGCGCACGTAGCGCTCGTCTGGGCGAAGGTCGGCGGGCAAGACGGCGTCGTGCACGGCTTCTTGGTGCCGACGGACAAGAAGGGCTTCGAGGCGCGCCCCATCCACAAGAAAATGAGCCTGCGCGCGAGCGTCACGAGCGAGCTCATCATGGAGGAGGTGCGCGTGCCCAAAGACGCGATCCTCCCGAACGTGAAGGGCATGAAGGGCCCCCTCTCGTGCTTGACGAGCGCGCGCTTCGGCATCGCTTGGGGCGTCATCGGCGCCGCGAGCGCGTGCTTCGATTGCGCCGTGGACTACGCGAAGAATCGTGTGCAGTTTGCAGGCAAACCGATCGCCGCACACCAGCTCGTGCAAGCCAAGTTCGCCGAGATGCTCACGCAGATCACGAGCGCGCAGCTCATGGTGCTCGAGGTCAGTCGGCTGAAGGAAGAGAAGAAGCTGCGCTCGCAGCACGTCTCGATGATCAAGCGGAACAACGTGAAGATGGCGCTCGACTGCGCGCGCATGTGCCGCGACATCCTCGGCGGCAATGGCATCACGCTCGAGTATCCGATCATGCGGCACCTCACGAACCTCGAGACCGTCTACACGTACGAGGGCACGCACGACGTACACACGCTCATCCTCGGCCAGGACATCACGGGCATCAGCGCGTTCGAGTGATCTCCGCGTCAGGCTCGAGCGAAGCATTCGCGAGCAGTCCGGCGCAACGAAGCGCCTCGTAGAGCGCGATGCTCGCGGCGTTCGCCAAGTTGAGAGAGCGCACCGCGCCGATCGTCGGGATCGCCACCGCTCGATCCGGATACTTCGCGACGAGCTCCGGCGAGAGTCCGACGCTCTCTTTCCCGAACACGAGCGCGTCGCCCGGCTGAAAGTCTGCGTCGAGGTAGCTCTTCGCAGCGTGCGCGGTGAACAAGAACAACCTGCCGGCGGGCTCGCGCTTCTTCCACGCGTGCTCGAACTGCGCAAAGTCGACGTGCACTTCGAGGTCGACCAGGTGCCAATAATCGAGACCGGCACGACGAACGGCGTGGTCGTCGATGCGAAATCCCAACCTTCCGACCAAATGAAGAGCGGACCCGGTCGCGGCCGTGAGGCGGGCAATGTTGCCCGTATTCGGCGGGATTTCAGGCTCTACGAGCGCAATATGGAACGGCCGAGGGGGTCGCGGGGCGCGTAGGCGAGACGTCATCCGTTAACGCTTACCTTGACGGGGATTATGCGCCAAACGTAGGCTCGCGGATCGGATGCGATTGCTTCAAACGGTCTTCGCGATCACGCTCGGCGTTGGCTCGGCCGCTTTGGTTGTCGGTGGCGCCGGCGATGCCCTCGCCGACAACATGGACCCGGTGACCGAGAGGCTCGTCGTCCAGCCGAACGGTCCATTCCCGACGGGCACCAATTCTTGCCAAGACGTCGCGGCGAACCCGGAGTCGGCGTTCACCATCAACGGCAAGAACCCGAACAACTTCTTGTGCAGGCCGCACAACGCCGCGTTCGCGAACCTCATCAGCGAGCTCGGCTTCGCGATGGCGCCCAGCGCACTGCACCCGGCGCGGACCACCGGCATCGGCGGCTTCGCGCTCACGATCGAAGCGGCGTACACGAAGATCAACGCGGACGCGTCCGCGACGGACAAAGACTCCGGCCAGACGATCAAGTACTGGCACCAGGGAACGCAGGGCGCGAAGGATCCGAACACCAAGGCGTTCGGCACCACGAACAACGCCCCAGACTCGACGCTTCAGCTCTACTCGCTCAAGGCCCGCAAGGGCTTGCCGCTCGGGTTCGAGCTCACGGGCGCGCTCGGCTACATGGCGAACACGACGCTGTGGGTCGTCGGCGCTGACGTTCGCTGGGCCCCGCTCGAGGGCTTCCGCACTGGCGCGCTCGGCATCCTCCCAGACATCGCCGTGGGTGGCGGAGTGCGTACGCTCGCAGGGACGAGCAAGTTCACGCTCACCACGGTGGGCCTCGACGTTCAGATCAGCAAGCGCATCGCGATCGCCGATAGCTCGCAGCTCACGCCGTACGTCGGCTACCAGCGCCTCTGGATCTTCGGAGACTCCACGATCATCGACTCCACGCCGAACGTCGATCCGCTCAAGCAGTGCGGCTACACGGGACCGAACCCGCAGACGGGCTCGCCAGACTGCGCGAACAAATACTCGAACGGCGCGCCCGCGAACTCCGACTTCAACAACAACTTCGTGTTCCAGAGGGTTCGCACGCAGCGCAACCGCGGCATCGTCGGGCTGAACTACCGCTACGAGTTCTTGTTCATTGCGGGGCAGTTCATCATCGACCTCACCTCACCGCACGACGACGACGACCGCTTGCAAGATATCCGGCAATGGACGACGGCGTTCGAGGCTGGCGTCCACTTTTGATCGGTGGCGGCGTGGAGCTGAGGGCGTGGCTCTTGGCGAGCATCGGAGGCATCGGAGGCTGCGCGTCCTATCCGGCCGCGGGCATCGGGTTTTCGCACGACGCGCGCACAAAACCGAGCGCGACGGCAGCCGCGAGCGCACCCGTTCGAACCCTGGAGATTTTGCCGAAGGACTATCGCGAGCGCCTGACGAAAGTGCTCATCGCGTCCCCTTCGCAGCACGCGCTCGGTCGCTTCGACGGCGAGGTGTGGCGCGACGAGACCTCCTCTTTGTTCGTGGAGGAGCATCGCGAGCGCGCGACGGGCAAACCCGGCCCGACCTACGTCATGAAGCGCGAAGCCGGCGGTTGGAGCTGGTACGCGCAGGACGAGACGGGCGTCGTGCTCGACGACAAGACGAACGTGAGCGCGCGCGAGTCCTGCGGGAGTTGCCACGCTGACGCACCGAGCGACGGCTTGTTTCGTTAGAGGATGATCGCTACGACGACGGCCGAGGTGATCACGAACGCGCACACGAGCGTCGCCAAGATCGCGGCAACGTAAGACGTGTTCAGCGCGGGCTTCGCGGCCTCGTGTTGGAGATTGTACGCACCTCGCAGGAAGGCGAGCGAGCTGCGCGTCGGCAGGCCCACACCGATCGACCCGAGTCGAAACGCGGCGCCGACACCCTGCTTGACGAGCAGCACGAAAAAGC
>JAYVYD010000157.1:0-5554 GCA_043784605.1 Myxococcales bacterium | reverse complement strand
ACGAGCTCGTCGTACGCCTCGGCGAGGCCGCGGTTGTCCGCGCGGTATGGCGTCGCCGTGAAGCCGAGATGGATCGCATCGGGATAGGCCGACGCGATGTCGCGATCGGTCTTCGCGAGCGCCCGATGCGCTTCATCTCGAATGACAACATGCGCGAACGGCTTCGGGCGGTGGCGAAGCGTGTCGATGCTCGCGACTTGCACCGCGGCGCCCGGACGACGACGCGCGTCGGTCGCCATCAGAACGCCGATTTGATCTTCGCGGAGGCCGGCGGCCGAGAGCTTTCGATACGTCTGCTCAATGAGCTCGCGGCGATGGGCGAGAACGAGCACGCGCTCGTGGCGCGCGACGGTGTTGACCGCGATGCTCGCGAACATGACCGTCTTGCCGGAGCCGCACGGAGCGACCACGAGAATGCGGCGCGCGCCGGCAGCGACGCGTGACTCGATGCGCGAGATCGCGTCGAGTTGATAGGGCCGGAGATCGACCATGGAATCTCACTCGTTGGTTTGCAGAAGCGATCGAAGGTGAAGGACGTGCTCGGCCGCGCGGTCGACGCCGTTACGCGAGCTCACGTAGAAACTGAGCGTCGTGCGGATGTCTTCGGGCAGCGCGCCGCCGAAGCGCACCACCAGGGCTCTGGTGATGCGCTCGGCCTCCGCGTGAAGCTCCTCGCGGGTGCGCTTCATGACGCGTCAGATGGCGAGGGGATCCTGCGAGCGCTCGAGGAACGCGAGCGCCCGCGGGACGTCCGCGTTCAAAAGATCGCGGATGCGGGCGATCTTGAACTCACCGAGGAACGCGTCCGCGACCTCACGCGGCAACGCGCGAAGGCGATCGGCGATGGTGCGGGCGACATCGAGCTCGACGACTCGCGGCGACGCCCCCGTCGCGTCAGGATCACTGCCGCCGGCGACCGCCCCGAGATCATGTTCGGCGGCAGCGGCGATCCGAGCCCGAAGGGCGTCGTCGATCGGCGTCTCCGGAAGGATCGAGTACTTCGTCTTGGTATCCCCCTTCTTGCCGCGGCGCTTCACCTCGAAGGCCCATTTGTCGGTGCCGTACTTCTCGCGCACGTCGAGCAGATCCTTGAACCACGCCGTGCCGCCCTCGATGATCTTCATCGCGCCCTCGCTCGGCACGTAGAAGTTGAGCGACACGCGGAGACTCATCTTGCCGCCGCCGTCGGGCGCGGCGTCGCAGTACTTCTGCCCGTCCCAGTAGACTTCCTTCGCGTACGGCTCGCCGCAGAAGACACCGACGACGGTGTCGCCGTCGTTTTGGAGGCGCACGAAGATGCCCCCTTGGCTTGCGTGCTTCTCCGCGAGCTTCTTTGCGTTGTCCCATGCCGTGTTCATGATCGTTCTCTCCCGGTTTTGGATCAGCTGTTCATCGCTTTGAGAAAGTGCTCCCGGATGTCGGTCAGATCGCCGACACGCGAGTACGAGAGCGCGCGGCGCAGGCGTTCGCGTTTTTCGTAGTTGCGAGTCCCTGTGATGCGCGCGACGTAGGTGCCCGTCGTCTCGCGCGGCTTCGGCGGAGACGCCGCCATGAGCCGCGCGAATCTTCCTTCATCGATAAGGACCTCCATCGATGGCGAAGTCGGGCAAAATTTTTCTTCGGCGAAGACGATTGTCTGCGCCGCCTTCAGGCGCGCGCGCCGAAGCGGGCGGATGACGCGGCGGCGCACGGCCCAGTAGAGCGAGAAGACCGTGCTGCCCTTGCCGGGTGTGACCTTGGCGAGCGTCTCGATGAACGCGAAGAGCGCGGTCTGCTCACGCTCTTCGGGCGCGACGTCCGTGAGCTTCCTCGCGAGGCGCGCGAGCATCGGACGAAACGTGAGGGCGAGCATCGCCGTCCAGAGCGCGTGCGGCGCCGCCTGCTGCTGGCGGAGGATCGCGTCGATGAGGAGCTGACGCTCGTCCATCGACGTGCGCGTCTGGCCGCGGAGCGCACGCATCACGTTCTCGACGGCCGCGTAGTTCGCGAGAGCCGCGCTCGTGGCCTTCGCCTGATTGAAGACGCACACGTTCCCTGCGGCACGGACCTCGCGTTCGAGGCCGTGCCAGATCTCGATCTGGCTCATCGGTCTTCTCCGTCTGGGGAGCGATCCGCTCCGGTCAGCGTTTCGGGTCGCGTCGCGCGCCGTCAACGAGGAGAAAACTAGGCGGTGGACGTGGACACCGCACTCGCAGGGATCTGTCCACCGACGCGATGACGGACAACGCGCTGTCCGTCACGGACAAGCGCTTGTCCGCGGCGCGCTCAGCGCGTCGCGCGCTTCTTCTGAAGGCGCTCGATTTCCGCGGCGAGCTTCACGATCGTCGATTGGTCTTTCATCTTCGCGAGCGCGGCTGTGGCGACGTGTTCGACGTCAACCGCCGGGAGAAGCCGGTAGCCCTTCGATTTGTCGAACCCGTCGACACGAACCCCGAGGTCGACGCGCAGTCGGGAGAGAGCGCGCACGATAGCCGCCGACTCCCGGCCGAACTCAGAGCACTCGACCCAGCCGTCCGCCGATCGCAGTCGGCCGGCGACGAGAAAGAGCAGCGCCTTTAAGAGCACTGCGGAGAGCCACGCCGACTCGCCGTTCACGAGTACCCGCGTGCGTCCGTTGACCGTATCTCCGAGGACGCGAAGAACGTTGCGCGACGGATCCGAAGCCGCCGCGACCGCCGGCGGCGCGCGCGAGGACATCCGCGCAGCCTCGGTGATGCGAGCGCAGTCCGCGTGATCCCGTCGGCCGCTGTGTCGCAGCGCCTCGGCGATCTTCCGTTCGATCTCGATGTTACTCGGGAGGGGCTTGGTGATGAAGGCGTTGGCGCCCTCCTGCATGACGCGCTCGACAAACCCCGGCTCGACCGAGAACCCCGACATCGCAAGGATCTGGACCATGTGCTTGTCGTCAGCCGTGCGCCCGCGAAACATGCCACGCGCGTCCTCTCGGATGAACGCGAGGCCGGTCAGCTCGTTTGGAATGTCGCCGAGCTCGTTCGGGACCTCAACATCCGGAACGATGTAGCAAGGCGGGTGCTGCTCCAGCAGCGCACGCGCCTCGGTGCGCGTCTTCGCCCAATAGACTTCATCGCCGCGACCGCGAATGACGGCCATGATGCGCTTGGCTGCCTCCTCTTGGTCTTCCAGAACGATCGCGACGTGACCCGTGCTCATGACGCCTTCTTCTGTCTCCTCGGGAGGACCATGCGCACGGTCGTTCCGACACCCGCCTTCCCCTCGATGATCACGCGCCCGCCGTGTGCCGATTCGACCATCTTTTTCACGTTCGCGAGTCCGAGCCCGCGCATGTACCCGCCCTTGCTCGATCGGTACGGCTCCCCCGCGAACGGCAACGACGATTCGGAAATCCCGACGCCCCAGTCCTGAAACGCGAGCTCCACCTGTGTTCCCGCGTTGACCACCTTCGCGTGGACGCGGATGCGAAGCTCGGCCGCGTCCGCGGGGTACGCCTCGACGGAGTTCTCAAGGACGTTCGAGAACGCTTGGACCAGTAGGCTCCGATCAATCTCGAGCGCGATCGTCTCGTCGACGTCGACCTCAACGCGCAGCCGCGACTTTCGCTCGCCGGCACGGTCGAGCAGATGCTGCTGCGCCTGTTCGACAACGCCGAGGATATTTTCCGACGCATAGTGCGCCGTGGGCACGTGCGTGATGTTCTGTGCGGAGTCGATGATGTCGATCAGTAGCTGGTAGACGGCGAGCGCTTGTCGCGCGTCCTCCTTCACCTTGGCGCGATCGATGACACGTGCGTCCGCGGCGACGCCGATACGATCGATCGCCTCCTTGAGCGAGCCTCCGGCCTTCGCGAACTCGTGCCGAACGCGCCGGACGAACGACTCCAGGGAGCGATCGCGCGCGCGCTCGGCGAGACGCCTCGCCTCTCGCTTGTACTTCTTCTCGATCTCATCGAAGAGCTCGCGCGCATCGACGCTCACCCGCTCGCGACGCCGCTCTGTAAGGCGCGTCGCACTTCGCGCCTTGATGGATCGCTCCGCCGCAGCCTTCACCCACGAGTTCTTGTCCTTCGCGAGCGGCGCGATGATGCGTTCGAAATACGGATCGGCCAGATGTTGTGCGGCGCCGGCGACGGCGCGTCGCACCAGCCGGTCATCGTGCTCGGCGAGCTTCACGAGTTGGTCGCACACCGCCACGAGATCCGCGTCACGCACCTCGGCGCGACGCAGGGCGACGGTGCAGCGCTCGATGGCGGCGCACAGATCCTCAGACTTCTCTGCGGCGAGCGCTTTGCGGTGGTCGGTCGGCATTTCAGGCGAGGCCGTAGCGCTTCACACGGGCGAGGAGAGCGTCGCGACCACCTTCGAGCAGGCGCAGCGCCTCGCTCAGATCTTTCGCCGCCGTCACGCGCCCAACCTTGCGCGCGGTCTTCGTCGCGACGAGGATCGCGTCGCTCTCGCCCAAGATCGCGATATTCGCCGAGTGCGTCGCGAAGAGGATCTGCCGTCGCGTCTTCGCGAGCAGAACGCCCATCTTCACGACACGTTCGTAGATGAACTGGTTGTCGAGGTGGTCCTCGGGCTGATCGATGATCAAAGGCCGATTGCTCTCCATCATGATGATCGGCAGGAGCGCCGTGATGCGCTGCCCGTCCGACACCTCGCGGATGCTTTGCCAGCCGCCGTCCATGAGTTGGATCTTGGCGGTGTCGTCGATCGACGCCGACTCGAACGCGAGACGGTGCGGCCATTTCGAGAGCGCGTCGAGGATCGCGTTCGCGCTCTCGGGCTTCACGCCTGCCTGCTCGCAAATTAGACCCTTATCGCGTGCCTCGACCGCGGCGCTCAGCGTCTCCGGTGGGACTTTTCCGAGCTTGCGCGCCGTGGCGAGGTGCGTACTCAGAGCACCTTGCAGCGCCTCGGCGAGAGCTGCTTCGTACGACGCGCGATTGCCATCTTCCTCCACAACGATCTGCACCTCGTCCTTGAGGAGCGCATTCACGCGGCTCTCCATCTGCTGCCGAAGATTGGATCGGCGCGCGCGAAGTTTGCGCAGCTCCGCGAGGAGCCGCTGGCCATCTGCGCGCTGGGCAGTGAAGCGCGCCTTACACTCCTCGAGCTCGGTCGGTGCGCCCATCACCTCGGCGTATTGCTGTTGAAGATCGATCCGCTGGACGGCGACCGCGTTCTCCTCCGCATGGCGCGCAAGCACCGCACTGTCGTCCTGCTCTTGCTTCGCCTGCGCGAGCGCCAGCGTCGCGTGGCGCTCGGCGAGCACGGTCTCCGTCTGCCCGGCGTGTGCATCGAGCGCGGCGGCCGCACTCTCGATCGCATCGCGGAGCGACTTGAGATCATCGTCGAGCGCACGGATGACGGCGCCGTTCGGCCCTTCGAGCAGATCGCCGCCGATCGACACTCCGAGGCTCCCTTGGGCGCCGCGCATCGCCGCGGCGAGCGTTTTGCGCGTCTTCGTGACTGCGGCGCGCGCGTCATCGGCCGCCTTTTGCTCGCGCGTGCGCAGCAACCGATGCGCATGTGCCTGCGTGATGCGCTCCTTGTCCGGCCCCTCCTGCGGGGTGGTC
>JAYVYD010000156.1:0-13772 GCA_043784605.1 Myxococcales bacterium | reverse complement strand
CTCTCGCGCGAGCGTTGCTGCGGCGCTGAGCTCCGCCTTCTCGCGCGACGCGGTGAGTGCGTCCTCGTAGTACTGGAGCGCGAAGTACTTCAGGTGATCCTCGCGCAGGATTCGGATGCAGTTCACGAAGCCCTCGAGGACGTTCTCGAACATCCCGCCCTCGCGACCGATCTGCACGAGCACCTGAAAGCAATCGAACGCGCGCTCTCTCTGGCCGACAGTCTCGAAGTGGTCCGCCGCCTCCTCGAGCAATCGCACCGAAGCTACAATCGCGTCGTGCGCTTGCCGCACGTCTTCGCACTTGTGTGCGCAGCGCGACAAATTGAAGTGCACGAGACCCGCGTTGTATGCGTCCGCGCCGGAGCTCGTGACCTGCGTCAGGCGCGACCAGAGAGCGCGCGCTCCGTTCCAGTCGTTCGCTTTCTCTTTGTAGATCGCGGCCGCCGCGACGAGCCCCGCCTCTTCCATCTCGCGAGCCGCCGTCACCATGTCGCCCATCGCCGCTGCCGTGCGCGCGCGATCGACGGGAGGCACACTCTTCAACTTCGCGTACGCCCGCTTCCAACCGTCCTTGTCGCTGAACGCCGAGTACCAATTCACCGTCAGCGCCGAGCGAGCATCCCCCCGCCGAACGAGCACATCCTCGAGAGGCCGCAAGATCGCGAGATAGTCGTTCTCCGCGATGTGCGTCTGAAGCGCCGCTTGAAAAAGCTGATTCGCAGCCTCGTCGAAGTCGCCCCGAGCCGCAGCCTCGCGAGCGCGCTCCCGCTTGTAATAGAGATCATCCAGCACGCCGGCAGAACTCTACTCTTCTCTCCCCCTCCCGCCACCTGCCACGACGACCGCCGAGCCCCATCGCCAAACAGCAGGTGCCCCTCTCCTCGCCCCGCGCGCAGCGGATCAAGAAGGAGGACTCTCCGGTGGCTTCTTCCCGAGAGAAAACAGCGGCGCCGTCGGAGCATCATGATCGCACTCCGGCCCGTGCACGTGAGGCTCCACGCTCTCCAGGCTCGCGGCCGCGCGAGTGAGCTCGTCGGTCGTTGCCTCGCGCACTTCGCGTACCTTCACGCGATAGCGAAGGTCGATCCCCGCGAGCGGATGATTGCCGTCCACGACGACCGTGTCGCCCGACAGCTCGACGACGAACACCGTAGCCTGATCGCCCGCCTCGTCCTCGAGCACGATCTCGTCGCCCTCGTCGAGCTCACCTTGGATCTCGTCGCGACCGAGCTCGTAGACCAGCTCGTCGTCATGCTCGCCGTAGGCCTCGACGGCGGGCACCAGGATCTCCTTCTCGTCCCCCGCGGTGAGACCGATCAAACGCGCCTCGAGGCCAGGCACCAACATGCCGTAGCCGTGAACGTACTTGATCGGCTTTCCGCCATCGGCGGCGCTGTCGTCGAGCACCTCGCCCTCGGCGGAGAGGAGCACGTAGTCGAGGAGCGCAAAGCAGTTGGCAGAGATCGAGGTCGTCATGCGCGTCTCTCGATATCAGAGGTCTTCCGGGAGAGCTATGTGGCCGGCGATGGCGCTTGCGGCGACGACGAGCGGGCTCGCGAGGTAGACCTTGCCGGGGCCGCTGCGGCCTGGGAAATTGCGGTTGATGGCGCTCACCGTCACCTGATCGGGAGAGTCGCTCACGCCGGGACCGGCCTTGATGCAGGCGCCGCACGAGGGGTCCACCATCTCCGCGCCTGCGCGCTCGAAGACCTGGAGGTAGCCCTTGGCCTCTGCGTAGCGGCGGATGTCTTGCGAGCCGAACTGGATGTAGAGCTTCACGCCGGGCGCGACGCGCTTGCCCTTGTCGAGCGCGGCCTGAAGCACGCTTGCGTACATGTCCATGTCAGCCTTCTTGCCGCCGGTGCACGAGCCGCCGTACGCGATGTCGATCTTCACTTCGCTTTTCAGCTCGCTGACGCCGATACCGTTGCGCGGGTCGCCGGGGGTCGCCACCATCGGGACGATCGCGCCGAGATCGATCTCGAAGTTCGCGCAGTACTCCGCGCCGGGGTCCGCCTTGACGATGCGCGCGCGCACGGCGGTCGCGTCGAGACCACGCTGCTTGACGAGGTAATCGACGACGACGTCATCGGCCTCGATGATGCCCGTGAAGCCGCCCGCCTCGACCGCCATGTTCGTGAGCGTCGCGCGCTCGTCGAGGCCCATGTGCGCGATGCCGTCGCCCACGAACTCCATCACCTTGCCAATGCCTTGACCCGTCTTGAAGAACGGGAAGCTCAAGATGTGGAGCATCACGTCCTTGGCACACACGCCCGAGCGCATCTTGCCGCTTAGTACGAATCGGGCTGATTCTGGGACGTTCACGCGAACGTCGTTGGTGAACCACGCGTTGGCCATGTCAGTGGAGCCGACGCCGAACGCGAAGCAGCCGAGCGCTCCGGCCATGCACGTGTGGCTATCGGTGCCGAGCACGAGCTGTCCAGGCAGCGCTAGCTCCTCGATCACTTTGTTGTGGCAGATGGCCTCGCTGCCGACGAGCTTGCCGTCGCGGTGGACCTCTCCGTAGAGCTTGATGCCGTGACGCTTGGTGAACTCGTCTTGCACCGTGGCGAGAGACGCGGCCTGCACGTCGAGGCCCATGTCGCGGTGCGCTTTGGGCATCACGAGATCGAGGAACGTGAGGTGGTCGCGGAACGCGAAGATGCTCTCGGGCTCGGTGACGCTCGCGTCTTTGCCCATCTCGGCGCGGAAGAGCGCGTCCGCCATCGGGGTCACGTACTCGTGGCTGAAGCGGACGTCCGTGCGCGCGAAGAATGCGTCTCCGGGCTTTACGGCGGGCGTGCCGAGCTTGCCGCTCGTCGCGTCAGTGATGACGTGCGCAGACAAGATCTTCTCGCACAACGTCATCGGTCGTGCGGCGGTCTCCACATGCGGGGGCGCGACCTTGCCGGCCACGCGCGCCTTGTTGTACGCGAACAAGCCGCCGTGCTCGACGATCGATGCGCTGATCGGATCGAGGCCCTTGGTGAACTCGGTGATCGGGATGTCCTCGCCGCGCTCGATGCGCTCGATCAAGCCAAAGTCCGTGCTCGTGAGGAGCCCGATGTTCTGCGAGTTCTGTCGGTAGATCTTCTCGATGCTCTTGGCGATGACGAGCTGCACGCCCGCTTTGAGCTCGCTGTACGGCGCCGTCTCCCGGCTGGAGCCGCAGCCCTTGGAAATGCCGCTGACGATGACGCCGAAGCTGCCCTTCCTCAGGGTGTCTTGCTTGAACTTGCCGCCGCGCAGACCGTAGTAGGCATAACGAGCGAGCGTCTCGTCGTAGTAATAACAAACCCAACCCGGAGTGATCTCGTCCGTCGAGATGCTGCCGATGAGCGCGCGGTTCGGATCGAACGCGAGCGACTTGCCTGCGAGCTGCTCGTCGAGCAGCGCGGCGTCTTCGGTGAGGTAGAGAATACGGCCTTGAATCTTCACGCCGACTCGCCTTTCGCGAACCTCGTTGGTTCGCCGTGATCACTTACCAGCGCACGGTGCGGGGAGCTACATCGCTGATGCGTCAATGGAGGTGATGCACTAGGGTTCGGGCGCGTTACGTCTCATGCGCGTCGCGATCGTCACCACGAGCTACCCGCTGTCCGAGCAAGACCCGTCGGGCCATTTCGTGCGAGCCGAGGCGCGCGCGCTGGTTCGCGCCAAACATGACGTCATGGTGATCGCGCCAGACGGCCGATCTCTGGGAGATGGTGTGGATGTGATCGGAGTGCGCGGGTATGGCGCGTTCGGTTGGCCGGGCGTGGCAGTGCGTCTCTCCGCCCGTCCCTATCTCGCGCTCGGGGCGCTTTACTTTGTGAGTCGAGCCCGCGATGCGCTGCGTCACGCCGGCCCGTTCGAGCGCATCATCGCGCACTGGGCGGTGCCGAGCGCGTGGCCGTTGGCGAGCGTGGCGGGCGGCGAGCTCGAGGTCGTCTCACACGGCGCGGACGTGCGCCTGTTGATCGCGATGCCGCGCGCGCTTCGTGAGCGCATCGTGACGGACATCATCCTTCGCGCGAGCACGTGGCGCTTCGTGTCGCGTGAGCTCGAGCGATCGCTGACTTCGTGCCTGCCCCATCGGCTCGGCGACCGCGTGCTTGATATGTCCACGATCGAGCCGTGTGCGTTCGAGCTTCCAGACGTGAGCGCACGCGCGGCCGAGCTGCGCGCGAAGCTAACGGCACCGATCATGTGCAGCGTCAGCAGGCTTGTGGCCACGAAGCGCATCGATCTCGTGATCCGACACGCGGCGCGCGCGAAGATGCCTCTCGTCGTGATCGGCGGCGGCCCGGAGCGCGCACGGCTCGAGAGGCTCGCGAAGGAACAAGGCGTGGACGCTCGCTTCATGGACACGCTCCCGCGTGACGAAGCGCTCGCGTGGATCGCGGCGAGCGAAGCGCTCGTGTTCGCGTCCGAAGCAGAGGGGTGCTCCACGGTCGTACGTGAAGCGGAGGCCCTTGGCGTGCGCGTCCTACGCGTCGCCTAGAAGCTCAACGAGGCGCCCTGCGGCGTGATCCAAGCGCGATTGGGGCTCGCCTTCGGCGACACCAAGAACAGCACGACACCGGTGCCGATCGCGGCGATCCCGATGCCCACCGTGATGTTCGAGGCCCACGCCAGTCCCTTGGCTTGATCGTTGAGCTCGACGCCACGCTGCGTACAGTGGTTGTTCGGACACTCGGTGTCGCTCGAGGCGCGACGATTGATCGCGAGCACGCCCATGACGACGCCCGCGAGCGCCGACGCGAGCCCTGCGCCGCCGAGCGCATAGGCGACCGGACGATACGACGCAGGCGGCGAAGTCGAGGGCTGGTCGTGCGGCAATGGGACGACGATGGGTGCGTCTGCGAGCGGCTCGACGGTGACGCTCGTCTTGTCGCCATCCGCTCGCACGAGCAGCTTGGCCTCGAACGGGAGCTTGCCGAGGGCTCTCACGACGAGCGTGTGCTCCCCTTTGTCGATCGGCGTCGGCACGCCCCACGATGCCGGTCGGAGTGGCGTCTCGTCGAGCTTGAGCTCCAAGCCTTCGAGCTTCGCGATGCCCGGCGGCACCAGCACGGTCACCTTCGAGAGTAAGTCGCCGATCGCCGCGATGCGCGAACGTGCAGTCGCCTCGCGGTCCGCGCGAGCGTCCTTGATCGATTGACTGAGAGCGTCGTTGTACGCGAGCCACGCGGATGCGAGCTTGCCCTCTTTCTCTCGGCAGAGGCCGATGTTGAGCAGAGTCCCGCCGCCAGGGTCGAGCCGTTGGCTCTCCACGAGCTTGGGGCAAGCCGTCGGGTAGTCGCCCTTGTCCATCAAGGTGACGGCCTGATCGAACAGAGTCTGCGCGAGCGCCGCATCGGCTTGCGAAGGCTGCGCGAGCGCGACACTCGGCCACGTCAGACACGCGCCGAACACGCCAGCAATCAGCGCTCTATTTGCGGTCACGAGCGATCCCGGAGATGACCGACGCGGAGGGTGGAGAAGTTGGCGCTACTGCCGAGTGCGTCGTCTTAGGCCTCAGCGTGGGTCTCTGCGCGGGGTGCGCGACCGACGCGCTCGCAGACGCAAAAGACACGGGCGCGTCGACGGGCGGCTTCGTTTGAGAAACGCTCGCGGCTGGAGCGACGACGACCGGCGATGGTGCCGGCAGCGTCGCTGGATCGAGCGCGGACGCATGCACGACGAGCGCGGGGACCCGTTGCTGGCGCACGACCACGAAGCCAACGACCGCGGTGACCGCCATCGCGAGACCGATCGCGAGAGGCGCCCGCGATCGTTTCGGAGCCTGAGCCGCGAACGCAGACTCGCCAGCGTCGACGGGCCCGAGCGTCTCGGCACCCATGGGGATTTTTCGCGACGAGATGGGCAAAGGCAAGAGCGAGCGTGGTGCGCTGGTCTTGCCAATGATCAGCCGTTGAATGCGCTCCACGCGCGCACGGGCGTCGACCGTGAACGACTCGAGGTCCGCGGCGAGCTCTGCGACGTTGCAGTACCGCTCGTCACGCCTCTTCGCGAGACACTTTTCGATCACGCGATCGAGACCGGCGGGTGGGTTCGACAGGTACGTCGAGAGCGACGCTGGCTCCTCGGTCGCGATCGCGACGGCGAGGCCCGCCATGCTCTCCGCCTCGAACGGGAATCGCGCAGTGAGTAGCTCGAACAGCACGACGCCGAGCGACCAAATGTCGGACCGAGCGTCCACGCGTGTGGCGCTCTGCATCTGCTCGGGCGACATGTAGAGCGGCGATCCGAACACCGCGTCCGTGGTCGTGACGGTGCCCACCGTTCGCACGTCGGACGACGTCGCCTTGGAGACGCCGAAGTCGAGCACCTTGATGATCGTCGTCCCATCGCCGCGCGACGACCGGAAGATGTTTCCAGGCTTCAAATCGCGGTGAACGATGTTCGCCACATGGGCGGCGGCGAGCCCCTCGATCGCCTGCAGTACGAAGTCGACGGCGATCTCCACCGGGAGCTTGCCCTCTTGTTCGAGCACGGTCGCGAGGTCTGCGCCCTCCAACAGCTCCATCACCATGAACGGCGCGCCGTTGTCGAGCGTGCCTACGTCGCTCACCTTGACGACGTGCTCGCTCTTGAGGAGCGCCGACGCTTTAGCTTCGGTCAAGAAGCGCGCGACCGACTGCTCGGCGTTGCCGCTCTGGTGAAAGAGGACCTTGATGGCGACACGCTGGCCGAGCTGGATGTGCTTGGCGGCGACGACGATGCCCATGCCACCACGCGCGATGACCTTCTCGACCTGGTAACGACCGGCGAGAATCTCCCCATCTGCGGGAAAACCAGGTTCATCAGACACGATCCATAGGCTACGGGTACCCGTCCCGCTGGGCAACTCCATGAGCCACGGCCAGAAGTGCGGTACTGTGAAACGATGAGGGGTCGCTGGATGTTCGCCGCTGGCGCGCTCGCATTCGCGGCCGCGTGTCAGCTCATCGCGGGGATCGACGATCGCGCGCTCTGGGTGGACCTCCCTGAGGCTGGGGTCGACGCGAGCTTAGACAGCAACTTCGCGTGTCGAGGGCCGAACATCCCCAAGGCGCCGGATCTGTCGACCTCCGACCCGACCGATCCCTACAGCGTCGTGACGGCGCTCTCGAAGCTCGACCTCGGGATGGACGGCGGCTCGTACGGCTTCAACCTCGATCGCACGTGCACATGCCCGGAGCCCGACAGTTGCCAGCGACCGCTCGTGAACGGCAAGAAGTTGCCTCCCGCGTGCGACGAGCCCGGTGGCGTGGACAACGCCGGCAAGCCGCTCTTTGCGCTCTTCTCGTCATTCGTGAACCAGACGATCCTGAACAACGCCATCACTCGCGGATTGTCGAACGTGTTCTTGCGCATCGGGCAGTACAACGGTCAGCCCAATGATGCTCACGTCGAGGTCTCCGTGTACGCGTCGCTCGGCTTCAAAGACGCGCCCGACGCCGGACCCAAGTTCGACGGCACGGACGAGTGGATCGTCGACCGCGCCTCCACCGTGAACGGCGATCTCGCGAGCCCGACGTACACCGCCACCGAGGCCTACGTGCGCGATGGCACGCTCGTGTCGTCGCTGAAGTTTCCGATCATCCTCGGCGGCGGCGTGACTGCCCCCGTGGTCATCGAGCTCGAGAGCGGCAAAATCGTAGCGGCGCTCGACATGAACGGCACGAGCATCATGCGCATTCACGGGCAGCTCGCGGGCCGGTGGCAGGTCAGCAAGCTTCTCACGAGCCTGCAGAACGTCCAGGACCCGACCGACAAGACGCAGCATCTCTGCGGCAACGACCTCATCTTCATGAGCGTCAAGCCGCAGATCTGCAACGCGGTGGACATCGCCGCAGACCCCACCAACGACGGCACCGGGATCTGCGACGCTCTGTCGATGGCACTCGGCTTCGAGGCAACACCCGCGAAGTTTGGCACCGTCGAGAGTCAGCCACCGCCGACGTATCCGTGCGGCATGGGCTACGTGTCGAACTGCCCTTGAAGCGAGTAGGTTGATGGCAATGAGCCGTTACATCGCTTGTCGAGCGTGTGCTTGCTACGTCGCACACCGCGAGGCGACGTGTCCCTTTTGCGGCGCGTCTCGTTCGCGCTCGTCACATTGGCTCTTTGGTGGCAACAACTGAGGCAACACCGCCCTCATCGACTCGGGCGATTGCACGAGCGATCCCCACACGACCATCTCCGCCACGGCACCGAAGATCTCTGGGACGGGCAAGCCACCACCTCTCCGGCGACCCAGTGCAGACCGACGAGCTGCTGCGACTTACCGAGCGCCAACTTTGCACGACGCATTGTCGCGGATGGACTCGTCGCGCATCCGGCTGGTTTCAAGACGAACACGGCGGTTGGCGTCGGTGCCACCGTCACGTGCAACGCGTGTGCGAGCAACGTGACGGTCGGCGCGGCGCGCAGCGGCAAGATCGACGGCTTCACCACCGCGTGCACAGGAAGTCCCACCGCCAGCTTCCCGGCAGACGGAACGTGCAACAGCCCCGGGTACACCGCGTACCGCTACGTCGCCAACGCAACACCGACCCCGGCGTGCACGCCGAGCCAGGGAACAGGAGCCGCTTCGCTCACAGGAGCGAAGACGGTCTGCTGTCAGTAGCTAGAAGAGCCTGATTCGCGCGCGGCTTCAGCTGTTCTGCTTGCGAGAGAACGCGGGGACGTCCCAGTCTTGATCGAGAGTCGGAAAGCTCTGTGCGCGCTCGCGGATCGGTAGGCGCGGCTGACTGGCGCGAGCCTCTTGTGCGTGAGCTGCGCGGCGGGTGGACATCGCGGGCGCGGCCTCGTGCGGCGCAGGAGCCGACGGCATGCGCGTCGACGACGGGGGCGCGAACGAGCGGAGTTGTTGCTGCGACGGGACCGTCTGGGGTACGAGCGACTGCCGAACGGCGCGCTCCTGCGCCTCCGCACGCTCCGCGTTGTCGAATCCGGTCGCGATGACGGTGACCTTCACGTTCTCGCCGAGCGTCTCGTCGATGCTCGCTCCGAAGATGATGTTCGCGTCCTCGTGCGCTTGCTCTTGGACCAAGCTCGCGGCCTCTTGAATCTCCTTCATCTTGAGATCCGAGCCGCCGACGATGTTGATGAGGACGCCCGTGGCACCCTCGACCGAGATGTCGTCGAGCAGCGGTGAGGTGATGGCCATCTCCGCCGCCATGCGCGCGCGGGACTGACCCTTGGCGATGCCCGTGCCCATGAGCGCGCGGCCCATGCTGCTCATGACCGTCTTCACGTCGGCAAAATCGACATTGACAATGCCGTTCTGTGTGATCAGATCGGCGATGCCTTTAACGGCTTGATAGAGGACTTCATCTGCTTTGCGGCAAGCGTCGATAAACGTTAGATCGTCGTCGCCCAGGAGCAGGAGCTTCTGGTTGGGTATCGTGATGAGCGTGTCCACCTGCTCGGCGAGCTGTGCGAGACCGATCTCGGCGCGGCGCGCGCGCTGACGACCTTCGAACAAGAAGGGCTTGGTGACGACGCCGACGCAGAGTGCGCCCTCTTCCCGAGCGAGCTGCGCTATGACGGGGGCAGCTCCAGTTCCGGTGCCTCCGCCCATGCCCGCCGTGACGAAGACCATGTCCGCGCCGCTGATGAGCTCTTTGATGCGCTGAACGTCTTCGAGGGCTGCTTTGCGCCCCTTCTCGGGGTCCGCGCCGGCGCCGAGGCCGCGCGTGACGTTCGAGCCGATCGACAGCTTCGTCGGTGCTGCGTTGGAGTTCAGCGCCTGCGCGTCGGTGTTCACGACGATGAACTCCACGCCCTCGAGGCCGAAGTTGATCATGGTGTTGACGGCGTTGCCGCCGGAGCCACCGCAGCCGATGACCTTGATTCGCGCTTGGTACTCTTGAGTCTCGTCTGCGAACTCGATGCTGAAGCTCATGATCGTCCTCCCGGACAGTGGGCTGTGCTGAGTAGATGATCGAAAGTCGGAGCGCCTCTCTCCAGCTATCGATCGAAGAACAAATGGTGTTTCTGCGTAAACTCTTTGAAGATTGATTCCAGCTAAGTCTTTAGAAAGCTGCCTTGAGCCATGCCCAAAGTTTGCTTTGCTCTTTGGCGGATTCTGCGTCGGAGAGGGTCACGTGTGAGATGACCTTCTGACGCATGAGCGACTGAACCGGAGACGCGTTGCGGAGGCGCGCCTCCGCGATGGCATGCGCGCCGAACTTGACGAGCCCGACACCCGTGGAGAACTGCGGGCCTTGGACGGCTTGTGTGATGCCGTCGACGCCGGAGGGGAAACCGATGCGAACGGGCATCCCGAGGATCTCTTCTGCGAACTCGGGCATCCCCTCGAGCAGGACCGCGCCGCCCGTGAGGACGGCTCCAGCCGAGAGCTGCTCGAGCATGCCGGTGTCCTCGATACGCTTGCGAATGGCCGCGAACATCTCTTCGACGCGCGGCTCGATGATGTCGGAGAGGACGCGGCGTGCAGTGCGGCGCGGCGCGTGACCGCCAACGCCAGGGACCTCGACCTCTTCTTCGTCGCCGACCATGCGACCGAGCGCGCAGCCGCTGTTGCGCTTGAGCCGATCGGCCTCGGCCATCGGAGTGCGAAGGCCCGCGGCGATGTCGCTCGTGATGTTGTTGCCGCCGACGGGGATGACGCTCGTGTGCGCGATGCCGCCGTCGATGTAGAGGAGGAGATCGGTGGTGCCGCCGCCGATGTCGATGACCGCGACGCCAATCTCTTTCTCGTCCTCGGAGAGCACGGCTTCGGCGCTCGCGAGCGGCTCGAGCACGACGTCGGCGACGACCAGGCCGCAGCGCTCTGCGCAGCGGATGACGTTCTGCACGCAGCTGGTCGCTGCGGTGACGAGGTTGACCTTGGCGCCCAGGCGCACGCCGCTCATCCCGATGGGATCGCGGATGCCGTCTTGCGCGTCGACGATGTACTCACGCGGGAGCACGTGGAGAATCTGCCGATCCGCGTCCACCGGGATGGCGCGCGCGCCCTCGAGGACTCGCTCGACGTCTGCGCGCGTGACCTCGCCGCCGGAGATGGCCGCGACGCCGTCGCTCGTCATCGAGCGGATGTGACTGCCGGCGACGCCCGCGTAGACCGTTCGGATCTCGACGCCCGCCATGGTCTGCGCCGCGTCGATCGCCTCTTTGATCGAGCGTACCGTCCAGTCGATGTTGCTCACGATGCCCTTGCGAAGACCGCGGCACGGGACACTGCCCACGCCGAGGATCGTGATCGTGTCCCCTTGCGTCTCGCCCACCACCGCACACACCTTGGTGGTGCCGATGTCGAGCCCGACGACGATTTCGGATTCGGTTGATGTGGTGGTCATCGTCATCGGCTCCACACGTCGCATGGCAGCGCGCATTGGGCCAAAAAAGCGGTGGACGAATAGTGTAGGGGATCGCTCATTTGACCCGGGCGACGACGCGATTCGGGCGCGCGTCGTTGTCCAAAAAGATCGCATCTGCCTTGTTGCCGCGGCGCTCGATCTCGAACACGACACGCGACGCCTCTTCGAGCTTCTTGCGATAGGGCGGGCCCCCGAGCACGAGCTGCGTCGCACCCTTGCCGATGACGAGCGTGACGCCGCCAGTCGCAGCCAGGTGGATCTCCTCGAGCGGCTGCTTCTGGCCGAGCGAACCGTGCTCGTAGTCGCTCGCGAGATCGAGCGCGCGCACGATGTCGCGAGCCACGCCTTCGCGATCGGAGAACACGCGATCGGGGTCGACCCCGGTGATGACGGGCAGCTCACACGGATCACCCGGCTCGAGCTTCTTGAAGAGCTCGCCGGAGCTCGTGGCGAGGAAGGTGTCGCTCCCGAGGGCGACGAGCGCTGCGGCTTGTCGCTCGCGCACGGTGATCAGGATTCCGTCGGGTAAGCGCCGCGCGAGCGTCGCGTCCGCGATCCACGGATCGGCCTCGAGCTTGTTCTGCGCGGCGTCGAGATCGATCGTGAAGACGTTCTCTCCGACGTTGATACCCGCGCGAGCACTGAGATCTGCTTCTGAGCGGAAATGATTCCCAAGCGTGAGGACCTCGGTCATCGCAAAACGAGGGCTCGTCGTGATGTAGCGCTCGGCTCCGTACGCCACGCCAACGGCGATCCCCACGACGAGCGCGAGACCCGCGGCGTCCTTCATCACCGCAGCTAAGCGGGACGGCTTCGCAACCGCCTTGATGACCGACGGCTCGAGCTCGACCTCCGGTATGCGCGTCGCTTCCAGCACGTCAGGCGGTGGTCTCGACGGACGGCGGACTCGGCGGTTCGATGGGGAGTTGCTCACGGCGTCTCCTTGGACAGCGTGGCGAGGAGCTCGCGCACGCTGGCGTTGATGTCGCCCGCGCCGAGCGAGATCACGATGTCGTTCGGTCGCACGATCTCGGCGAGCTTGCCGCCCACCAACTTCTTGTCGCCCACGTAGTGCACCGAGTGGTGACCATGCTCGCGAATCGCGGTCGCGAGCGACTCGCCCGTCGCGCCAGGAATCGACGCTTCACCGGCGGCGTACACCTCGGTGACGACGAGTACGTCCGCCTTGTTGAACGCGCGCGTGAAGTCCTCGAAGAGATCGCGCGTACGTGTGTAGCGGTGCGGCTGGAACGCGACGACGACGCGGCGATCGAAGCCGCGCTGCGCCGCCTCGAGCGTCGCCTCGACCTCGGCCGGGTGATGCCCGTAGTCGTCGACGATCATGACGGGCCCTTGGACTCCGTCTCGCACGATGATGGGCTCGCCGAGCACCGTGAACCTGCGCTGCACGCCGTGGAAACTCGCGAGGGCGTCGCGAATCACGTCGAGCGGGACCTCGAGTTCGTCGGCCGCGGCGATCACGGCGAGCGCGTTCTGGACGTTGTGCGCGCCTGGCATGTGGACGATGAACTCGCCCATCGACTCCCCGCGACGTTCCACCCCGAAGCGCGTCGTCAGACCTTCGTAGCGGAGGTTCGTCGCGCGATAGTCCGCCTGCCGCGCGAGCCCGTAGGTCACGTGTCTGCGATTGAGGCGTGGGAGGATCGCTTGTACGTGCGGGTGA
Source organism: Myxococcales bacterium (assembly GCA_043784605.1). Taxonomy (GTDB): domain Bacteria; phylum Myxococcota_A; class Polyangia; order Polyangiales; family Polyangiaceae; genus JANYHY01. The sequence goes on along the minus strand of JAYVYD010000156.1, from coordinate 773 downwards.
TCGATGCACACGATGCTCAGCCCGTAGAAGGGCGCTTGATTGGCGAACTGTACGAACGCGTCTTTGACGTTCTCGTGGGTGCCGTAGTGATCGAGGTGCTCGGCGTCGATGTTGGTGATGATCGCGAGCGTGGGCGCGAGCCTCAGGAACGAGCCGTCGCTCTCGTCGGCCTCCGCGACGAACAGATCGCCGGCGCCGAGACGCGCGTTCGACCCGAGCGCGTTCACCTTGCCACCGACGACGACCGTGGGATCGAGGCCGGCTTGTCGAAGCACGGTGGCGACCATCGAGGTCGTCGTGGTCTTGCCGTGCGAGCCGGCGATCGTGACGCAGTACTTGCTGCGCATCAGCTCCGCGAGTGCTATCGCTTTGGCCTGCAACCCAGTGGTTCTGTTGCTCGACGAGCCGACGGGTGAGGTAGATGGAGAAACTGAATCCTCCATTCTAGATTTATTGAACGATTATCAAAGAGATGGTGGTGCTGCTGTCATTGCCACTCACAACTTAGCTGTCGCCCGCAGAGCCACGCAAGTGTTGAAAATGGATGATGGGAAAATCTCCCATGACTAATCCAATTTTAGTTTTTGAAAGCGTATCACGTCGATTTGTGATGATGGGCGGCGATGTTATCGCCCTGGCTTCCGTTAACTGCATCATTAATGCTGGCGACCGCGTCGCCGTGATGGGGCCGTCGGGTAGCGGGAAATCCACGTTGATGGCCTTGATGGCGCAGCTCGATACGCCTTCTTCCGGTTCAATCACATGGCCGGGCT
>JAYVYD010000155.1:0-7961 GCA_043784605.1 Myxococcales bacterium | reverse complement strand
GGCGACTGCCGAAGCAACGGCTCGATCACCTCTGCGAGCGCGAGGCCGAGCGAGTAGACGTCACTCGCCGGTCCGATCTCTCCGTGCGTGAGCAGCTCGGGGGCCGCATATCGCACCGTGCCGCCCTTCGCGCGCGCCGACTTCACCGAGAGGCTGAGATCGATCAGCGTCGCGCCTCGATCCTCTGCCGCGTCACGCTCGGGGAGGTTGCCGTGAACGAGGATGTTGTCGGGCTTCACGTCGCCGTGCCACACGCCGCTCGCGTGCAGCTCCGCGAGCCCACGCGCTACGCCGTGCGCCACGATCATCGCGGCTCGCTCGGGGTCGGTCTTCCCTCGGACGTCGCTCGAGAGCGGCTTGCCTTCGACCCAAGACATGACGACGAACGCGCTCCCGTCCTCCGTCCGTCCGCCGTCCAAGCGGCGCGGTCCCCACCTGCGCGCGAGCGAGGCGATGAGACGCTGCTCGTCCGCGGCGCTCGGGTCCCGATAGAGCTTCAGCGCCCCGAGCTCGTGCGTCTTCTCGTGCCGCGCCCGATGAACGACGGCGGTGGCGCCCTCGCCCGCCTTGGCCTCCAGCACCCAGGCGCCCGCCAACTTCGTTGACTCTGTTCGCTTGGCGGCCATCCCGGGCAATATGGCCGTGGAATCGCCAAACCGTCAACGATCTTGGCGCAACCGCACCTTTAGAACTTGATGCCGTTCTCCGCGCGGTGCTTCCACCAGCGATAGGCGAAGATCGCCGCGGGTACGGCCGCCACGACCGCGGTCACCGGCCCGATCACGACTCCGAGCCCCACGACCGCGACGGTCGCCGCGCCCGCCACGACGCCCTTGCGCTGCGACTCCGCCAACACTTCGCTTCTCGACTTGCTCATGAGACAGAACCTAACACCGCCTCATTCGGTTGCCAGGGTACCGTTGCAACTCCACGCGCGTGGGTGCACGATGCGGCGCATGAGAGTGATGATCGTTTGCGCGCTGCTCGTCGCGTGCGGACCCCTCGAGAAGGCGGCCGCGAACGATCCCGAAAAATGCGAGCGGGACCCGCGCTGCGCTTCGAAGAACTCGCGCGGCAAGGACTGCTCGACGCAGTGCGTGGACAACATCGAGTGCATGCAGACCTGCGAACAGATGCAGGGCCACCGCTGACTCAGGCGGGCACGGTCAATCGAAAGCTCGCGCCGCCCAAATCGCCTTCGCCGACCGTGATGCGACCGTGGTGCGCCTCGGCGATGCCGCGCGCGATCGCAAGGCCCAAGCCCGACCCGCCCACCGCGCGCCCGCGATTTCCCTGCTTGTAGCGATCGAAGATCGTGGCGCGCTCGGACGCGGGAATCCCCGGCCCACTGTCGGTCACCTCGAACGCGACCTCGTGGCTCGCCGACGAGATCCTCACACGCACGCGACCGCCCTTGGGCGTGAACTTGAGCGCGTTGGCGATCAGGTTGTCGATGGCCTGCCTGAGCTTCGGCGAGTCCGCACGCAGATGCACGTCGAGCTCGCCCTCGAACGAGAGCGTGACGCGGCGGCGGGTCGCGATGGGCGAGAAGACGTCCACGGTCGGCCTGAGTACGGCGCGAGCTGTGGTGTCGCGAGGCTCGACCGAGAAGAGACCCGCCTCGAGCCTGCTGGCGGCGAGCACTCCATCCACCAAGCGCGCCATGTCCGCGCACAGCGTACGCAAGGTGGCGGTCGCAGACTTTTTCTCTTCAGGAGATAGGTCCTCGGACTCGATGACCTCCGCGAGCAAGCCCAAAGAGCTCAAAGGATGCCTGAGATCGTGGACAAGCATGGCGATGTGGTCGCGGCGCTGGGCCTCGCACATTCGCTTCAAGCGAAAGGACTCGATGGCGGCGCGAACGCGGGCGAGCAGCTCGCGTCCGTCTATCGGCTTCGTGAGGTACGCATCCGCGCCCTCGCGCAGGCCTGCCTCGATGGCGTGCGGCTCGCGGCGCGCGGCCGTGAGCATGAGGACCGCGGGACCACCGCCGCGTCGGGCGCGGAGCTTGCGGAGCACCTCGACGCCATCCATGCCCGGCATCGACACGTCGAGCAAGACGAGCTCGGGCTCGCGCTCGTCTACTTTGGCGAGCGCCTCCACGCCGCCAGCGGCAGTGCGGACGCGGTGTCCCTCCTCACTCAACAGCGCGTCGTACAGCGCAACCGTATCCGGGAAGTCGTCCACGACGAGGATGTCTCCACCGCCGAGCACGATGCTGTCCGGCCCTGTGTCGCTCACGCGGTCTACGCTCGTCATGCCACGGCCTCTGACCTCTCCGCCGGAACGCGCGCAAGGCGCGGTAACACCGCCGTGAACGTGGAGCCCTTGCCTTCGTGCGAGTCCACGAGGATGTCCCCGCCTAGCGCGCGCGCCAGCCTGCGTGAGAGCGCGAGGCCGATTCCGGTCCCGGGGTGGCGCCGCCCGTCGCCGGCGTCGAGCTGTTGAAAGTCCTTGAAGAGATCCTTCATGCTTCGCTCCGGGATGCCGATGCCAGTGTCCGCGACCGAGAGCCGCGTGTCGTTGGCGTCCATGGTCAACGTCACCGTGACCTCGCCTTTGTCAGTGAACTTGATCGCGTTGGAGAGCAGGTTGATCAAGATCTGCCTCACGCGCTGACCGTCGGTCACCATCTCTGCCTCGGGCGGCGCGTTGACGACGATGCTCAGGTCCTTGCCGCGGCGCAGGCTGTCCACCTCGGCGGCGCACGCACGAACGAGCTGCGCCACGTCGATCGCCTCGAGCCTCACGTCGACACGGCCACTCTCGGCCTTCGCGAGATCGAGCACGTCGTTGATCAACGTCAGCAGGTGCTCGCCGTTGCGCTTGATGCGCTCGAGCGACTCGCGCGCGCGTGGGCTCAGGTTCTCACGCGGGGAAACGAGCAACAGATCGGCGAACCCGAGGATCGCGTTGAGCGGCGTACGAAGCTCGTGGCTCATGGACGCCAAGAACTCGGTCTTGACGCGATTCGCCCGCGCAAGCGTCTCGCCCTGCTCTGCCAAGACCACGCTCTTGTCCGTCAGTCGTGCGTGGGTCCACGCGTTGTGAAGCGCGAGTGCGAGCTGGCGTGATGCGTCCTTCACGAGTTGTTCGCGATCGGTGTCCATCGATCCCACTTTGCCGATCAAGACGGCGCCGGCGCGCTCATCGCCGACGGCAATCGGCTGAGCGAGTAGCCAAACGATCTTGGCCTTCGTGATGCCGAGATCGAGCGTCGGCGGCAGCTCGCCGAGGTCGTCGCCCGTGAGGAGCATGGGCTCCTTGCGACTCATCGTCGAGAGGGGAAGGCCTTGTGAGTCGAACACCTGGTGGTCCAGCGCGCGCCCGTCCCGCGCCACCGCGTGCGTCGGCACGAGCCGCTCTGCGCCGTCGAGCAAGAAGACGACACCGATCTCCGCGCGCGCCAGCTGCACGAGACCTCCGAGACCCGACGACGACAAGACTCCAACATCGAGGGTCTTCAGCTCTCGCACGAACTCGGCATACTCGCGCGCCGCGGCGTCTCGCGCTGCGAGCTCGGCGTTGGCGATTCGCAGGTCGGCGAGTGTGGCCTCGCGCTGGGCGAGCGTGCTGCGCAGCGTCGAGTCCTTGTCGATCAACAGCGCCGCCATCTTCGCGAGGCTGCGCCCGACCGCGCCGAGCTCGTCGCGTCGATCGGGGATGTGCGGCATGGGCTCGAGATTTCCCGTCGCGACGAGCGCGTCCTCGAGTCGAGACGCGGCGCCCGACAAATCTCGCGCGATCCACACTCCGCTCGCCAACGCGATGACGATCGCGAGGACCAACACGCCGGTCGTCTCCCGGCGCGATGCCGTCACCGACTGGAACGCAGCGTCCTCGCGCGTGCGTGCGTCGAAGAGCGCGTGATTGCGAAGGTCCGTGAGGATGTCGCGCATCTGATCGGTCTTGGCTTTGCCCGTCGCCGTCAGCTCCGAGTCGATCGGATCACCGCGATCGCGCGCCCTGATTTGCGGCTCACTGACGTTGTCGATCCACTCGTGCACGAGGCGACTGAACGCGGAGACCCGCTCGTCCTCGAGACCCGGCTCGGCCGTGCTCTGCGCCTCGGCGAGCACGCCCTCGAGGTCGCGGCGCGCGTTGTTGTACGGCAGCAAGAACGTGCGATCTCCGTTGAGGAGGTACCCCCGCTTGCCCGTCTCGAGATCGGACATGAGTCGCAAGAGCACCTCGGCGTCATCGGCGAGCTTGAGGTCGTGTTGCACGAGTCGGTCGAACTGACTCTCGAGCTCTTCGTGCGAGCTCGCCGCGCGATTCAGGCCGAACCCGAGCACCGCCACTACCAAGAGCGACGAGAGCAGGATGCGCCAGAAGAGCGCGCTCGACAGGAGCTTCACGCGCTGATCATGTCACACGCATTCGCCCAATGCTTCGTTTCCGACTCTAAGGACGCCCTACCCACGCGCCTGCGCAGGCGAGACCGAACGCGATCGGGGCAAGAGCAAACGCGAAGACGAGCGCGACCGGGGCCAACATTCCCAGCATGACGAGCGCCAACACGATCGCGAGCACCGCAGCGATCGCGGGCTCGAGCAGCGAAGGGAGGCTCGACGCTCGCGCGATCAAAAACCCCGAGGTGGGAAACGCCGCGAGCAGGCCCGATCCCAAGAGCGCGACGGGCGCCGTCGTGGAGACGTCGTGCTCGTCCACCATCGAGAAGTCGACGTGCGCGAGATGGCCGAAGACGATGGCCCCGACGATGCCGAGGATCATGGCGCCCGTCGTGACGAACGAGCCGAAGAGCACCCAGCGGATCATGATCGGACGGTCCGCGCGGCGTAGAGCGTCTCGAACGCGCGTGAGGCTCGGCGCGCGTGTGAGCGCGTCGAAAGAGGCGATCGACGCGCGCGTCGAGATCGAGGCATCGCGGTCGCTGCGGCGGGCGAGATCGCGCGCGAGGAACCAAGCGATGACCGCCATCGTCGCGAGCAGCGGCACTGTCGCGAGCAGCGCACCGGCGGGCCGCCCGTAGACGATGTGGATGTACAGACCATGCCCGGCGAGCGCGAGCGTGAACAGGAACGGAAAACCGGCGCCTGGCGTCTTCGTTTGGCGAGCGCGGCCGAGCGCGTAGCCCCACATGCACGCGAAGAACACGTGGGCCGGAAGCGACAAGAGCGCGCGCGCGATGCCGATCGCGCCTGCGTCGGGGTGTCCCCGCAAGAGGATCGCATTCTCTAGCGCGGCGAACCCGAGAGCGGACGCGCTCGCATAGACGACGCCGTCGTAGGGCTCGTCGAAGTGCTTGGAACGGAAGGCGGGCCAGCACGCCGCGACCTTTGCCGCCTCGCGCATGGGCGCGACGAGCGCGAACAAAAAGAGCAGCGCCGGCCCCTCGCCCGCCTGATGCGCCTCGATGGACATGTGCGTCCAGGCGGCGGCGCGACCCTCGAGGAAGAGCTCGATCAGGCCAAAACTAGCCCCGAGCGCGAAGGTGGTCGCCACGAGCCAGATCGGTTCGCGCCGACGATCGGTGAAGCGCACGACCACCGCCACCAGCACCGCTGGCAACAGCGCGAGCGACAACCAGCGGAGGACCTCGAGCACGGCGCCAAGATAGTGCGCTTGCCTATAGGCTCCAACTTCGCGCCGAGGGTTAGCGCTCGAGGACGTCGAGCTCTGCGTGGAAGCTCTCCTTCATGCCGATCAGCGCAACGACGCCGATCGAGATGCACACCAACCCGAGCGCGAGCGTCGCAGGGACCACGCCGAGCTTTGGCTTGAGCGCGAGCCAAACGAGGCTGATCGGGATGGCCGAGCCGCGCACGAAGTTCGGAGCGCTCGTCGTGACTGTCGCGCGGAGGTTCGTGCCGAACTGCTCGCTCGCGGTCGTCACGAACAAAACCCAGTAGCCCGTGGCGAAGCCGACGAGCGTCATCAGCCCATAAAACAGGCTCATCGAGCGCCCGCCGAACGTGAGCAGCGCGACGACCGACGCGGCGAGCAAGACGAGACAACCCCCGATGACTCGCTTGCGACTCTTCAAGACTTGGCTGAGCGCGCCGCTGGCGACATCTCCAAGGACAACGCCGAGGTACGCGTAGAAGATCGTGTTGCCTCCGGTGGGTCGCTCGGTGAGCCCAAGCGCTGCGCCAATCTCGGGCGCGAAGATGAAGATGACGCCGCCGACGTACCAGATGGGCATGCCCACCATGACGACGCGCAAGAAGCGAACGAACCTGGAAAACGGCGAGAGGAGCATCCGCAGATCTCCGCGCGGTGCGTCGCCGCGGCGAGCCTTGTCGAAGAGCGCGCTCTCGAGCAGTCCGACACGCAAGACCAAGAGCAAGAGCCCCATGACTCCGCCCAAGCCGTACGCGTAGCGAAAGCCGTCGGGCCCGAAGCGATGAATCAACAGCTCGCCGAGCGCTCCGGCCGCGAGCGCACCCGTGAGACCGACGGATGCGACGATGGTCGTCCCGACTCCGCGACGCTCCTTCGGCAGCAGCTCGGCGACGAGCGTGATCCCGGCGCCCAGCTCGCCGGCGAGGCCGAATCCAGCCACGAAACGACACAACGCGTAGGCGAAGACGGTCGTGACGAACGCGTTGGCGAGGTTGGCGAGCGAGTACAGGACGATGGATCCGAACACCACCGTGAGTCGCCCACGTCGATCGCCGAGCACGCCGAGGAGCACGCCGCCGAGCATCATCCCAGCGAGCTGCAGGTTGAGCAGATACGCGCCGGTGCTGGTGAGCGACTCCTTCGCGACCCCGAGCGCCGTGAGCGAAGGCACGCGCAAAATCGAGAACAGCACCAGATCGTAGAGGTCTACGAAATAGCCAAGAGCCGCAACGAGTACGACGAAGCTTGCCCGATTGCGCAGCACTTAGAAGTGTAGTGCGACGTGACCCGAGGCAATGAGTCCGTAGCCCACGGACGACCCGCTGTTTTGGTAGAGCGCATTGTTGGCGACCGCGCTCGCGGGCACTCCTGCCGGGATGGCGAGCGGTGGGCGCTTCAGGAAGAGGATATCGAAGGTGCCGTCACCCCCCACCGAGAACCACTTGGTGAAGTAGTAGTCGAGCCCGCCGCTCAGGCCGATGTTGCCACCGTGCACGCTGATGTTCGACTGCGTGTCTCCGTTGGCGATGGATGCCGCGCCGTCGCCGAGTGAGCCGACGAAATCGTAACCTCCGCGCAGCGCGAAGTACGGGTCGAACCAGCCCGCGGGAATGTGCAACCCGACGACGCCCTCGATCTGCCAGAGGTTGAACGCGCCCAACATGTTGTAGCGAAGCTGCGCGCCGACCGTGAGGACGAGCAGGCGCAGGCCCGCGCCGAAGCCGACCATCCCGCCCGCGTGATCGGTGCGCGTGAGACCGAACGACGTGGAGTCGAACGACGTGAGGTTCATGTACGAGAAGCCTGCCTCGGCGTTGAGATAGACGAACTCGAGCCCGCGGCCGGTGTCCTTCTGCTCGGCCTCGTTGAGCTGCTCGGTCGTCGCGGTCTGAGGGGGCGGTGCGTTCGGCGCACCTGGCGCGGTGGGATCGATCGCGCTCGGTGGAGCGACCTGCGCCTGCGCGGCCTGTGCGACCAAGAGCGGGGCTACTGCGGCAAGAAGAAAGGGCCTCACGACGCGAGGCTCCCCTCGTTGTCGTTCTCGTTTTCGTCCGTGGGCACGCGATAGTCCTCGCTCAGCCACTTGTTGAGGTCGATCTGCTTGCAGCGCGGGGTGCAGAACGGGAACGCCGAGTTGTCTTGCCGGCGTGCTACCGCCGACTTGCAAATGGGACACGCGATCATCCTCATTAGCGTAGCAGATCAGCCGGCGTGGCACGGCACCTGGGGTTGGTCGCTCCTCGGCACCGCAGAAGAGCCGCGCCCTACACTCTCGCGCTCGTGCGGCGACTCGGTCCGAGCGACCGCGTGCTCGCTCTCCACGACTGCAGCGACGACTTGGATGCGGAGCGTGGTGATCGCGAACCCGCCGCCTC
>JAYVYD010000154.1:0-4728 GCA_043784605.1 Myxococcales bacterium | reverse complement strand
GGACCGTGTGCGTCAAGTGGCAAGAAGGGAAAAGGGAGCAAAGTTCACTGCGCTTCCCTGGCCCGAACAACGCTTCGACGCCAAGACCCGAAGCAGGAGCCGAGTGCGGTAGTTCCGCTCGCTCGGATCTGCGCGGGGGGCAGCCCGAACCCTTTATGGGTGAGGGCTGTCCCTACCGCAATCGTTGCATCGTCCGCGGAGCGCGTGTACCGCGGTCCGGAGCGATGGCCGATTTCGACAGGAGCGACGCGACGGTTCGCACGCGGCAGCCCCTTGTGGCCGGGGCGGCACTGGTCTCGTTCATCGTGTCGCTCCTCGGCTACGCCGTCTTGTACTCCTGCGGCCCCTCGTTCAGGACCGTCGGATTCACGGTGTGCGTGGGAGCCGGTGGCCTTCTCTTGAAGGCGTGGACCGGCACTTCCGGTCAGCTCGTTTTGGAGCGGAAGCGCGGAGCTTCCAACTTCTTCGAGACCCGCGTAGCTAGCTGGTCGCCCCGAGAGATCGAGACCACGAGCAGGGAGGAACTGCTGTCTGCGTATCGCGAACTCCTTGTGGACGCATGGGAGACCTGGGAAGGCGTCGACGGTTCGCATACCGCAGAGGATCTTGATGTACTCAAAGCCGCTCTCTTCACCGGTCTCGACCTTGGGCTCGACGTCGATGACCTGCTGACGATCACGGACTACCCGCTCGACGCGGCACAACCGCACTACGTCCACGATATTCGCGCTTACAGCCCGCTGCCCGCTTCGATTGACAGAAGGGTGCGGCTCACGCGACACCTTCCAGTGCCCGAAGCGCTGCGAATGATGAAGGTCCCGAGTCGGAACCGCGACGTCGCAATCCTTCTCGGGGTTCCCTTGGTAGGTGCGCTGCTCATCGTCGGAACGATCGTTTGGATGCTCCGAAACAATTAGCCCATTCCGGGACGCCCGATGGCCATCGACTTCATGATCATGCCGCTGAGCCGGTACCTCAGCGGGGACTTCGTAACCCCCACGATGGCCTTCGCCTGGCAGCAGGGGTTGCCGTACTCACTCTTCGGACCCGACGGGCGGCGCGATATCCCGAAGGACATGCCGTTCGGCGGAGCCGATGCGCCGACGAGCCGCGCCAGGTTCGTGCCGATGATTTTGGATGACCTGAAGAAACTGCCGGGCACCGTGGGCGCGAGCCTGTGGGACGAAGCATCCATCGCGGACCCGACGTTTCATCGCGTCGACCCGAAGTCCTACGAGAGCTTGATCGAGGAGGCGAATACCCGCGTGGCACGACCGTCGTTTCTGGGCTTTTTGAAGCGGAAGACGGCAGGCGTAACGCACATCGCCGCGTCCGTGTTCTTGCCGATTACGTTCGACGTACCTTTCGACATGCCCGTCGTGTTCGAGCGTGTCGCGGGGTCAGCGCACGTCGCCCTGCGCGAGCTCGAAGCCGGTGGCTGGTCCGACTCGACATCGAGCGCGCGCGATACGTTGCTCGATGCGCTTCGCGACGCGGTCCGCTTGCGATTGCCGATGATTGTTGATGTGTAGTTACCATCGCTAGGGCGGCCCGGCCTCTAGCTTGGTCTGCGCGCCACCAGGTCGATCACAGCCGACGGACCGGCATGGGCTGACCCCTCGTTGAGCTCCGCGTCATAGGCCGACATGTCCAGAATTTCGAAGTCCGCGAACGCGTCGCGTAGGAGAGCCTCGGTGTAGAAGGCGTTGGAATCGCGCGGGCCGCCCGTGCCATTGGCGAGCTGTTCGGGCCGATAGCCCTCCATCAACAGCAGTCCGCCCGGGCGGAGGGCGGCCTTGATCCCGTCGAAGATGCGGTCGCGCAGGGGCGGGACGGCGAACTGGATGAAGACGGCGACGACGGCGTCCATTTCGGCGACGGGCCAGTCCCAGCTGGCTAGATCGGCTACGCGGGCGTCGATCGTCGCGCCGTGGCGAGACGCCAGGTCCCGGGCCTTGGCGACGGCCACGGGCGAGATGTCGGTGGAGACGACTTCGAGCCCCTGACGCGCAAGCCAGACGCCGTTGCGACCCTCGCCGTCGGCGATGGCGAGGATGCGCGCGCCCCGCGCCAAACGTCCGGCCTCGCGCTCGACGAAGGCATTGACCGTTTCGCCGAAGCGGTAACCGGCACCTTCGTAGCGGGCGTCCCAGTAGGATCGGCTGGCCGGATCATCCATGGCGTCTGTGCTCCGTGGTCACGCGAGGACGTTTAGACCGATCCGAGTTGGTTGCAAGTCATTCGGAATTTCATGATGCTTCGATCGGGTCATTGAGGGCTCGCCGGCGCCTCCACCATGGGACGCCGATTTTCCGGGGTCTCGCCGTTTTGCGTGGACGTGCTGTGCACCCGTTGTGCAGATCCGACCCGCCGCGGTTCGGGCGGGCAGGTAGCTGCGCGTCCCCACGGCAACCAGTCGTCCGCGATGGGTTGCCGCCACGAGCAGACATGCTCGAGGTTCGTGACCGGAAGGCTCATGGGCATGTGGAAGCCGGCAGCTCGCAGGTCCTCGACCCGCAGGATGACCGTCGCGAGCGGGGACGGACCGGCGGGTGCTGGGGTAGCCTTACCTCATGGTGCCCGAGGAGAAGTCCACCCCAGAGCCGGAACAGACCGACGAGAGCCTGCGCGTTGAGCGTGAGAAGGCGGACGACACGATCGGCGAGAACCCCGCGTCGATCGAGGACACGGCGGACGCCGTGATCGAGAAGGCTCGCGCCCGCGCCGATGCGGTGCTGGCAGCAGCCCGTTCGAAACTGGATCTGCACTGGAAAACGCTTCCGCGGAGCGCAACGTCCCCGCAGGGCCTCGAAAACGAGAGAGTTCTTGAAGTGTCGACGAGCGCGAGGGAGCGGGCGGACGCCGACGAGATGCTGCTCGCCGAGCGAGCGGAACACGCGGCCCTTCTTGCCGCGACCTGAGCGACCAGGTGACTGGCCCTTTCTTGCCGCGAGCGGACCGCATGACACGCGTTGGGACGGACGCAGTTGTTCTGCTCGGACGATTGGATGCGGGTTTTGCGTCTGGGGCGGATGGGCGCCTCGTGGGGATCAACGTAGCGACCGACGCAATCGATTGGGCGCTCGACTTGCCAGGCTTCGCGAATTGCGAAGCGCTCGCCCGTTCGCCGTCAGGGCTCCGACTCGCGGTTGGCTGCTCGGGGGTGTTTGCTGACGGAACGACCGGTCAACTTGCACGAAGCGGTATTGTACTGCTCGATGTCGGTCAGCCGCCTCCACGAGTTCTCGGGAGCTGGCATATCGCAAACGACCTCAAGGGCGCGCTGGCAACCACGCTTGCATTCTTTTCAGAAACGCGATGGGGAGGTCTGGTGCTACCCGACCTGCACAAACTCGTGCTTTCTGGCGGATGCCGGTAGAAAACGTCTACGAACATGGTCTATCGAGGCGACCGGACTGAGGCCAAGCCTCGTAATAGTTCCGGACGCCGTGCCAGGGCTTCCTCCACGAGGCCTGGGCTCGCTATAGAGAAACTGGAGCCATAAGGGCGTAAGTAAATCAAAGCGGTTTCGCTTGGTCTGCGGTTGAACGGGAGACAACTCCGTGACGCCGTTGGCGGTGAACGTCACCAGGGCTCGCGGTGTGGGCGACGACATTCCGAGTTGATTTTGGCCCGATTGGCGGTCGAGCGCAAGAGGTGGCCTCGAACGCGACGTGCCGCGCTTCTAAGCAGCTTGGTCGCCGAAGGCGGCTCTTCGCAGGACCCGACTGGGCCAATAGGGAGAGCCTCGGGCCGGCTCGGGGTCGGGTGCACGGGTGGGCTCTGCGAGCGCGCGTAGGTATCGGGTGATGCTCTTGTGATCACTCATCGGAGGGATTGCCACATGCAACATGCACTCGCCTAGCAATCCGATCTGAATTGTGGCGAATGTCGCGAGTGTCGCGCCTGCTTATCTGAACCTATATCCATAGTACTTCATCGAGGGCGACTACATCTATGCTCCCAGCGGACTTGGCTCGGCGGGATGAGCCGAAGTCTATATCGTTGGGCCCGCAGGAGACGTGAGGCTTTTGCGCGGTCTGCCCAAGACTCACATTTGTGCGATAGCGAGCGACGGGAAGAGCTTTACATGGCTTCAAGTTCAGGGAGACGTCATCCAAAACAATCCGCAAACGAGTGGAGAAATCTGGACTGCACCACTTGCCGGCGATCCTGTCCAGCTCGCGTCCACTGCGAAGAAGATTGCTACTCTGCCAAGAACGCTGATTTCTGGCGATGCATACTCCTCGAATGGATACTACGCCGTGTATCTAGGCCTTGACGCCTATGTTGTTCGCATCAGCGATGGCGTTGTCATCAAGAGTCCTGCGCCGCCCGCGCCGTTCGACAAATACCCCGCAGGCACGTTCTACATCACGGACACCGAGATCTGGTTATCCAGCGGGCCCAACATAGCGCATCAACTGTTTCGACTGACATTACCACCGTGGCCGTAAGCTCGACGATGTGAGCGTTCCATGACGACCGCGGGGCGTTTGCTGTCTTTCGGGCGTCGCGTTGGCGGCCGGGCTCCCGGTCCCGTTCGAGAGCAAGTGCGCCGTTGCATACGCGTTCGGACGTAAGGTCTCGCCAGGCCCCGTGTTGACCTCGCGCACGTTGCGGTGCAGGGCGAGCCGTCAGCGAGCGAGTTCGCCCGGGAGCAGGACCTCGCCGCGCGCGTCGGCGAGCGCGGCCTCGCGGAGGTAAGCGGCGGGATCGACGCTCCTG
>JAYVYD010000153.1:0-26504 GCA_043784605.1 Myxococcales bacterium | reverse complement strand
TCTGGTCCTATGTGGTCAATAATTATCTGATGGGGCAGGAGCCGGCGCCGTTCGACCTGCTCCACTGGAACGGCGACACGAACTCCGCGTACGGCGACGATTCCCAACGCCGGTATCGCGAAGGTATCGGCGAAAAACGCCGTGCTCGTCAGCCGCCGGTGGTGGAAGCGTCGGGCGGCGAAGGGCACGTCCCTGCGGACTCGTTGTAGCAAACGCCCGTCTGCGAATCGCAGCAGTACAAGCCGCTTGGACCGGGATCGCCGCAGCTGCCCTGACAGTCTTGATCCGACGTGCACTGCGAGGGGCACTGGCTTGCGCTGTCGGTCGCGGGCTTCGTGTCTGGGTTGAGCCTCGCGTCGAGCTTGGCGTCGAACTTGTTGCCGCCATCGAGCACTGGCTGTGTGGGGTCGTCGCCTGTTGCCGTCGCGCACGCGCTGACGACCAGGGCCAACACGGAGAGGACGGCGAAAGAAGTAAGGCGAAGGTATGTCACGGAGGTTGATGAAACTTACGCGACTTATTTGTGACGAACAAGGTTCTCCGAACCGATTGACGCCTTCGAACGGGGACAGAATCCTCCAGTGATTGCGCAAGGGCACGGCCGGCCCAAACGTGATACCCGCTATTTTCAGCGTCGATGACCACACCGGCCAACCCCGAGACGCCCGCCGTGGCGTCGGCTGAGACGCGTTTGAGTCTCGGACGATGGAGCGCGTACTGGTTTTGGGGCGTCCTCGCGCTCGGCGTCGTCGTCTTCTCGCCGGCGATCCGCGCGCCGTTCTGGCTCGATGACTACGCGCAGATCGCGATGGTCGAAGGGACCTACCCCGCGCCGCGCGGTCCGATCGATCTCTACGACTTCGTGCGCGAGCCCGAGCGCGACATGCTCGTCGATCGCGGGCTGTTGCCTTGGTGGACGGACCCTCACTACAAGCTGAGGTTCTTTCGGCCGCTGTCGTCGTCGATGTTGTGGGCCGAGCACTCGCTCACCTATCACGGCGCGCTCGCGATGCACCTCGTCTCGTTCGCTTGGTGGGTTGTCGCGCTGGCCCTGCTGCGCACGCTGCTGCGCCGGATGTTCAGCGAGCGCGTCGTGATGATCAGCGTGTTCGTCTACGCGCTCGCACCGTGCCACGCGCTTCCGCTCGCTTGGATCGCCAACCGCGAGGTGTTGGTGTCGCTCGTGTTCGGTCTCTGCGGTTCGCTGTCGCTCGTGCGTCTGGCTGACGGCACCTCACGATCGACGCTCTTGGCCGCGACGGCGACGCTGTCCTTCGCGCTTGCGCTCGCGGGCGGAGAGTACGGCATGTGCTTCGGGGGCTTCGCGCTCGCGTTCGCGGTCGTTCGCAGCGATCTGAGCCTCGGCAAACGCGCGGCGTCGCTCGCGTCGTTCGCGGTGCCGGCCGCGGCCTACCTCGCCACGCGGGTCGCGCTCGGCTACGGCACCGCGGGGTCGGGCTTTTACCATGACCCACTCCGCTCGCCGCTCGTGTTCCTGGCAGGCGCGCCGCGTCGCTTCGCCACGTTGATGGTCGATGCGTGGACGACGATCGACTTCGACGAGTTCGCCGCGGACGTGCCGTGGTGGGGGCTCGCCGCTCTATTTTCGATCGGCGTCGCGCTCGTGTACCGACCCATTCGCGCCACGCTGCGTGAGCTCGACCCGACGGCCCGCAAGAACGCGCAGTGGCTGTTGTTCGGCTCGATGCTCTCGTTGGTCCCGTTGCTCGCGGTCGCGGCGAGCGCGCGGTTGATCGCCGCAGCGCTCGTAGGAGTCGCGCCGGTCATAGCGCTCGTGATCGATCGCGCCTGGTATCCCGCGGACCCGAGCGAGCGCGCAGGAAGGCTCCGCCTCGTGGCGGCTCTGTTCGCGTTCTTTCATTGCCTGCACGGCCCCACGTGGGCGTTCATCCTCACGCGGGGACAGCACATGGCGGCGGTCGACTTCACCGAGCGAGCCCATTGGCTCCACGAGCGCGTGGGCGATACCAGCGAGGCCAACGTGATCATCGCGCGCGCGGGTTGGGGCTCGGTGCTCTTCGCGCCGCTCGCGATCGACGCACACGGCAAGCCTCCGAAGATGTGGCGCACGTTGGTCCCGAGCGGGCACGCGTTGATGCTCCGCCGTGACTCGCGCACGATCGATCTCGTGATCCCGCACGCGGCAGGCTTCTTTCCCGTTACGGCGAACGATCTGTTCCGCGATCCGGCAGCGC
This sequence comes from Myxococcales bacterium, assembly GCA_043784605.1. GTDB lineage: Bacteria > Myxococcota_A > Polyangia > Polyangiales > Polyangiaceae > JANYHY01. Next base: position 24,288 of record JAYVYD010000153.1, on the reverse strand, counting down.
CACTACACGCGGGTGACGTCGTGGACGTCACGGGGATGCGCGTGACCGTCGTGGACCTCGGGGAGGTCGGCCCCGCCCGCCTGCGCTTCGAGTTCGATCGCGACGCCAACGATCCGTCTCTCACGTGGGTCATCGAATTCTACGACGGCTACCGCGACTCACCGCCACCCGCGATCGGCTTCGGCAAGCAGCTCGACGCGTTCACCGAGCACTGAGCTACGCGGCGAGCTTTTCGCGGAACCACATCGATGGCTTCTCGATCAAGAGATGCATCAAGTACGCGATCACCAGCGCAGCCGACATGGTGAGTACGACCGAAAGCGGCCACACCACGATCATCGTGACGTGATGCCGATCGAGCCAGCGCGCCAACGGCACCACCACCCAATCGCACATGGGGACGTGCACGAGGTACACGCCGTAGCCGAGCGTCGCGATGCGGCGAAACGTCATGTCGCCAAGCCAGGAGTGGACCGCGCCTTTTCCGTGCAAGAGCAAGAGCCCGATGCTCACATACATCACGCTCGTCACCGTGCCCCACAAGAACATCGTCATGAGCCCCGTCGTGTCGTCGCCGAACATGTTGGGCTTCAAGAGGAGCCAAAGACATGTGAGCGCGGGAACTTGAAGCATCGCGCGGTGACGCGGGTGCGCGAGCCAACGCTCGAGATCGGCGTGCCATCGCCTGTGAACGACCGCGAGAATCATCCCCGCGACCAAGGTGTCGAAGCGCGAATAGGCCCTAAAATACAGCTTCTCGTGCAGCGCCCAGCCTTGCGGGTGGTAATGATAAAAGACGTACAGCCGGACCAAAAGCGCAGAGATCCACAGCCCGCCGAGCGCGAGCACCCGCGCGCGATCCGTCTTGATACGACCGAGACCCAAGAACAGAAACGGGACGAGCAAGTAGAACTGCTCCTCGAGCGCGAGCGACCAACCCCACGGCATCGACGTCGTCGACGGATCGAGCGGGAACACGAAGTCCGTGAGGTACGCGATCTCGAACGGCAAGTTGTGCGCTTGCTTGGCGTTCAATCCGCGCGCCAAGACGAGCACGAGGAGCGTCAGGTAGTACGCCGGGAACGTGCGGAAGATTCGTCGCAGATAAAATCTCTTGAGAGTGCTCGCCCCGCCCTTCGCGGTCTCGAGTGCGTGCAAGAGGATCGAGCCGATCAGAAAACCGCTCAGCACGAAGAAGAGGTCCATGCCGAAGAACACGGTCATGCTGCTCGCGACGAACAGCGGATGCAGCGGCATCTTCTCGACGAAGAACAGGATCTCGGTGACGTGGAACTGCACGACGCTCACGATCGCGAGCACGCGCAGTCCGTGGAGCGCGGGGTAGCGGTTGTCGAGCAACTCCAGCGACGAGAAGTTTTTGGCGGGCGCGCTCAAGGGTGCAGCTTCTCTCCCTTGGCCAACATGGTGACGAACTTCGCGATCCGAGCGGCGCGCGTCTCGGGTTTCTTCGCCGTTTGGATTAAAAAGAGGATCGCGTAGCGATTGGCGGAGTCGAGCGCCGTGAAGTGCTTCGTCGCGAGCTTGTTCTTGGCGAGCGCGACCTCGAGATCGGGCGGCACCGTGGCGCGGCTCTGCGGCGCGTACGCGGAGGCCCAACGTCCTGACTTCTTCGCGAGCTCGATCGCCGCCATGCCCGAGGGTTGCATCGTGCCGGCCTCGATCATCGCGAGCGCTTTGCTCCGATTGATCTCCGACCAGAGGCTACGAACGCCGCGTCGACAGAATTTCTGCAGCCACCACGACTCGTCGAGTGCCGCTTTCTGCCCGTCGATCCAGCCCCACGCGAGCGCAACGTCGAGGGCCTGCGCGTAGGTGATGCTCTCGGCCTTACTGCCCTTCTTCGCGAACTTCACCCAGAGGCCAGGAGACGACGCGTGGTGCAGCGGGAGCCAGCGGGCCCAAGCCTCGACCGTGCGGAACGCGAGCCGTTGCAGCTCCCTTTTGGTCGCCATCCGTGACGCCACATTAGGGCAAGTGAAGCGCGTCCGTGCCGTTTCCGTTGTGGCAACCGTTGCAGTTCGTGTCCGTGATGTTGCCGCTCATCAGCGCGGTGTTGGTGCTGTCGCGGCATCCTGTGAGCGCGGGCGTCACGAGCGCGTTGCCTTTGAGGAGCCAGAAGTTGCCGTCGAGGTCGCTGTGCGTGATGAAGCCGTTGCCGTCATTGCCGCGAACACGGATCTCGAGGTTCGCCGCCGGGATGGTACCGGCCTTGTCTTTGAAGACCGTGCCTGCGAACAGAAAATCGGGCGCGTTTCCGTTGTGACAGCCGAGACACGCCGTGTTCTTGCCTGGGGTGGTGTTGACGCCCTTGCCCTTGTGGATGTCGACCGCCGTCATCGGCGGCAGCGAGCTCGCGTAAGCCCCCGCGCCGGTGAACGCGTCGGTGGTCGCGCTGCTGCTGTCCGGGGCCATCGCGTCTTTGCCCAAAGGACCCGAGTCGTTGCCAGCGCTGCCATCGCTGCCGGGTGGCTTTCCCCCGTCGCCGAGAGGCGTATTCGTGGGAGCGGCGAGGTTGCCCCTGGTTAAACCATCCACCCCTGGGTCAGCCGCGCTGCACGCAGCCAAGCCCAAAAGCCAGAAAAACACGGCGGATCGCGACATCGTCCGTTCCTGGTGCAATGGTCGGGCCTCCGTAAAGGCGCCGAGACCGGGGGACCCCTCTCGGTGAGACCCGCCACCTGTTAGGCCCCGGCTCCCGATTCCAACCCAAAAACACTTTACAGAAGAGCGCCCATCCGTATACTCCCGCGTCCTTCAACACCCCCGCCGCGAAGTAGCTTGGTCGCGGCAAACAGAAGTGGGAGCGATTCATGTACGCGGTATTTCAAACGGGCGGAAAGCAATACAAGGTCGCTAAGGGCGACAAGCTCCGCGTCGAGAAGCTCCTCGGGGCCCCCGGTGACGTCGTCACCTTCGACCAAGTGCTGCTCGTCGGCGGCGAGACCATGAAGCTTGGTCAGCCCACCGTCGCAGGCGCAAAGGTAGAAGCGAAGATTACCGCGCAGGATCGCGACAAGAAAATCATCGTCTTCAAGTTCCGTCGCCGGAAGAACTACCGCCGGAAGAACGGACACCGCCAGCCCTTCACGGCGCTGGAAATCACCGAGATCAAGGGCTGAGGAGTTCGCATGGCTCACAAAAAAGGCGCTGGTTCTACTCGTAACGGTCGCGACTCAAACTCGCAGCGCCGCGGAGTGAAGGTTTATGGCGGCGAGACCGTCACCGCAGGGAGCATCATCGTTCGCCAAGTTGGCTCGACGATTCACCCCGGCAAGAACGTGAAGCTCGCGAAGGACTACACGCTATTTTCGTTGATCGACGGCGTCGTCAAGTACGAGTGGCGCTCGCGCGATCAGCAAAAAGTCAGCGTCTACCCGTCTGCCTGAGCCGGACCACTTAGCTAGTGCGAGCGGGCGCCGATCGTTAGCGCTCTCGCTCGAATCCCGCTAGCGTGCGAACTCATGCGCCAACGCGCGTTCTCTACAAAACCCAAGCTTGTCGCCGTTGATCTCGACGGAACGCTTCTCGACGCACTCGGCAACCCGCATCCAGCGGACGTGAAGGCGCTGAGGGCGCTTCAGGCCGTCGGCGTCATCGTCACGATCATCACGGGCAGGCTCTACTCCGGGACACGCCGATCCGCGGAGGCGCTCGGCATCAAGGGACCCGTCGGCTGCGTCGATGGTAGCCACGTGGTGTCGACCGAAACGCACAAGACGCTCTACCACCGCGGCTTCGAGCCCATCCACGCGGAGCTCGTGCGCGCGAGCTTCGAGAAGTCAGGGCCCGCGACCTTCCTGTTCGCGAACGACACAATCGTGCACGACGAGCACGGCGTGCCCTACCTCGACTACGTGAGCACATGGTCCACGGACGTCATCCGCGCCAAGAGCGTCGCAGAGCACCCGCTGTGGCGACACGAGGCAGGAGTGACCGCGGTGGTGGCGGTCGGCACCATGCCGCAGATCATGGGCGCCGCTAAGCACATCGAAGAGACCGTAGGGGTGAACGCTCAAGTCGCGACGTTCCCCACGAAGCCGCTGAAATACCTCGACGCCGGCTGGGGCATGCTCGTTCGCGCAGCAGGCGGAAACAAGGGCTCGGCGCTCGAGTGGATCGCGAACCATCACGGCGTGAAGATGGAGGAGACCGTCGCGATAGGCGACTGGATCAACGACCTGCCGATGCTCCGTGCCGCGGGGCGAAGCTTCGCGATGGGGCAGGCACCTGACGTCGTGCGCGAAGGCGCGACCGATCTGCTCGTGGAGACCGCCGGCGAGGGTGGCGGAATCGCGCGCGCAGTCGAGATCGCGTTCGGACACGAGGGATTGAAACGATGAGAGCTTGGTCGATCGTCATTGTGTGCTTGGTTGGCGCCGTCGCCGCGTGTGGAGCAGGCGGAGGAGAGCCCGCGAAGGTCGTGGATCCCAAGTTCGCCGAGGTCGCGTCGATCCACAAAGCGAACTGCGGGCGGTGTCACAGGCGCGTCGAACCAGGACTGCGCACGCACGAGCATCTCGAAGACGCACTCAGGGCTCACCGCAAGCGCGTGACGATGAGCGAGGAGAACTGGTCGTTGATGATCGACTACCTGGCAGCACCGCCGAACCCGAACCTGGGCTGACGCGATTTGCGCTCTGTCGGGCTCCGCCTCCAGATCGTGCTCTCGCTCGTGGGGTTGATGGCGCTTGCCTTCGTGCCGCTGTATTTCGCGGTCGCGAGCCTCACGCACCTGACCTTGCTCTCTGCGCGTGAGGAGTCCGCCCGCGCGTTGGGGCGAGCCGTGGCGGCGGACGTGGCGAATGTTCGCACGCGCGACGCGGCCGGGCTCGTGCGAGTGCTCGAGAGCCACGTGGGACGCGGAGGCGTGGATGCGATTTGTGTCTACCGATCTGACGGCTCTCGCGACGCATGCGCGGGCGACGCGCAAGAGATCCCGCTGATGACCGCGCCACGTTCGCCTGCGGGGGAGTCGGTCACCACCGTGCGTGGCGCGACGGGTCGAGCGCTCGACGTCGTCGTCCCGAGCGATCTGGGTGCGATCGTCGTGCGCCTCAAGACGGACGAGAACGCGGATCGCTCTGCGCCGCTCGTGCGCCTCGTCGGCGGCTACATGATTGCGATCGCGCTCGCGCTGTCTTTTTTGGCCTACTTCGGGCTCACGCGGCTGATCGTACGCCCCGTGGAGGCGCTCTCTCGCGCCGCGGACAAAGTCGCGAGCGGCGCGAGGCGCATCGAGGTCCCTCGATCGGGCGCGCGCGAGCTGCTCGAGCTCTCCTCCAGCGTCGAGACGATGACGACGCGACTCGTACTCGAAGAAGAGAAGCTCAAGAAAAAGGTAGACGAGCTCGTGCTCGCGCAGAAGAGTCTAGAAGACGCGCAAGCACAGGTCGTGCGGAGCGAGCGCCTCGCCAGCGTCGGACGACTCTCGGCCGGTCTCGCGCACGAGATCGGCAACCCCATCACCGCCATCATGGGAATGCTCGACCTCATGGTGGAGGGCGATCTCCCCGCGGAGGAGGCGGCGGACTTCTTGGTCCGCATGCGCAAGGAGACGGATCGTATTCATCATGTGCTGCGCGATCTGCTCGATTTCTCGCGCCCGGAGGAGGCAGGCTCGGGCGGCCTCGACGTCGTCACCGAGGCGGACGTGGGCACAGTGGCAGAGGACGCCATCGCGCTTGCGAAGCCGCAGAGGGCGTTCAAGCATGTAACGCTCACGCTTCTCTGCGAAGAGCCGGTGCGCGCGCGCATCGCCCCCCGCCGCCTCGAGCAGGTGTTGATCAACTTGATCTTGAACGCCGGCGACGCGCTCTCCCAACAAGCGCACGGCGCCGTGACCATCCGCGTGGTGCGCGCCGGAGATCACGTCGAGCTCGACGTCCAAGACGACGGCCCTGGCGTCAACGCCGACGTTCGAGCGCGCATCTTCGAGCCGTTCGTCACGACCAAAGAGGTCGGCAAGGGCACCGGGCTCGGACTCGCCGTGTGTCGCGGCATCATCGAGGCGAGCGGCGGCACGATCACGCTCGACCCCAAGCACGGTGGGGGAGCGCGTTTTCGGATCAGTCTTCGATCCACTCCGTCAACGGCGTGACCGCGAGCCTCTTCTTCTTCAGGCCGCGTAAGATCTTCGGCAGCGCAGCGACCCCCGGCGGATCGTGCGACGCCCGCTCGGACGCGTCGTGCATCAACACGATCGCCCCGTCGCTCACGCCGCCAAGGACGCGACGCGTGACGCCCGCAACGTCGCCTGCGATTCCGTCGCGCGCCGACACGCTCCAGCCGACGACGACGAGCCCGAGCTCCAGGAGCACTCCGCTGACGTGCGGGTTGGTGTGTCCGATGGGCGGTCGAAACAGCCTCGGTCGCTCCCCCGTGATCTTCTCGAGCGCCTCGATCCCGCGCTTCAAGTCAGCGCGCCATCGCCCCGGACCGCGCATCGCGAAGAGCCGATCATGTGCGTACGAATGGAGGCCGACCGTGTGCCCGCGCGCGATGATGTCCTTGATCACCTCCGGGTGCTTCTCCGCCTTCTGGCCGATGACGAAGAACGTCGCCTTCGCGTTCGCTTCATCGAGCGCGTCGAGCACGCGCGTTGTCGTCTTGGGATCGGGACCGTCATCGAACGTAAGCGCGACACCGCGCGCATCCGTGGGGCCCGTGAGCACCGCGTCGACGAACACACGCAGGTTGAGAAAGAGCACGCCCGCCATGAGCGCGCAGAGGTAGAGACCGATCGCGAGCGCCGCGACCCACAGCGGCGGCGGTCCTCGGAGCACGGCGCGCGCACAGAACCCGAGAGCGGTGAGCGTGAGCACCCAGAAGCCAATGCGTGCGGGCGGCATCAAACAGCCCGAATCAGCGCTTGGCCTTCTTCGGCTCTTCGTCGGCGTCTTTTTCGTCCGCGGCCTCTTCGTCCGCCCCGACGCGCACCTTGTCTTTGCCTTTGCCGGCGTCCTTCTTGTCCTTGTCCGCCTTCTTCGGGTCCTTCTCTTCGGGCGTGTTGTCCGCCTCGTAGAACGCTCCGAGCAGTGCCGCGATCATCGGCAACGCGATCGCCGGAAGCGCGCCGATCTCCGTCGCCGCACCCAGCGGACTCGCGCCGATGTTGGAGAGGTCGAGGTCCACGTGCACCCAGCGCCGAAGCACGAACATGAGGCCAGAAGCGACGAGCGCGCCGACGAACGCTTTGAGGCCCGCCTCGATCTGCCCGCCGCTCGCCCAAATCGGCTTGCCCGCCACGAGCCCGACGAGGATGCCCGTCACCGACGCGAACACGTACGCGAGAGCAGCTCCGCCACCTGCCAGTCCGAACGACAATAGCCCGAGCGCCTTGATCGCGACGGCGGCGACGATTGCACCGACGAAGAGGCCGAACACGAGGCCGTAGAGGAGACGCTTGATCATCCGATGTTTGGAGGGTGCGGGTGCTTGGGCTGGACGTCAACCGCGAGGGCCATATTCCCACATTAAAGTTCGCTTAGCTCTTTTCGTAAACGTGCCGGTGCCCGTGCCCGATTCATCGCGTGAGCCTCTCGGCCAGTCGCGTGCGTCGATCTCCTCTTCGATCGCGAGAGAGCGCAACTTTCACGGCTGCGCGATCGGTCACCAACACGACCAAGCGCTTGCCTCGCGTGATGGCCGTATAGAGCAGGCTCTTCGACAGCATCACGTAGTGGCTCGCGAGCATGACCACGACCACGGCCGGATACTCGCTGCCCTGTGATTTATGTATCGTACACGCATAGGCGAGCGCGAGGTCGTCGGTCTCGCTCTCTTCGTACGGGACGAGCTGCTCGTCGAAGCGCACCTTCAGCGAGCCCGCTTCGACGTCGACTTGCTCGATGAATCCGAGGTCACCGTTCCAGACGTCTTTGTCGTAGTCGTTGCGGAGCTGCATCACCTTGTCGCCTTGGCGCAGCACGCGCGCGCCTCGCACGAGCTCGGGACCCGCGGGGTTGAGCGCGGCTTGGAGTGCGGCGTTGAGCGCGATTGATCCTGCTTCTCCGCGGTTCATCGGCACGAGCACCTGCACGTCGCGCAGAGAATCGAGGCCGAAACGCCGAGGGATCCGCGTTCGCACGAGATCGAGCACGGTCGCTTTTGCGCCCTCGGGATCCGACTTCGTCGTCATGAAGAAGTCACCCTCCCCGCTCGAGGTGACTTGCGGCGGCTCACCCGCGTTGATCCTGTGAGCGTTCTGGACGATGAGGCTCTCCTGCGCTTGTCGATAGATGTGCACCAGGCGAACGCACGGCACGGCGCGCGAAGCGATCACGTCGCGCAGCACGGCGCCCGCTCCGATGCTCGGGAGTTGATCGACGTCGCCGACGAGGATGAGGCGCGCGCCAAGAGGTACGGCTTGCGCGAGCGCGTCCGCGAGCAAGAGATCCACCATCGACGCCTCGTCGACCACGATCGCGCCCGCGTCGATCGGCGAGTCCGGGCCGCGCTTGAAGCCGCCCGCCTTCGGATCGACCTCGAGCAAGCGATGCAGCGTGGAGCCTTGCCGGCCCGTCGTCTCCGAGATTCGCTTCGCCGCGCGACCCGTCGGAGCTGCCAAGCGCACCACCACGTTCGCGGAGTCGAAGAGCGCGAGGATCGCACGAAGCACTGTCGTTTTGCCTACTCCGGGGCCTCCCGTCACGACGAGCACCGAAGACTCCGCCGCCGCAATCGCCGCCTGTCGTTGCTCGGGCGCCAGCTCGATGCCGGCGGACGCCTCGAAGCGTGCGAGGTGCGCGGCGGCGTCGGGGATCACCTTCGGCCGGCGCGCTGCGAGCTCCAACAGGCGTGAAGCGAGCCTCGCCTCGGCGCGGTGAATGTGACGACTAAAATACACGCGTCCGAGGTTGGCGTCGTCCTCCAAGATCACATAACCGCCGGCCGTGAGCTGGACGAGCGCGCTCAGCAGTCGCGCGTGATCCGGACCACCCAACAGCGCTCCCGCCGCGGTGAGCACGTCCTCTTCCGCAGACCAGCAATGACCCGAGTCAGTCATCTCGCCGACCGCGTGCAGCACGCCTGCCTGCATCCGAGCGGGCGCGTCCTTGGCGATGCCGAGCGACTGCGCGATGCGATCCGCGGTCACGAAGCCGACGCCGCTGATCTCGAGCGCGAGCCGATACGGCTCGAGGCTGACGACGCGCATCGAGCTCTCGCCGAAGCGCTTGTGGATCCGTTGCGCGAGCGAGAGCGACGCGCCGTGCGCCTGCAAGAACACCATGATCTCGCGCACGCCGCGCTGCTCACGCCATCCCTCCGCGATCTGCAGCGCGCGCGCCTTTCCGAGCCCCGCGACCTCGGTCAATCGCTCGGGGGACTCGTCGAGCACCTGCAGCGCGTTCATGCCGAAGTGGTCGACGATGCGCTTGGCGCTCTTCTGTCCGATGCCCTTGATGCTGCCGGAAGCCAAGAAGCGCTCGAGCCCGCGCATCGTGGCGGGGCCGAGCTCCGTGACGAGACTCGCCTTGAATTGCTCACCGTGCTTGGCACTCTTCTCGCGCGTCCCGCTGACTCGCACACGAGAGCCCTCGTTGACGCGAGGGAACTGCCCCACCACGCTCAGCGGCTCGCGCTGACCGTCCACCTTGAGCTTAATGACGCGAAAGCCCGTTCGATCGCTCTCGAAGGTCACGCGTACGACCTCTCCCTCGAGCACCACCTCGTCCGTCACGCGCCGCAAGCTACCGTGTGGTAAGGCATGCCGCCATGCCGGAACTCGTGACCTACGGATTGGTCTGTTTCGGCTCGGTCTTTTCGATCGTGGATCCGTTCGCGGCAGTGCCCATTTTCTTGGCGCTCATCGGCGATCGATCGCGTGAGGAGCAACGCAGCGCCGCCAAGCGCGCAGCGATCACGTGCTTTCTCGTGCTGAGTACGTTCGGCGCAGCTGGCACGCTCATCCTCAACTTCTTCTCGATCACACTTCCGGCATTCAAGATCGCGGGCGGCATCATCCTGTTCGTCGTCGGCTTCGAGATGCTCCGCGCACGACACTCATCGACTCGCGGCAGCAAGGAAGAGCAAGACGAGGCTCACGCGAAAGAAGACGTCGCCGTGATCCCCGTCGGCTTGCCGTTGCTCGCGGGCCCGGGCGCGATCGCGACCGTGATGGTGCTCGCCGGCAAGGCCTCCAACTATGCGCATCGAGGCATCGTGCTCGCCGCCGTCTTCGTCGTCTGCGTCATCGCGGCCCTCGTGCTCGGCTCTGCCACCTACGTCGCGCGTGTGCTTGGCAAGAGCGGCATCAACCTCATCGGTCGCATCATGGGTCTCATCCTCACCGCGACAGCAGTGCAGTTCATCCTCGACGGCGCGCGAGAGGCTTTTCCCAAGCTCTTTGGATAAGAGGGACGATCAATGGCCACGGATAGAGATCTGAGACTTGGCGCCTTCCAGCGCAGGCTGGCGTTCGCGCTGTTGACGCGCGCATCGAGGCTGACGCCCGTCACCGTGCGCGTCGGCCACAAGGCGATGCCGGCGCTCGTGCGCGGGCGCGGGACGCCGATGGTTTTCGTACACGGCTTCGGCGCAGACAAGGAGGGATGGCTCACGCTCATTAGGGCGCTCGACAAGCGACGCGCGGTCGTCGCGCTCGATCTGCCGGGCTTCGGCGCGTCCACGCCCATCGCGCCCGAAGAGGCGAGCCCGAAGCGGCAGGCCGAAGCGGTGGTGGGTGCGATGTCTCAGCTAGGGATCGATCGCGCGCACCTCGTCGGCTCGTCGATGGGCGGCGGCATCTCGCAGCGCATCGCTCAAGATCACCCCGAGCGCGTGCTCTCGATGACGCTGCTCGGAACGGCCGCGACCGTAGGCGAGAAGAGCGAGCTCGGCCTGGCGCTGGACCGCGGAGAGAACCCGCTGCTCGCCAAAAGCCCCGAGGATTTTCTCCGCCTCGTCGATTGGATGACAGTGCAACGACCGGCCGCGCCGCGCGCGATGATGCTCTACGCGGGACAAGAGCGCGTGCGCCGCGCGGTGACCGAGGCGAAGCTCTTTGACGGCTTCGCGTACGCGCCAGAGGACGAGCGGATGCCCAGCGACTTCGTGTCGATCAAGACGCCCACGCTCATCATCCACGGAGACAAGGACCCCGTGATTCATCCGTCCGCCGCGCGCATCCTGGGCGAGCGACTGCCGCACGCCACCGTGGACCTGATGCACGACATCGGTCATTTGCCGCACATCGAGGCCACGCGCGCGGTCGCGGGTCACCTCGACGCGTTCGCTCGCATGCACGATCCGCCCATCTTCGGCTGACGTGCGTGATTGCGTTCGCCCGGCGGGCTCGCTCCTCACGTCAAGCGGCACAAGTCCGCGGCTAATCGCCTTCGGACTTTTGCACGCATGTTCGTGATTGCGCCGACTACGCTGCGGTCATGCGCGTACTACCCTTTTTGCTCGTCGGCTTGTGCGGGCTGTCGCGTTGCTCCTCCGCCAGTCCGTCTGTGCCTGCGGGACCGACGGCCTCTTTCGACTTGCACGCAGACCTCACACAGCCGGACCACTACTTCGATTTCCCTTACCCGTCCGACCTACGCTTGACGCCAGACGGAGCGCCAGACGTCCGAGGGTTTCCTAACAATCTGAACTTGGCGCTCATCCGCGGCATGCAGACGCTGACGGCGCAGCGCCGCGGATTTCCGATGATGCCGGTCGGATACTTCAAATTCGATCAACCGATCACGACTCGCCACTTCCTGGACGTCATTGCGGCAGACGTCTCGCAGCCGATCATGCTGGTGGACGTGGACGAGAAGTCTACAGAGCGCGGCAAGCTCGTCCCCGTCGTAGCGGAGACTCCTGGCGCGGATCGCTATGTCCCTGACAACATGCTCGCGATCGCGGCGCGACCTGGCTTCGTGCTGCGGCCCAATCACCAGTACGCGTTCGTCGTGATGCGCTCGCTCGAGACCAAGGGTGGACTAGGGACGAACAAGGACCTCGCCGCGCTGGACGATGCCGTCGCACCGCCTTCCGATCCGGCGCTACGCGCGTGGAGGCTTTATCAGCCGCTCTGGACGACGCTGCGCCAGCTCGGCGTGGCCTCGAACAAGGTCGCCGCGGCCACAGTGTTCACGACGGGAGACCCCGTGCAGGACACGGCGGATCTATCCGCGAAGGTCGCCGCCAAGTACACAGTCCAGATTACCAACTTGGCGGTGCGACAAGACGGCAATCAAATAGTCAATTGCGAATTGACGGGTAAGGTGATCTACCCGCAGTTCCAAAAAGGTACGCCTCTCTTCAACACGGAGGGCTCGTTCGACATCGGCCCGGACGGATTGCCCATCAAACAGCGCGACGAAGAGGCACCCATCGCGATCTCACTGCCGCAGATGCCAATGCCGCAAAACGGCTATCCGCTCATCATCTATTTCCACGGATCGGGCGGCAAGAGCACTGCAGTGTTGGACGCCGGGAAGCTCCAATCCATGACGGACGAAGTGGGTATTCCCCACCAGGGCGTCGGCTACTACATGGCGCCCCACGGGTTCGCGATGGCCGGCAGCGCGCTGCCCGTGAACCCCGAGCGCGTGACGGGCGCGCCGGAGTTGGCGTATCTCAACTTCAACAACCTCTCTTCGTTCCGCGACATCTTTCGCCAGGGCGTGATCGAGCAGCGCATGTTTCTCGACGCCCTCGGAAAGATCACGATCGATTCCGCGGTGGTGAAGGCTTGCACCGGAGTATCGCTGCCGATGGGCGTCCCCGCGGTCAAGCTGGATCTCACGCGATTGGACGCCCAAGGTCAGTCGATGGGCGGCATGTACACCAACATGATCGGCGCGGTGGACCCACGCGTTCATGCGGTCGTCCCCACGGGCGCCGGCGGCTACTGGAGCTACATGGTGCTCACCACCAAAGTGATCGACGGCTCTGCTGGCAAGATTGGACTCTTGATCGGAACGACCCAGCCGCTCAGTTTCCTGCACCCCACACTGCATTTGTTGGAGACGGCTTGGGAGGCAGCGGAGCCCATGGTCTACATGCCGCGCTTGGCGCGCAGGCCGTTGCAGGGTCATCCGGTGCGATCCATTTACGAGCCAGTCGGCAAAGACGACCCGTATTTCTCGACCGAGATCTACGACGCGGCTTCAATTGCTTATGGTCACAAGGAGGGCGGCGACGCGCAGTGGCCCGCGATGCAAGCTGCATTGAAGCTCGACGGCAAAGACGGACTCTTGCCTTATCCCGTATCGCAAGATCTCCAATCGGAGACCGGCAAAGCGTATACGGGCGGCATCTTCCAATATCTGGGGGACGGCGTCTCGGACGCACACGCGATCTATCGACAGCTCGACGCCGTGAAATACCAATATGGGTGTTTCCACGAGACCGCCGTGAAAAAGGGTGTCGCCACCATCCCCGCGCCCGCCCCGCTCGGCACTCCTTGCCCGGGTCTCTGACTAGCTCTTGAAGCGAATCGCGGTGCCGCGAACATGCGTGGGCTTGCCCTCGCCGTCGCCGTGCTCGAACTCGATGTCGATGACGACGTTGGCGCCCATCGCCGCGGCACGACGCAATAGCTCTTTGTCGCCGTCGTCCTCTTTGCCCATCTCCGCGATGACGTCCAACTTACCGAGGACCACGTATTGGCGGCCTTGGATGAGGTCGTGGCAGCGCACGGCCATCCCCGACAGGTGAGTCGGCTCCGCGCCGGGCTCGCCGTGGTGGAACTCGACGTTGATGACCGCGGGCGCGCCGAGCTTGGCGGCCTTGCGCTTCAGCACCTCGAGCGCTTCGTCCTCGGACTTGACGGGCATGTGGATGTCCACGAGGCCCATCACCTCGGTCGAGCAACCCATCTGATCGTTCTGGAGCACCTTGACCGAGCGGAATGCGGGGTCGAGCGTCCTGTCTGCCATGATGGCGCGGTCCTCTGCGACCTCGTCGTCGTCGCTACCTTCTTTGGTCTCTTTCGACTCCGACGAGTCCGAGCTCGCGGTCTTGGTGCTACTGAACGACGCATCGCGCGCGGGCACCTCCTCACACGCGGCGAGCAATAGAAACGCGGACAATGGCAGATAACGAATCATCATAGTGGGCCTCTAGTGGTTAGTCAGTAGCCAACGGGATAGGGCACGACGCGTAGGAATCGAACGGCCAATCCAGAGAGGTGCGTAGGCTCTCCCGGGGATTCGCCGTGGTGGAACTCGACGCCAACGACCGCGTCCGCGCCCATGGCCGCTGCCTTCTTGCGCAGCGCGGCCATCGCCGCGTCTTGGTCGCCGACGGGCAAGTGCGCGTCGATGACGCCAACCACCTCGGTCGGTCGATCCAGGTGCGTCGATTGGAGGATGAGGACGTGATTGGGATCACCGTGCGCGGGAGGGGCGTCGCTCGGTGAGTCCGAGATCTGCTGCTTGCCGTTCTCCGCGAAGATCGTCGTGTTCGTCGACGTCGTCATGTTCTGCGAGTAGTTGACGGCAGTCTCCGGGTGATACTCCGGGTGATACTCGTTCGCACACGCGACCAACGGCAGAGCGAGCAACAGGAGGTGGATTCGGGCGGGCACGAAACCCTTCAATCCACGACGCGTGCCAACTCGATCTCACGCCCATTTTCGCGACCGATAGACGCGCACGGCGCTGTCGTGGAGACGTGCGGCCCCGTCGTTGACGGAGGTGCGCGGCGCGTTGTCTCGCTGGCACTATGGTGGATCGCAACGCTGCGGTGATTGTCACTCTCGAGCGATGGCACGTAAGTTGGATTGTCGGTTCTCCATGCGAACCACAATCACATTGCTCCTCGCACTGCCCCTCTTCGCGTGCGGCAATAGCTATCATCCCGAGTACCACCCCGTGACTGTGACCAACGTTTCGCAGTCTTACTCGTCATCGGTTCACGTTGGAGGCGGCGGTGGTGCGCCGCAGCCCGTGACGGTGATGCCGGCGCCTCAGACGCAGCCGCCCATCGTCATCGGTCCCTACACTCCGGAGCCGCCGCCGGGCTTCTTCGATGAGCACTGACGCGATTGGCGTTTCGCTCTCGACGCGAATCGCGGTGCCCAGCTCGCCGACGATTGTGAACTTCACTTAGGCGTCGCGAATGCCTAGTCTCCGCGGATGACGAACAAGACTGGCGCGGGCGAGTTGATCGTCGTTGTCGTGTGTGGTTGCGGTAGCGACACGCCGGCGATTGGCGACGCGGGCAGCGATTCGTCGACACCCAACGATGCAGGCGGCGACGTGAACGTCAATCCAGGTGATGGCGGGCGGAGCCTCACCGAATTTCCATCGACGTCGACAATGTACCAAGGCGTCTCGAGCGCTCCCATCGACTCTGCGTGGAACGCGATCCTGGGCGGCGCGCTCGCGAACGAATGGGGAAACGCCTTTCAGCTCGATCCCGCGCTCACGGTCAATTACGCCGACGCGAGGGTCGCGCGCCGCTCCTTCACGAAGTCCCCGAGCGTGCTGCCAGACTGCGACACCGCCCCCGTTCCTGTTCCGGCCGGAGCAATGACGGAGGGATATCCCGACTACTTCTGCGCGACGCCGGGGGATGACTGTCACCTACTCGCGTATCAAGGCACTCGCCTCTACGAGGTTTATCAAGGCACATCACTGGCGGACTGGCGACGGGCGGCACGTTCACAGGCTCGTGTCTGGTCGCTTGGGATTTGACGCGCGACTATTGGCAGCCTGGGACGCCGTTCGCGCGCGGAGACGGTTGCAACGGGGCCGACGCCGCCGATTTCCCGATTGCACCGCTCTTGCTCAAGAAGATGGAGATCGAGGCGCATCAAATCAATCATGCAATGCGCTTTACCATCACCAACCGGAAGATCGACGGCACGTTCTACGTGCATCCGACGACTCACCTACGTGGCAGTGGTCCCTCGGGCACCACACTCCCCTATCGCGCTCGTTTGCGTTTGAAGAAGAGCTTCAACGTCGTCGGGCTCGCGACGCCAGAGGCACAAACCATCGCGAAGGCGCTGCAGACTTGCGGCATGTTCCTCGCGGACGGTGGCGGCTTTCTTGTGTCTGCGGCGAAAGACGTCGTCGACGTGATGGATACGCACGAGTCGAATGCTGGCGATGGATCCGATTGGCGTCCCCTTCAAGGGTGGGCGGCACGCAATGTTGCTCACCGCCAAGGCGCGCCCCCACCCGACCAAGTGCGACTTCGGTTCGTGCGACTTCAATGGAAGCGAGCAGCAGTCGGCCTTCACGTACCCGGTCCCGCTTACCGTTCAATAGCGCTACCAGCCGCTACAGTCGCAGAGGCTCGTTGCGGTCCTCGGATCTTGAATGGCGGGCGTCTGGAAGTCGTAGCTCTCGCGCACTCGAGTCCGCCGCCGGCGTCGCCGAGCGATACGGGGTGACAGTAGGTGCCGCACTTTCCTCCGCAGCAACACACACGCAATTCATCGTGACCGCCACCTTGTCGATTCCACCCCCGCCGCTCCGCTCCAAGAGGCAGTCGTCCGGGGGTGACGGAGTGGCGGTCGGTGCGCAATTCGTGATGAGCTCTTTGTCATACGACTGACTGCCACTCTGCCAATACAAGATATAGGCCTCGCGCGTGCCCACCTTGATATGTTGAGTATTGACGAGCTGGCCGGAATCCGGGGCGAGCGTGAGCTTCGCATTCCCTGCACGTAGCGCCGTGGGATCGATGCAGTACGGATTACGGAACAGGGTCCGAGCCGGTGCGGCTGGTGCCGCATGCGGTGGCAAACACCAGCGGCGCGAACAACAGAGATGCATGACGAATCAACATTGACTCCCACGGGCTATTGCGCGCAGCGAAAACCGATTGAGGGTTGCGCCCACGAGCGCGCAATAGGCAGTCGCGTATATGCTTTGGCGGCGAGGCTCGAGTAGTCCCAAGAGCCGCCGCGTAATACGCCTTTGGTGTTCACTCGTGGCGGCAGAAACGGGTCGACCACGCGCTCGTGCGGATAGGCTTCGAACGCATCACCCACCCACTCCCAAACGTTTCCGGCCATGTCGAACGCGCCCGAGGGGCTCACGCCGTCCACTGTCGTCGCGACCTCGTACGTGCCTTTGCGTAATCCGCACGGACCGTCGAGGCCGCCGACCACCGCTTGGCGACAAGACGTCGGCATCGTGTTGCCCCAGGGGTAGACGCGTGCGTCTGTGCCTCGCGCGACGAGCTCCCACTCCGCCTCCGTGGGCAGGCGTTTTCCGGCCCATTTGCAGTAAGCCGCCGCTTGGTCGTAGCTGATGCAATTGACGGGTTGGCGCGCGAAGTTGGAGTCGTCAATCGGATTGCACGTGACGGACAGTGTGGTGATCTCACCGTTGGGTCCGTCTTTGCGCAGCACGTTGGGTGTGCAAGCGCCCGCGTGGACACATCCGCCGTAGGCGTCAGTCGTCACCTCGGTGCGATCGATTTTGTACGCGCGGGTGATTGTGACTTGGTGCGCGGGTTTTTCGCCTTTGCTGCCGTCGTCTGCGCCCATCGTGAACGTCGCGGGCGCGATGGCGAGCATCGTCGGAGGTTGCGCGTCGTTCAGGGCGACAGCGACGTCCGCTTGACTCGGGACGGCGACGACCGACTGGGCATCGGGCACCGCGAACGCGTCCTCGCTCGTCTGCATCTTGAGGAACGCGGCGACGACGACGACTCCCGTGGCCACGAGCGCGACCAGCCAAACCACTTTACGCTTGGCCTGCTCGCGAACCATGACCGTGATGGTTCCTGTGCCCATCGCCGTGCGCTCGATGTCTGCGGTGGGCGTGGGCGCGATGGGATCGGACTCGGAGCGACGGAACGCCGGCGGCGGCGCGCTCAGGCTCTTGTTGGCCATGGAGAGCGAGGGCGGACGCACGCTCTTGATGCGCGTGGTCTGTGTCCCGGATGCCGCATGCAGCGCATCCCAGAACTCGCCCATCGTTCGGTAACGCGAGCGCGGATCGACGGCGAGCGCTCGAAGGATCACGCCCTCCACCGCATCGGTCACCGTGGTGCCGCGCGCGCGCAAAGAGGGCCGATGCTCGACGTCGCTCGTCTCTATATAGAGCTGCACGGGGTCTTCACTCTCGAGCGCGTTCGCTCCAGTGGCGAGCTCGACGAGCACGAGACAGAACGCGTAGACATCTGTCCAAGGGCCCGTGGGCCCGTATTTTCGGCTGAATTGCTCGGGCGCACCGTATCTCGGCGTGAATGCCTGCATCGCGCTGCCGAAGCCGTCGAACGGTTTGCTGCTCGTCGTCGCGTCGTCAGGGGCCTTCGCGATGCCGAAGTCGACGACCTTCAGCGTCACGCGCCCGCCGACGTCGGTGAGCATCAAGTTCGCGGGCTTCACGTCTCTGTGCGAGACGCCTTGGTCGTGTGCCGCGGCCAATCCGCGCGCGGCCGACTCGAGCACTGCCATCGCGTCCTCGACCGTCCGCGTATGCCCGCGCGAGCTCTTCAGCTCACGATCGAGCGTGGTGCCATCGAGCCACTCGAGCACGAGGTAAGGCGTGTCGACGCGTGCAGGCGATACCGCGAAGCCGACGTCGAGGCACTGCACGACGTCGGCCGTCGCGCGCGAGAGCTGATGAAGGAGCTTGCCCTCGGAGATGAAGCGCTTCAGGAAGTCCTCCTTCGCCGCCTCGTCGAGCGTGGGCTTGAGCTTCAGGCACTTGAGAGCGACGGGCTGCTCGAAGCCGAGGTGCCACGCGCGATACACGACGCCGAAGCCGCCCTCGCCGACCACCGAGTCCACCCGATATTTGCCGGCGAGCACATGCCCAACCCAGCCGAACGGGTCTGGTCGAAGCTTTTTGTCTGCCATTACGACGAACGGGTCCCTTGCGTGGCCCTTAGCACAGGCCGCAGAAGCACGAAGACTTGAGCGCCCCGAGTTTGCCTGCACGATCCAGGCGGTTTGTAAGGATGCTGACAATCCGGGGGGGCGCAGCCGGTTTGTAAGCATGCTGACAATCCGGGGATGGACACGGCCGGACTGTAAGCATGCTGACAATCCGCGGGGCGGACACCGTTCGTTGTGGCGTCGAATCCGACGGAGCGTCTTGACCTTTCCGCTATTGAAAGTCATTATCAAGTTCAGGAACGCTTCCGTGACGCTCGACGCCCTCCCCAATCAAGTCTTCGGACGTGTGCGTTCGATTCGACTCGCGACGGCCGCCCTCGGTTGGCTGCGCGCAGTCGGTATCTTCGAAGGCGAGCGCGTGCAGATCCTCCGCCGCGCGGTGTTCGGCGGTCCGCTCCACCTCCGCACGGGTTGCGGCGGCGAGTTCGCGCTCGATCGTGAGCTCGCGTCGTCGATCGAGATCGAAGTCGAGAAGAGCCCATGAGCGCGCCCGCCTCCTCGCGCACCGAGGAGGAGAAGAGAGAGTGGGTAGTGCTGCTCGTGGGCCGCCCGAACTCTGGCAAGTCGTCACTCTTCAACGCGATCACTGGCGGCGACGCGAAGGTCGGCAACTTCCCTGGCGTGACGGTGGACGTGCTCGATGCGACGGTGGAGCTGCCGGGGGCAGGTCGGGCGCGAATCGTCGATCTGCCTGGCGTGTACTCGCTGCTCGACGCGCCCGACCCACATACTGACGAAGGGCAAGCGCGCGCCTTCATCGATCAGGCGGAAAAATCGGGGGATCGCGTGATGATCGCGCAGGTCATCGACGGCACGCAGCTCTCACTCGGCCTTCGATTGACGAAGCAAGTGCTCGCGCGCGACACACGCGCCCTGCTCGTCGTCACTCAGCGAGACGCGCTTTCCAAGCGAGGCTACGAGCTGTTGCCCGACGAGATCGAGCGAGCGCTCGGCGCGGCCGTGATCGGAGTGTCCGCGAACGACCCGAACGTACGCGACATGATGTTGCGTGCGCTCGCGGAGATCGCGATCAACGAAGCGACGGCAAAGCCCATCACCGACTTCGACGAGTCCACCGTGGCCGCGCTCGCGGTCCGCGAGAAGGATCACGACAAGCTGGCGGCGCGCGCGCGGCGTGAGCTCACCGACCGCGTGGACCGCTGGCTCCTGCACCCGCTGCTCGGGCCCATTGCGTTCGTGGCCATCATGTCGGCCTTATTTGCAGCCGTATTTCTGATCGCGGATCCTGCGTCGGCGGCAATGGATGCGGTGATGGGCAAGCTCGGCCTGGTCGTCACGAGCGCGATCGGCGACGGCTTCTGGGGGTCGCTCTTGAAGGACGGTGTGCTCGGCGGTGCGGGAACTGTGCTCGCGTTCCTCCCGCAGATCGTGATCCTCACGGTGGCGCTCGAGCTCATCGAGGCGAGTGGCTATCTCGCGCGCGGAGCGTTCTTGATCGATCGCGCGCTGAAGGCGGTCGGCCTCGGTGGTCGTTCGTTCGTTCCGCTGCTCACCGCACACGCGTGCGCCGTCCCGGCGATCGCGGCGACCCGCATCATCCGCGACCCTCGGCAGCGCCTCCGAACGATGCTCGTGCTGCCTCTCATGGCCTGCTCGGCGCGCATCCCGACCTACTCGCTGCTGATCGGGACCTTCTTCGCGGCGCACTCACCGCTGTTTCGCGGCGGCGTGTTCATGTTCTTGTACTTTGCAGGCATCGCGCTGGGCGGGCTCGCCTCGATCGTGATCGGCAAGGTCACGCAGCAAGGCCGCGGTCACGCGCTACCGCTCTTGCTCGAGATGCCGCCCTACCGACGACCGCGTGCCCGCACGATGGTCACGGTCGGATGGCGAGGCACCAAGCGCTTCGTGCGCGAAGTGGGCTCGGTGATCTTGGCCGCGTCGGTCGCCCTCTGGGTGTTGTTGCGCGTCCCCGGCCCGCACACTGTCGACACCGCGCCGGACGACGCGAGCCCTCGCGTGGTCGCGATGCACCACAGCGTCGCCGCGTGGATCGGCCACGAGATCGAGCCCGTCACGAAGCCGCTCGGCTTCGACTGGCGTCTCAACGTCGGACTCATCGGCAGCTTCGGCGCGCGCGAGCTCATGGTCTCGACGATGGGAGTGATCTTCGGCATCGAGGACACCGAGCAGGACGAGTCCACCCTGCGAGACGAGATCCGCCTCGCGAAGAACGCAGACGGCAAGCCCGCGTACTCGGCGCTGACCGCGGCATCGCTCATGGCGTTCTTCGTGATCGCCTGCCAGTGCATGAGCACCGTGGCCGCCCTGAAGCGCGAGACGCGAAGCTGGCGATGGCCGCTGTTCGTGCTCGGGTACACCTACGCGCTCGCCTACCTCGCTTCGCTCATCGTGTATCAGGGCGGACACGCTCTTGGCTTCGGGTGAAGGTGCGGCACCAGCTCGACATTTGGGTTGTGGCTCGTCGGACCGCGCAGCGCTTTTCTCGGGCCCGCCCGCCTGTCGCATCGAGAGACGATATTCGATGAGTCGCACGTGGGGGGGGGGACACAGCTCCCGCGTCACTCTTTCGGCCTTCGGTCGTGTGGACGGGGACGGAGGCGAGCCTGTTCGGTGGCTTCGACGGCGCGGGAACGTGGATCCCAAACGGCGCGATCTTCGGTCCGTAGCGCCGCGCCATCGACTATCCTCGCGGGCATGTCGGATCCGACGCGCACGTTCTTGCCACAGAGCATCGTCGCCTCTGGCGCCGCCGACATCGGGTGTCGCCGCAAGCACAACGAAGACACCGTACTGCTGCGGCCTGATTTGCAGCTCTACATCTTGGCGGACGGCGCCGGCGGTCACAACGCGGGGAACGTCGCGTCTGCGCTCGCGGCAACGGCAATCGCGAACTTCTTCGAGTCGGCCGGGCACGGTCGCGCGGAGGAGCCGGACAACGATGGTCTCGGGTTGCCCATCGTCGGCCGTAGGCTCGCGGCCGCGCTGCAGAAGGCCAATGACGACGTGCTCGAGATCGCCAAGACGTCAAACAAGCTGAAGGGGATGGGCACGACGGCGGTGGCGGTCGCCTTCTTACCGCAGACGGGGATGGCGCACGTGGCGCACGTGGGAGACAGCCGCTGCTATCGCTGGCGCGACGGAGTCCTCGAGCAGCTCACGCACGATCACTCGCTCATCAACGACGCGCTCGAGATGCGACCGAACATGGACGACGAGCAGCTCGCGAAGCTGCCCGCGAACGTGGTCACGCGCGCGCTCGGAATGGAGCCTCAGATCCGCGTCTCGGTGCGACCCTACCGGACGCTCGCCGGAGACAAATACTTGCTCTGCTCGGACGGCCTCACGGACGCGCTCGAAGACGACGTGATCGCCGATCTGCTCGCCGTGCAGCGAACGCCGGAGGAGACCGTGCGCGCACTCATCGCGCGAGCCAACGACAACGACGCGAACGACAACGTCGGCGTCGTGGTGATGAACGTCAGCCTGTCGAATGACGCGAGCGCGCACGTCAAACCTCGCCCGCCGTCGCGCATGCCGCCGCCCAAGAAGGCCACGAGCGACGACTCGAGTCCCGAGATCGTGATCCTCGGCTACGACGCCGAGAGCGACATGCCCGACATGCGCGCGCCGATGATCACCGTGGTGCCCACCGACAGCGCGGACGACAGCATCATCGAGGTGCTCGAAGACTTCACGAAGAAGCCCAAGCCAGGCTGAAGCGCCCGGGCAAATGGCAAATGGCAAACGCCGCGGGATCCTCTCGGACCGCCGCGGCGCGTGCGCATGTTCTGGTCGTCTGAGATCAGGGGCCGCAGAAGTACGTGGCAATGCGCTTGATCCAGTCGGCTGACCGCATCTGCGCATCCGTGATCGACGTGTCGGGGTAGCAGTTGTTGATGTCTGCGGGAGCCGCGTCGCCGAACTGCGCTGCGCAGTCGGTGGTGACGCCGTCGCCGAAGGTCTTGCACTGCTTCTTGAGCGACGAGTTCACGCAGGCCGAGAAGTTCGGCGTGGTGGTGTTGTCGCAGGTGTTGCACGCGAAGTCCTGGCAGCCGTACGACGCGTCGAGGGACTTGCCGCACTGAGTTTTGGGGACGACGAGGTCGAGACAGCCCGGAACGTTGAAGCTCAGGGACTTGCCGTCCGGAGAGACCAAGGGTCCCCAGGCCGCGTCCGTCGCTTGAGTCTCGATGCACGCGCCGCAACCTGCGGCCGCCATGCCCATGCCAAACTGCGCGCACTTCGTCTTGTCTGCTTTGGTGATGCAGGCGACGTAGTCCGTGAGGTTCACGGTGGTGCACTTCATCTGGTGCGCGCCGCTCGGCGGGCTGTACGCGCGGGGCGTGTAGGCCGTGGTGTCGGTGGGGCCGCAGACGCCGCCGGTGCTGGTGTCTCCAAGGTTGGCATCGTTGCCGGCGCCGGTGTCCTTCTGCTTTATGGGGCCGGTGTCGGCGCCCGGACCCGTGTCGCTCGTGTCGATGATCGTCGTAGTCGACGAACAACCATAAGACATCGCCACGACTAGCGACGAAACCCCTGCAATCGCGATCCCCTTCATCAAGCGCATGATCTAGCTCCTTTTTGCGGTCGGCAAACGTTTAAAACGCACACGAATGCGCGAACGACGCGTGTCGGTATACCACCGTTGATTCCCGGCCAGAGCGCCCACGATCAAAAAAACGTCATCGAAGCGATACGTCAGCGTCGAACTCACGTTGGAAGTCCTCTGAGAGCGGACGAATCCGTTCGAGAGCTATGACATCGCGATCACGGGGCCGATCGATCACAAGATTTCAAGCAGACGATCGATGAACACTCGCTGCGAGTCGTGGAGGATCTCTCGCGCGCGCTCCAGCGTGACGAGCTCTGCGCGATCGATCTCCCAGCAAGCACAGTGAGGCTTGCTGTCTGCGGGGAGCTCCGCGGCCCACGCGTGGACGCGCTTTCGACTGCGTGTATAGTCCACGTACCCGAGTGACGTGACGGGACCGTCGACGCGCACGCCGACCTCCTCCAGCGTCTCTCGGCGCGCCGCCGCTTCGAGAGCCTCACCAACGTTGGGCTCGCCCTTGGGCAACCCGTAGGGAGCGTTCTTGTTGTACGGACCCGACGGGTGCACGACCAACACGCGGACCTCGCCGTCCGCCGACCGTTGATAGAGCAAGAGTCCCGCCGACTGCTTCACGTGCCCGAGTCTAGCCTGATGCGTCCCATCGCGGCCGGCAGCGTCGCTCGGAGAGGTTTCACAAAAAGATCGGGAAGGTCAGGAAGAGAAGCGGTGGTTGCGATCGACGTGCTGGGCCTCTGCCGCGATCACGGTCTCGGACCCAAGGCTCTCCTTCCTGACCCTTTGATCTTTCTGTTCCACATTCTCACTTCGGCTTGGTACGAGTTCGACTCATGGCGAATCGATGTCTCGCGCTGCTGCTCATCGCTTCGGTCCACTGTCATGGAGGTGAGGTCGCTCCGCCCGATCCCGA
>JAYVYD010000152.1:0-11608 GCA_043784605.1 Myxococcales bacterium | reverse complement strand
CTGCGCATGTCGGAACAGCTGGGCCTGATCCCGGATCGAGAGGGATCCTGGCACTACGGTCGTAAATCCCTGCGCCTCGAGGGCGTGCCTCACCTCATGTTCATTCGTCACCGGGCGGTTGGCCGTGTCCGAACGGGCCACGTAGATGCGCTCCGGTCCTGGCGCTCCCGGCCCGACGGCTGCGGCAATCCTGTCGATCACCGCAAGAGCCTGCGGGGAGAGGAAGAAGGCGGTCCGGCCATTCAAAAACTCGGAATAGACGGCCTCGGCAAAGTAGTAGTGGTGGTGGAAATCGAGGATCAGGCGCGGCAGTTGGGCAAGGCCGAGCAGGTCCAGGGTCTCTTCCTCCCAGGGCGCCAAGGGGTAAAGCGCCAAGACCACACTGTCCGCCCCCACGCGCCGCACTCCGTAATCGAGAGCCGGAAGGGTCTGCGTCATCCAGTGATAGTAGTTTCGGAACGACCGGTTGATTCCGGCAACCACGATCTTGTCGGCAAACTGGGCACGAAGGCCGGGAAGGACCGGATGAACCCCTTGGTATTCCGCCTCGCTCACCATGTAACGGGTGTCGCGGATTTTCCGGTTGTCGTGGAGCCACACGGCTGTCTGCGTGTGGAGGATGACGTTCCGAAGGTGCAGGCTGCGGATGTCCTGGGTGCCAGGATTATCGGAGAACACGGTGGCAGCGTCCACGGGAAACCCACCCCCAAGAATGACTGGGCCGGCGGGGTAACTGTGATCCTCCCGCTCGTCCCAATCGATCGCGATCGCCACCTCGGCCAGACCAACCTCGTCGAGCGGGCTACTGAAATCGATGCGAAGCTGGCTACGGGCTTCTCGACGCGACCACTCACCGCAATCCGCCAGATAGGCCGCTATCGCCGCGGCATTGCGGCAGACCGAATGCCACGGACCGTGATCGATCTCACCGGCCGCCTCATACGGAGCGAAGCGTGTGACATAACCGCGCAGTAGCCCGCCACCGGCATATTCGACCGATCCGGCCGGGTGCTGTTGATCCGCTACGCCGACCCAAAGCAGCAGATTCGGGCCGTAGCGCCGGAGGCATGCAATCAGACTGCGGACATCCTGCTCGGCGGTCGGCAGATTGGATTTCCAGACGAAGACACGGTGTGCTGACTCCATATCCTCGATCAATTTCCGCCGTTTGAACTGCAACACTCTGGTTTGTTGAAGCCGCAGCACCTCCGAGTCGATGCTTCCCTCAGCGGCGCCGGTGTGCTGCCACAGGTTCCAACGCGACTCGCGCAGCATGAATTCGCGGGGATATGTCTCGCCGGCCAGCTCTACCGTCACCGACTCCGGGTCACCCAGATCGGAAAAGCCGTCGCTCAACGCTTCGATGGTTTTTTGAAGCCGCTCCTCGAGTGGGATCCAAAATCCGGCGAATCGCAGGAGATCGAGAGGCTCTTGCTCTGCCCATCGCTGGACAAGGCCAAACTCGCAGTTATCCCCAAGGCTTTGGAACATGCCCATAATGTCCCCCATGATCGCCGGTGGCTGGGGTGGTGGGGGATTCAGCGCCTGGCGCATGGCGGGGCACCAGGAGCTTCCCGTTGAGCACGTCCGGGTCCCGTTGGCGGCGCCACTGCCACCGGTGAAGGTTCTGGGGATGCGAGCCGGTACTCTGTAGTTGCTGACGGTACCATGAGGTTCAACCGGCGTCAGGGGCCATTTTCGGCCTGGAAAACGCGGGTATCGGTGACAATCCAGTCCATCGCGACGTCGGTCTCCGTGAAGGGCAGCTCCACGAGCAGCTGGTAGTCGAAGACCACGGCCACCTTGAGCGCAGGCGGGGACCAGTGGGGCAACGTCCGATCGTAGAACCCCGCGCCGTACCCGAGGCGATGGCCGCGAGGCTCCACGGCGAGCGCCGGCACGATGATCACGTCGAGCGCTTCGATCACGGGCGCGCCCTGCGCGGGCTCCTCGAAACCGAAGCCGCGCTCCTCGAGATCTTCGCGGCGCGCAGTCACACGGAACGTCATGTCGCGAGTCTCCGGATCGATCGACGGGTACGCGAGCGTGACTCCACGCGCGCGCAGACTCGCGTCGAGCACGCGAAGGTCGACCTCGTGACGCGCGACAATCGGCCAGAACAGCGCGACGCGCGACGCGCTCTCGATCGCCGGCATGGCCACGAGCGAGGACACGATGCGGGCAGACCGCTCTGCGCACGCGCTCTCGGGTGTCGTGGCACGCAGCGCGCGTAGGCGCTTGCGGAGCTCCACCTTTGCTCGCCCGTAAATCGCTCGCGTCTCGTCGTCGATCATCTCGGCGCTCGCTTCTTGGGCACTTTCCAGTTCATCACCAGCAGCTCGGCGGCGTGGCCCCGGTTGCTCGTGTCCGAGTTGATGCTGCGTCGCACGTTCGCGGTCTCGCGTCGAAGTCCCTTGTAGAGAGCGCGCGTTAGCTTCGTGTCCGCGTTGCTCAAGAGCGCGTGGACACTCGCCTCACCGAGGCGCACCAACTCGTCGGCGAGACGTTGCTGATCTGGGAGGCCGAAGCCGTCCTTGGCGTACGCGGTGAAATCCGCGGTGTCCGACGCAGGCGCGTACGGAGGATCGAAGTAGACGAAGTCCCCTTTTTTTAGGCGCTTCGTCACGCTCGAGAAATCCTCGTGGAGGATCTCGACGCCCTGTAAGAGCTCGCTCGCGCGACGCAGCTTCGGCGGGTCGACGATCTTCGGCTTGGTGTAGCGACCGAAAGGGACGTTGAATGTGCCCTTCGAGTTCACGCGCCAGAGGCCGTTGAAGCACGTGCGATTCAGGTAGAGCAGGCGCGCACCGCGCTCGACCTTACTCATCTTGCTCGGGTCTCGACCGCGCACCTCGTAGAACATCTCTTCGTCGTATTTGTATTTGCCGAGAGCGTAGATGACGTCCTCGACCGAGTCGCGGACGGCCAAGTAGCAAGCCACGAGGTCTTCGTTGCGGTCCGCGAGGACCGCGTGATCGAACTTGCGCTCGCCTCTCTCTCGCTCCGCCGCGAGCGCGAGAAAGACTGCCGCACCACCCATGAACGGCTCGGCGTAGGTGCGCATCTTCTTCGGCACGTGCTCGAGGATGCGCGGGAGCAGTCGCGTCTTTCCGCCCGCCCATTTCACGATCGGTCGCACGCGTGGAGCGTTAGTCGGGGTCACGGCGTCAGGCAAGGCTCGGGCTCTTAACGCACGAGGTCGAACAACGCTCGCACGCGATCTTGCGAGACGGCGTACGTGGCATCGATCGCATCAACGCGTGCAAAGTACATGTTTTGGTTGTCGCGCACGGTGGCGCGCCCCAGCGTGATCTTTCGCGTTGGCGGGCCAGCGTCCGACGAGACACGCGCGAGGAGCACGAGTGAAGGCGTCGCGAAGCCCTCGTCCGCCTGCGGGGCCCCGAGGTGCACGACCTGATCCGCGCGCAGGCTGCCTAGCGTCCGCTCCAGATCCGGCGCGACGCCTCCATCGGAGAACGCGAGATCGCTCGCACCTCGACGTGTGAACTCGACAGCGTGAGTACCTGCACTCACGCGAAGGCTCTCTGGGTGATCGATTCGAAGCACGCTGCGGTCGACCAAGACCTTGCCGAGCGCGTCCGCGAGAGCACGTGGCGCTACGAACACGGGCGACGGAGAGAGAGCGCGCGCGTCGTTGACGCGACCGTACACGCCTCCCTCGCCTTCCTTGCCGAGCGTGACCTTCACAATACGGCCACCGATGACGAGCTTGATCGAGCAGCGACTCGCGACGATCCCGAAGGCAGGTTCGTCCTCGTCCGCGACCCATGCGTCGGCGCGCGCGTGGACCAACGCGTCGAGCAGATCGACGGCGCCCGCCTGATCGACCGGGAAACCCTTCGGTGCGTCGAGCGACCACGACGCGCTCGTGCGAGAGAGGTCCTGATCGACGCCGCATCGCAGCGACATCGAAGAGACGTCCTTCACGTCGATCGCGTCCGCGATCAAATTTCGTCCGAGGAGGGCGCCTGCGCGCGGCGCGAGCTTCCGCGCGAGACCGTCTGCGACAAAGAGCCTACCGCCGTCCAGCCCGCGCACGACCGAGACGCGTTTGTCGGCGCA
The DNA here is from genome assembly GCA_043784605.1 of Myxococcales bacterium. Taxonomy (GTDB): domain Bacteria; phylum Myxococcota_A; class Polyangia; order Polyangiales; family Polyangiaceae; genus JANYHY01. The sequence goes on along the minus strand of JAYVYD010000152.1, from coordinate 7,525 downwards.
CACGCCCACCTCGATGGTCTCCGCGACGTGCGTCTCCGTGCGAACCAGCGTCACGCGCGAGCGCACGGCGCAGCCCTTGTCGATCGCGACGTCTGTGCCCACGCCGTGCGCGATGGCCGAGACGAGCGCGTTGGTGACGTCCACCTCGTCACCCGCGAGATCGCGGTCGACCGGCGAGCGCTCGTGCCAACCGCTACCCTTTCGCGCGAGCTCCACGCGCGTCGCTGACGGCACCGCCTCGAGCGTGATCTCCTCGACCTCGTCAGGTCGTGCGACGAAGAGTCGATCGTCGGTGAGCTGCGCGCGCGGCGTACCGAGCCCGTCGAGCACGACCTTGGGCACGCACGCGATCACGCGCGAAGGCACGCGTCGCACGACGACCACGTCGTTCGGAACCCCGGGGCACGGGCCGAGCACCGCGAGCTCCGCTGGCGGACGGCTCGCGTCTTTGTGAACCATGCGAATCGTGAACGTCGGATGCGCGTCGTCGAACGACTCCAAGAAGGAGTCCGCGCGCATGTCGGCGAACGCGAGCCACACGCGATCGAGCCTCTCACGCGAGACGCGCAGCTTGGTGTCGTCGAAGACGAATGCGACGTCGTCTTTGCGCTCGATCGCCCATTTTTCGGCCGAACTGGCGATCTCGAGGCGCGAGAGATCGATCGACAAGTACGGCACGATCGACTTGCTTCGGTACGCATCCGATCCCTTGAGCAGCTCAGTCACCACGTCTTTGCCGACGACGAACGTCCCCTCGCCCGCGACCGAGAAGTAGCTCGCTCCCTCCGGCGCCGGCGCGGCTTGTCCGAGCGTGAAGGCCAAGACGAGCTTGCCCATCGTGACCGAGCCCTGCGCGCGCGTCGGCTGCATCCCTTGCCCGTCGTCCACCTTTCGCACGAACGTCGCGAACTCGAGCGCACCGAGCAAGCGATCGATCGCGTCGGGCTCGACCTTCTCGTCGCGTGGGCTCGTCATGCGCCAATCGCGATCGCCCGCGTCGTCCGCGACCTGCCGCTCGAAGACGAGCTTCTCTTTTCCCGTCGCGAGCTCGATGCGAGAGAGCTCGTTGCGCCGAAACGCGGGGAACACGTTCTTCGGTCGCGACGCGCGCTCGACGTCGCTGACGTGATCCTTCTCCACCCACCACACGTACGCGCCGAGGCCCAGCGCGATCGCGATGACGGCGATCGAGCCCGCGTTCTTGGGCCACTTCACGCGTCGCCCTCCTGGTCGTCTTCTTCGTCTTGCGCGGGCGGGACGTCTTTCTTTCCGACACGCTTCGGGAGCACGCCCTCGGTGCTCCTCCGGCGGAGCGCGACCGCGACGCCGAGCAACACGCCCGCGAGCGGCATGAAGATCAAGACGTAGTTGCGCACCTCGCCGCGCGCCGCTTCGTTCACGCGCATGCCCGCGCTGATCGTCGGCCGCGATGGGATGTCGAGGATCTCAGGCTTGCTCGCGAGCCAAGCGATCGAGTTCTCCACGAGCAGTGCGGCGCCGCGAAATGGCGTGGGCGACTTCCAGTTCACCGCGGACATCGCAGAAGACGACCCGATGACGACGACTCGCGGACCGTGCGCGGCGCCCGGCGAGGCTTTGGGTCGCTCGCTCGCCATCGCGAGCACGAACGGGCCGGCGAGATCCGCAGCCTCTTTCTCGGGGATTTCTTCCAGTGACGTGCGAGCGATCGTCGTGGCGCGATCCACCGACACCGCAAACGACTTGTCGCTCGAGACGACGAGGTCCGTGGCAGGAGAAGCGCCGGCGGGCGCGATGTGATTCAACACGCGCGAGGTGTCGAGCACCACGTGCGGGGCGTCTCGGTTCTCGTCCGTCACCACGAGCGCTTGCGTCACCGCGTGCGCCTTCGCCGCGGCCACGAACGTGTTGGCGCGCGTGTCGGGCACCATCAGCTTCGGCTCCGCGTCGAGGACGAGTCGGTCACCGAGCTCCACTCCGAACGGCGCGAGCACCGACGCGAACGCTGGCGACGCCGCGTCGTCCTCGGGTCCGACGACGAGCAGCATGTTGCCGCCCTCCAACAGGTACGTGCGCAGTCGCGTGATCTCCGCGTCGGTCATCGCGCCCAGAGAGCGCGCGTGAACGCTGGGTGACGGGACGATCACGGCCGCGCAGCCTTTGTACGGCTCGTGTGCGTTCTCTGGCGTCGTGTCGACGGTGACGGGATCGAAGTTGTCCTTGTCCAGGATCTCGCGGAGCAGCCCGAGTCCTTCGTCACTCGCGTCCTCGAGCGATCGCTCGCCGTGCCCCGCTACGAAGCACACGCGCGTCCGTTCGCCGCTGAGCACGTTCCGGATCGCGCCGGTGAACGCCTGCTCCTCACGCGGCTTCGCGCGGGCGTCCTCGGCGTTGGTGATCTCGACGAGATCGCTCATGGTCAAGAACCAGTGTCGCTCGCCGTGCACCACGATCGCGATCGCGTCAGCCACCACCCGACCCTCGTTGGTGCGGCCGGTCTCGAGCTTGAAGCGCTTGCGGATGTCGTCGAACGCGAGCGCGTCCTTGTCGGGATCGATGTAGTGGACGTCCAGCTTGGTCGTCTCCGCCTCGTAGCTCGTGATCAGATGCTTGATGGACTGCTCCATCGGGTCGCCCCCGCCGAGCAGGATCCAGATCTGCACGCTGTCGTTGATCGAGTGGAGCGTCTCCTTCGTAGGCGGCGTCAACGTGTAGAGCTTGCCGCTCGTCCAGTCGGCGCGCGAGTAGTGACGCGCGGCGAGCACATTGACGAGCACGGCGATCGCGAACGCGGCGACGACGCTCATGAGCTGCGTGGCGCGACCGGCATCCACGACCTTGCGCTCGCGCGGCTTGATTTTGGCCGATTTCGCGTCTTTTGTCGGTCTGCGTTTGTTCTTCGGAGTGGTGACCATCTATCCCCACCTCCACGCGTCCACCACGCGCACGGTGAGAAAGAGCGGCAGCACGATCAGCGTGCAGTCGAACACGACCCGGCGCGAGTCCACCACGCCGGACGCGAAGTCGTTCATCTGCGCCCAGACCGAGACGTGCGAGCAAACGTCGTGGATGAGCGTGCCCTCGCGCGTGATGAACTCGCCCACGCCCAAGATGAAGAGCGTGAGGATCACCATCGCCGTCAACACGAGCGCGAGGAACTGGCTCTTGGTCATCGCACTCATCAAGAGACCCAGCGAGAGATAGCCCGCGCCGACCAAGAACACACCGAGGTAGCTCGAGCCGACGATGTGCCAGTCCACGTCGCCCGTTCGCCGCAAGATGACGATGTACAAGAGCGTCGGCGCCCAAAGAAACGCGTACACGACGAGCGCCGAGGCGTACTTGGCGAGCACGACGCCGGTCGTCGAAACGGGCGCGGTCATCAAAGTCTCGATAGTCCCGCTCCTGCGCTCCTCGGCGAAGAGGCGCATCGTGATCGGCGGAATGAGCAAGAACAAGACGATGTAGAGCAGCACCGTATTTCCGAAGAAGGCCTGCACGGGCGTCTGGTCGCTCGACACCTGTGCTTGATCGGCGAAGAAGCTGACGAGCAAATAGAAGTGCATGCCCTGCACGAGCAAAAACACGGTGACGAGCACCCACGCGAGCGGCGTCACGAAGAACGCGAAGAGCTCGCGGAGGAAGACCGCGCGAAACGTCCTCATCCGTCCGCGTCCTCGTGAGAGGGCTCGGTGAGCTGCGCGAAGACCTCTTCGAGCGAGCTCGAGATCGGCGTGATCGAGCGCACGCCGAGGCCCGCGTTCACGAGCGCTGCCGTGATCTGCTCACTCGCCTCGTCGGTCTCGGTCGCCTTCTTGCTCCAGCGCAGCTTGACGATCGCGAGCTCTCCCTCGGTGGTCGTCTCCACCTTCGCGACGCCTAGGATGCCCTCGATCGCGCTCGCCGCGGCCTTTCCGCTCCCGCGCACACGCACCTCGAGCCCCGGGGAGCGCTGCAGGTTCTTGATCGCGTCCGTCGTGCCCTCTGCGACGAGCTTGCCGCGTGCGATCACGATCACGCGATCGCAGCTCGACTCCACCTCGCTCAAAATGTGCGTCGAGAGGAGCACCGTGTGGTCGGAGCCGAGCCCCTTGATGACGTCGCGCACTTCGCGGATCTGGTTCGGGTCGAGGCCCGACGTGGGCTCGTCCAAGATGAGCAGCGGCGGATCCGCGACGAGCGCGTCCGCGAGACCCACGCGCTGACGGTAGCCCTTCGAGAGGTTGCCGATCAGCGTCATCTCGCGGTCCCCGACCTTCGCCTTCTCCATCGCGATCCCGACTCGCTTCGAACGATTCGATCGCGACACGCCCTTCAAATCCGCCCTGAACGCGAGGTACTCGCCCACGCGCATCTCCGGGTACAGCGGCACCGCTTCGGGCATGTAGCCGATGCGCTCCTTGGCGAGGCGCGACTCTTCCTCGATGTCCTTGCCGTCGATCGTGACCGTCCCTGCGGTCATCCCGAGGAAGCCCGCGAGGATGCGAAGCGTGGTCGACTTGCCCGCGCCGTTCGGTCCGAGGAACCCGACGACATCGCCCTTGGCGACCTCGAATGACAAGTCATCGACCGCGACGTGACTGCCGTAGCGCTTCGTGAGGTGTTGAACGCTGATCATCGTCGATTGCGAGTGACGGTCTAACACGAGTGCCCGAGATTCTCGGGGGATCCTTCGCGCCAAGCCGCTCAGGATGACAACAGGGCGCCGGGGCCTCGGAACCGCTTGGTTAGAGGTGTCATCCTGAGCTTGCGCAGCGCGCGAAGGATCCCCCGGGTAAACCGAGAATTCGCGATTCCCTGCGGAACAAGCCATATTGCGAGAGTGCGCGCCGCGTGGGTTCTTCTGCTGATTGCCGCTTGTCACGAGCCGAACTCGACAGCGCTGCCGTCCTCCAACGCGATCGAGGACGCGTCGGTCATTGCGGACGTTCGGGTCGTTGCAATCGAAGACGCTGCACTCGATGCAACCGAACAGCCAGACGCTTCGCCGGGCGACATGCTCCTCGTCCCTGCGGGCACGTTCACGATGGGCGCGGACACTGGCGGTGAAGAGGACGAGCACCCGGCGCACCCAGTGACGCTCCCCGCGTTCTGGCTCGACACCACGCACGTCACGAACGGCGCTTATCGTGTTTGCGTGGAGGCCCACGTCTGCAAAGAGAGCGACCCACAGGCCGCGAGCCGCGAGCACGGCGGCAAAGACGAAGACTTCCTGAGACCCACGCAGCCCGTCATGGGTGTGAGCTGGACGGACGCAAAGACCTACTGCGAGTGGAACCACAAGCGACTGCCGCGCGAGGCCGAGTTCGAGCGCGCGATGCGTGGAGACGACAATCGCAAATACGCTTGGGGAAACGAGCCGCCGACTGCCGGGCGCACCGTTTTCGATCGTCGCTTCGGATTGCCCACGAGCACGACAGACGACGTAGGCACGCACCCGCTCGGCAACGGCCCTTACGGCCACGCGGATCTCGCGGGACAAGTCTGGGAGTGGATGGCAGACGAGTACGACCCGTACGCTTACCGCAGAAAGACGGCGGACCATGGCGTCCCAGGCAACTGCCAAGAAATCCTGACGGCGCTCTGGGAGCTCAAGACGCAAGGCAAACAGGGATTCACGGGCACCAACCCACTGCCCCTCGAGTGCGAGCACGTCTTGCGCGGCGGAGCGTTCAACTACGACGCGCGCGGATTACGAGCGACCAATCGCGTTCATCACCCCGGCAGATTTCGTCTCGTGATGGCCGGGTTCCGATGCGCAAAGGACTTTTGAGATAGCCTTTGATCCATGCGGCTCGCGTGTTTGGTTACGAGCGATGCTGGCCAAAACGCCTAAGCCGCCTTATTGGGTAGTCGTATTGGGTGCAGATCCAGCGAGGGCGGCAACGGATCGTGGCACTGCAACGTGCGGATGTTGAGCGTCTCCTCTTGCGTGCAGGGTGAGGTTCGATCAGAAGCGTCATCATGAGCAACGAGACGCAGATCGCGGCGGCGGAGCATGCGCTGACGGAGTTTCGGCGCGAGATCTCCGTGATGACGTCTGAGGCTATCGACCTGCTCGCCGTGGAGCGACGCGTGCAAGAGCTGACGAACGCCTTCGGGCGCGCGCTGATGCGCGAGGTAATGATGCGCGCCGACACGAGAGCGCCGGAGCTCAGGATCGACGGTGAGGACTGGGGGAATCGCCGCCCGACGCGTGCGACCTACACGACGGTTTTTGGCGACATCGAGCTCGAACGTGCGACGTACCAGCGCTCGGGCCGGGGACGCGTCGCCGTTCCGCTCGAACTCCGGCTCGGGATCGTCGAAGGCGCGTACACACCGCGTGTCGCGAGGATCCTGACCAAAGCCGTCGCACTGATGCCGGAAGCGGAGGCCGAAGATCTGCTCGCCGAAGTCGGCATTGCGAAGGTGAGCAAGTCGACGCTCCACCGCGTACCGCGCGCGATCGCCAGCCGCTACGAGTCGCGTCGCGAGGTCATCGAAAAGGCGCTTCGGGCCCGCGACCCAATCCCCGAACAGACGACGACGATCCAGGTCGCGCTCGACGGCGTGATGGTGCCGCAAGATGGCGAGCACGCGCGGGCGCGGGGCCGGAAAACGGACGACCCGGACCCACCTCGACACGAGCAGCGCTACGGACAGGTAGGACCTGAGCCTCCTGCAGCGACAGACGGAACGCTGGGCCGCGCGTGGCACGAAGCGGCGGTCGGCACCGTGGCGTTCTTCGACGCGGAGGGCAACCGGCTCAAGACGACCTACCTCGCGCGGATGCCCGAGCCGTTCAAGGCCACACTTACCGCAGGGCTCGAGGCCGAGATGCTGGCGGTGCTGGGCGAGCGACCCGACATCAACATCTGTTTCGCGAGCGACGGCGCCGCGCCTCAGTGGACCGCGCTGGAGGCGATGCGCTCGCGGTTGCCGGCGTCGGCGTCGGGACATCGTATGGCGCTCGTCGATGCATTCCACGTCGCCGAGTACGTGCAGCTCGCTGCGAACGCCGTCGAAGGAGAGAGAACTTCCGGCGCGAAGGTCCTCGCAGCGACCTGGCGCGAGACGATCAAGGAAGAGACCAACGGCGTGCCCCGCGTGCTGCGAGCGATGCGTTCTCGACGTGCCAAGGCCTCGACGAAGACGGCTCGCAAGGATCTCAAGCGAGCCATCGACTACATCGCCAACCAGCACAAGCTCGGACGCATGAACTACCCAGAGGCCCTCGCGCGCAACTTCCCCATCGGCACCGGCGTCACCGAGGCCGCCGCAAAGACTGTCGTCGGTACTCGAATGAAGCGCGCAGGCGCTCGCTTCTCGCAGCACGGTGGCCAGACCGTCATGCTCTTCCGGACGGCCGTTCTCTCGGGCCGCTTCGACAGCCTTCACCAGGAACTCCATGCAACCTACACGGCTTCGATCGCCGCGTGATCATGCCGCCACTGGATATGCACCCCCGTCGACTCTGCCGACGCGCGAGTCAGGCGCGGGCAATGGGCCACCAGTTTTCCGGATTCGGGTCGGCCGTATCCATCCAATACGCCAGCTTCACGCG
>JAYVYD010000151.1:0-11795 GCA_043784605.1 Myxococcales bacterium | reverse complement strand
CTCCATCTCGATCGTCTGATGACCCGCCTTGCGCAGCGCCTCTGCGACGCCTCGCGCAGAAGCGCGGCTGACTTCCGCCTCCGCAGACGGCCCACCGCTGACGACGGCGACGATCATTTCTTGGAGAGGTCGACGAGCTCGAGCCCGATCGCTTGCGACATCTCGAAGATCTTCGGGTCGCGATAGAACTCGCCGAAGACGATGCGCTTCAAACCGGAGTTGGCGATCAGGCGGAAGCAGTTCCAGCACGGAGAAGCGGTGACGTAGATGCCCGCAGCGTCGATGCGCACGCCGCTCTTGGCCGCTTGCACGATCGCGTTCGCCTCCGCGTGGACCGTGCGCACGCAGTGTCCCTCTTCCATCAAGTGGCCGACCTCGTCGCAGTGAGGCAGGCCGCGGATCGATCCGTTGTAGCCCGTGGCGAGGATGATCTTGTCACGCACGATCACGGCTCCGACGTGCTTGCGATCGCACGTCGAGCGCGTCGCCACTTCGCGCGCGATGTTCATGAAGTACTCGTCCCAAGAAACGCGCGCGATCGACATCGTGTTCGTCGATAGAACGGAAACGACCTCGACGCGAGCCCCATCCTGAAGGAGGGCGATCAAGCTCGCAAGACCAGGCTCTCGATGCATTGGGGAGAGGCATGAACCGTCGATCAAGCCCGCAAGACCTGGGGCTCGTCTCCTTGGTCTTCGGAAGTCGCAACTCCTCAACGACGGCCTCGCCCTGCTTGACAGCGCGTGCTCCGCGTAAGACAAGCCGTTCGTGCGATTTACCGGCCGGGCTCTGTTGGTTTTGACCCTGACGTTCGGGCCGATCTTGGTCGGCGTCGGCGTCGGTGTTGCGCTCGCCACGCAAGACGACCGGGCCTCCACCGAGGCGACGCTCGCGGCGCTCGAGAAGGACCCCGCGGCCAAGGACATCACGGCGGACGCGGTGAAGAAGTCGCGCGACGCGTTGGAGCGGGCGACGCGCATGCGCGCTGCCGGTGACGACTCCCACGCGAGGCTCGCCGAGGGCATCGCACACGACTGGGCCGAGGTGGGCAAAGAGCTCGCACGCGCGGCAGACCTCGAGAAGAGGGCGACGCAGGCTCACTTGTTCGCGGCCGACGCGAGCGCCCAGACCGACCGCGAGCGCGCGATGCTCGAGCAGCGCGTCGCGGAGAACGGACGCCTCGTGATCGAGATCGCCGCGCTCGGCGACGCGGGCAAGTCGACCACCAAGTCCTCGTTCGTGGATGCCGGACGTCCCGCGCCTGCGCAGAAGAAGGACGGCGGGAAATGAATCGCTTCCACGTCATCGTTGCGGGCGCAATCGTCCTCGAAGCGTGCTCTCCGCGCGCGACGATGCCCGGGCTCGTCGACGCGCAGCAAGCGAGTCAAGGCCCGACGGCGAGCGCCGCGCGCAAGCTCGCACCGCAAGCCGTGGACGAGGCCGACGCATTCTTGAAGCTCGCGCAGAAGTCTCGCCTCGACGGCGATGACGTCGCCGCGGCCCTGTACGCCGAGCGCGCGATCGCCGGCTACCAGCGCGCGGCCATGTTGGCGCGCGTGGCTCGAGCGACGACCGATCTGGCGAGCGCGACGCAAGAGGGCGACAAGACGGACGCGGAGCGCAGGGGCCTCGTCACCCAGCGCGGCGAGACTGATCGCATCGGGGACGAGCTCGAAAAGCGTCTCTTCGTCGCGCGAGAGCTTCGCACTCCGACCGCCAGTGGTCCCGCGGACCCGCAGCGCGAGGCCGCACGTTTGTCTGCGGCGAAGTCACTCGCGCTCGGCGCGCGCCTGATCTGCGGGGCGGCGCGACTGCTCGACCCCCAGACGGACGGACTGAAGGCACAAGAGGACAAACTCGCCGAGCTAGAGAAGCGCCTCGACACGGGCCCGAAGCCCGCGCCCATCGACGACGCCGCGCGAGCGCGCGCGGACTGCCTCGGCCTGTTGACCAAGGCCCGCCGCGCTCACCCGATCGCGTCGCAGAACGCGCAAGCCGCGGACCCCTTGCTCGCGGAGCTCTCGGCGGCAGGCAATGACCCCGTGCGAGACGAGCGAGGCATCGTCGTCACGTTGCGCGGCGTCTTCGTGAGCGAGGGGCTCACGAACGACGGTGAGGCGAAGCTGAAGCTGCTCGGTCAGGTCGCGTCGGCTCACCCCAACGTGGGCGTTCAGCTCGTCGTGCACGACGCGACGACTCAACCACAAGGAGTCCGCCCGCAACTCGCGGCAGCCGGCCTCGTACGCGGTGGCGCAAAGCTCGACAAAATTTCCGCAGATTTCGCCGGAACGCGCGCGCCCGTCATCGATCCCAACGACGCGAAGAACCGCGCACGCAACGCGAGAGTCGACGTCGTGTTCATCACGAACGATTGACCTACATGACTGGAGCGAGCCCGCCTCTGGCGGCTTCGGTGGCGGCTCAATACTTCTTCCGATGCCCATCTTTCAAGATGGGGCTCGTCTGAAAAGCCGACGAATCACGCGCTTTCAAGATCGCTCGCACGACTCGGGAACTCAATCGTTCTTCGCACCGTTGGCGATCCAAGCCTTCACGCGATCGATGTCGCTCGGGCACATCGCGGCAGTCGTCGGACTCAGCGGCATGCGCAACACCCCCGGCACCAACGGCTCGTTCACTTGGCGCAGGACGCGCGGCAAATAAGACGCGTCCACGTCACCGGCGATCACGAGCGGGACGTTGCTCTCGTTCTTCGCTGCGCTCAGGCTCGCGTAGCACTCGTCTTTGCTCATCGGCGAGCAGGCGAAGTTGGTCGCGCTGCCCCCGGGCTCGAGGATGGTCGCGTGGCACCCGTTCTTTGCGAACGAACATGACATCTTGGCCGTTGGAGTGGGGCCGAGGTAGTTCGTGTAGAGGCTGGTGAAGGTCGCCGGCGCGCTCGGATCCGCGAGCGGTTGGCAGCCTTCGCCGTCTGCGCCCGCGTCGGTGGGCGAAGTCCCGGGCGGTGTGCTGGCGTCGAAGCGAGGGTCCCCGCCGGTGACGGTCGCGCTCACGTAACAACCGACGCTGAGGATCGCGATCGCCAGAGACGGTGCAACGAGCTCACGCATCGGTCGAGCTTAGCTCGAAATCGGTCATGCGCGAGCGGCTCGGTTAGTAAGCGACGCCGAGGAACAGTCGGATGGTCTGCGCGCTCGACAGCGAGCTGTCCGGTATGTTGTTGCTCGCCGCCGTAAGCTGCTGTCCGGGCAGGTACGTCAGGCCGCCAAGCGGGAAAAACACACCGTATTGGAGCATCGTGTAGAAGCCGCCGACCTTGGTCGGGTCGTCGTTGAGCGCGCCGTCCTTGGCCTGGAAATACAGCTGGAGATCGAGCTCGACGCCGAGGTCGCGCTTGTGTCCGGGCGTCTGCACGAACTCGCTCGCACGGCTCCAAATGATCGCGGCGCCGCCGCCGAACTTCTGGCCGTTCGCGTTCTTCAAGAAATCGTAGTTCACAGACGGGCGGAAGTAATACGCACCCTCGACGCGCGTCAGGATGTGACGGAAGAAGATCAAGTCGACGCGGTAGTCCGGGTGAAAGTGGAACGTCGAGACCGGCCCAGCGTTGTTCTTCTCGGGCTGCAGGCCCGTCTGTCCCGGGTTGAGGCTGTCTACCCAGGGATCGCCGCTCGCCCAGCCGAAGCCGAAGTTGATGTGCAGCTTGTCCTCGATCGCGAGGTACTCCGCCTGCGTGGTGAGACCGAACTGCTGAATCTTGGTCGCGGCTCCGGCGTTGATGGTCGGCAGCTGCGCGGCGCCGTAGATCATGACGCCCTCGGCCTCGAAGCGGAACTTCTTGTAGAGCACCTGCAGCCACGCGTCCGGGATGACCGCCCACGCGCGCCGTGTCTCGAGGTGCGTCGTCGCCGGATCGGTCTGCGTCGAGATCGGCGCCTGGCCACCCTTCAGGTCGAGGTACTGCGAGCGGTAGACGGTGAAGATGCCGCCGTTGATGACGAGGTTGCCCTGCGCGAGCGCGAGCTTCTGCGCCTCCGGGTTCGTCTTGCGGAAAGCGGCGACGCCCCATTGGTTGACGTTGCAAAGGTTGCACGTGTTGTACGGCTGGCCGCCGTTCACGTCGAACGGAGATCCGCTCGTCGGCCCGGTGTTGACGAAGTCCCACATGCCCGCGACGTAAAGGTCGAGCGGCTTGTAGCCGGTGGCGAAGCGAATGCGATCGTTGGTGGACTGGTAGTCGGAGTCGATGCCGTCGCCCGCGTTCGCGAGCATCCCGAGGCCCCACTGGTTCGGCATGCGACCGAACGCGATCTGTCCGACGGGCGTCAAGTACTCCGCCCACACCCGCTTGACCGACACCGAGTTCTGCCAAGAGTTCACGCCCGCGGTGGGCGTGCCCTGAGTCGTTGAGAAGGCGCCGAGCGGCGCGTAGCCGTTGTAGCCCGCGCTTGCGTAGCCGGTGCCATTGCTTCCGGTAGTGCCGGCTTCGATCGGCTTGATCGCGTAAGCGTCCGGCGTGGAGCCCAGCACGATGTTGTCGAGCAGATCGATCTGCGAGAGCACTCGCAGGTTGTCCGAGATGTGCAGCTCGGGCGCGATGCGGAAGCGCAGGTTCGCGCCCGACTGCGTCTTGTCTTGGCAGTTGTCCGTTCGACTGTCGCCGCAGAGCGGCACATTGCGCAGCTGTCCCGCCGTCGTCGTGTAGCTGTTGTCGAGCGGCTGAGGCCAAAGCGCCTGACCGTCCGTCGCGTCGCTGTGCCGGCCGAGCGCGAAGTTGTGAAACAGCTCGCCGCGCGTGCGGAAGTAGCCGTGGATCTCGAACACCGGCCGTGTGCGTCCCCACCAGTCTTCGCTGAACGCCTCGTTGGGCTTCGCGGGGATGCTTCCGTCCGACGTCGGTCGCTCGTTGCCTTGCTTGGCGAGATCGTTTGCGTCCGACGCGGGATCGACCGCGGGCGCCACCGAGTTGTACACGGGCTGCGCGACCGCGGGGCCGGAGGCAGAAGTCGGGGCGGGAGTCGGAGCCGTCGCCGGCATGAGCTGGGCGCGATCCGTGGTGCTCGAGGCCGCGGGGGCCGGCGCACCGGCGTCCTGTGCGTGCGCCGTTTTCACGGCAAACCCTGCGGCCACCGCGAGCAAGAGGCAAAGCTGTCGTGCTCGAAGTGTGGTTCGCGCCTGCATCGTGTTGGGGCCTTCTAACACGGTGTTCGCGACAGATGAAACACGGTATTGCTGCTGGCGAAGCCAATCCGCTCAGTTGTAGTCGTTCGCCGCAGGCGACCACAATCTCAGGGTGCTCTGCGGGAATAACGGCGTCCGGGTCTGCGGACGATCGCCGCGATGGAGAGCGCGACGACGATCGCGAGGGCTCCTCCGGCCGCGTGTTTCGGGTGGTGGACGCACGCGCTCAGCGCGGTCAGCGAGACCGAAGCCTCGGGTGCGGGCTGCACGGGTCCGCGAACGTGCGCATGTTGCACCCAATCGCGACCGGCCTCGCCGTCGGAGATCGACAGCACGAAGCACGCATGAACGACGTCCGGATCGCGCGTGAAGGCGAGGAACGTTCGCGCGGATCGCTCGTCCCCTTGTAGCTCGCGCACCGCGATGTCGCCCTCCGCACTCACCCCGTGCAGCGCCATCGCGCCGTCTCCGCGCGCGCGAAACGCCGTATTTCTCGCCGTCTCGTCGAGCTTGTCGTGGACGAGCGTCGCGACCTCTGGGCTCCACGCGCTCACACGGGACGAGAAGCACGCGGTCACGAGCTGCCGGTCGCAGTCACCGTCGACGCACTTGGCGATCCATCGGTCGACACGCACGCTCGTCGTGTTGAGCTCGGGCGGTTGGACGGCGCCTTGATCGCTCGGGCCAAGCGCCGAAGGCCCCTCTACGGTGACGTCAGCCGAGCTCATCGAGGAACGCTTCGATCTCCGTCTTCATGTCGAGCAGCGCTTGCCTGTTGGGCAACGATTTCGCTGCGACCTCTGCGACTACGGCGCTGGGAGCGGGCTCTGCCGCCGCCTCTACGACCTCGACCTTCGCTTCCACGGCTATCGCGCTCTTCGCCTCGGCTCCGCGCATCAACTTCTTGCGCGCCCCGGCGATGGTGAAGCCCTCCGAGTACAGAAGGTCGCGTACGCGCATGAGCGTCTCGACGTCGCGCCGTGAATACACGCGCTGCCCGCGCGCGCTCTTCGTGGGCCGGATGGTGCGGAACTCTCGCTCCCAATAGCGCAGCACGTGCGGCTCCACGCCGACGAGGCCCGCGACCTCGCCGATGCGGAAATAGAGCTTGTGCGGGAGCGCACCCTTGTCGGACATGCTCGCCGCTTACTCTTTGACGTGCGACGCCGCAGCGCCGTTCTTCTGGTTCAGCGCGGCCTTCAAGATCTGGCTCGCCTTGAACGTGAGCACGCGGCGCTCGCTGATCTCGATCGGCGCGCCGGTCTGCGGGTTACGGCCCGGACGCTGCCGCTTGTCGCGCAGCATGAAGTTGCCAAAACCGCTGATCTTGATCTTCTCACCCTTGCCCAACGTCTCTTTCATCATCTCGAATACGAGATCGACGATGTCCGCCGACTCCTTCTTCGAGAAGCCACCGACGCGCGAATAGATGGCTTGAACGATCTCTGCCTTGGTCATGCGCTGCCCCACCAAACTCTTCTTCAGTGCTCGGATCCGCTGAGAGCCTGCGAGCATACGTCGATTTCTCGGGCGCTGACCAGCCGCAAAAAGAAAGTAGGTCGGTCGGGCACGGGCACGCTTACGAAGAGAAATTGTCGTCGCGGGGGGCGAACGACAACGCTGGGCGGATTGGCTTCGCTAGCGGCAACTCAGGCGGCGAGTTCGGTGACGTCCTCTACGGCGTTCGCCGGGGGAGGAACGCTGTCGGCCAGGTTGGGGACGAGCACGGCGGCCTTGCGGCGCGCGGCTTGCTCCGCGGCGACGAGCGCTGCGACGTAGCCGTAGCCGAACGTGAAGAGCATCGCGAACGGCGCCGCGAACCAGTGGCCGGTCTCGAGCGAGGCGACCGTGGACGCGAGCGACACGAGGCACAACGCGACCTCGATGAGCGGCAGATCGGCGCGGGCGCGGTAACGCTGCGTACCGTTGATTTCGCCCTTCTTGGGCGTGCGCACGAACTCACCGGACATCGAGCCGAGACCTTCGAACACGGCCTTCGTGAGGTGAGGCGCGAGACCCGCTCCGAGCGCGAGCAGCGCCGGAAGCTGGCGGAACGCGCTGAAGCGCGAGCGACCCTGAGCGGCCTCGGCCATCGCGTAGAATGCGGCGAGCGAGCCCGTGGTGCCGATGCAGAGCGGCAGGTCGATCATGAGCATCGTCTGGGGATTGGTGGCGGGCATCAAGATGAGCGCCGGCAAGAGCAGCACGCTGAGCAGCACCATCAGCGGATAGGCGAAGTGTGGAGTGAGGTGGAAGAACGCCTCGATGCGTTGCGACAGCGTGAGCGGCGCGCTCAGCACTCGCGACATCAGTTTGCGGGAGGTCTGCACGGTGCCCTTCGCCCAGCGGAACTGCTGTGCGCGGAAGGCGCTCACGTCCTCCGGGAGCTCCGCCGGCGAGACGACGTCCTCGCGGTAGATGAACTTCCAGCCCGCCATTTGGGCGCGGTAGGAGAGATCGAGGTCCTCGGTGAGCGTGTCGTGCTGCCAGCCGCCTGCGGATGCGATGGCTTCTTTTCGCCAGATTCCGCCGGTGCCCGAGAAGTTGAAGAGCCAACCCGCAGCGGCGCGCGCGCGGTTCTCGACCAAGTGGTGGCCGTCCAGCATCAGCGCTTGAACGCGCGTGAGCAGAGAGAACTCGCGGTTCATGTGACCCCAGCGCGCTTGCACCATGCCGACCTTCGGGTCCGCGAAATGCGGGACGAGCGCGCGGAGGAACTCCGGCTGCGGCATGAAGTCCGCGTCGAAGATCGCGACGAAATCGCCCTTCGCGACCTTGAGCCCGTGCTCGAGCGCCCCGGCTTTGTAGCCCGTGCGATCGGTGCGGTGGATGTAGACGATGTCGAGATCGGCGGTGGCCTCGAGGTCGCGGAGCTGCGCGATGCGCGCGCGCACGAGCGAGCCGGTCTCGTCCGTGGAGTCATCCAGCACCTGAATTTCGAGCTTGTCGTGCGGGTAGTCGGCCTTGGCGATCTGATCGACCAAGCGGACCGCGACGGTCGCCTCGTTGTAGAGCGGCAGCTGAATCGTGACGTAAGGAGTCTCGCTCGCAGGCGCGTCCTGCGGCAGCGGCGGGGCGCCTTTCTTCACGGACTCCAGCTTCTTACGGTAGCGCAGGCACGTGATCACGAGGTGCGAGCGGTGCAGGCCGTAGCTCGCGAGGAGCAACAAGACTGCGAAGTAGGCGACACAAAGGACCGTCTGCATGGCCCCAGAGATAAGCACCCGGGATCGCAGCGAATGTCATCGACTTGTAATTCGTTGTCGGTTTACGTCCATGCCTGCAGCACGAAATCGGCGTAAATGAGGCGCGGCGATCCTCTTCAGAGAGCATGCGCGTAGACCGTGTCGACCGCGATCGCGGCGGACAAAGACGCCACGGAGAGCGATTGCCCTGCCGCAGCGGCGCGATGAACGAACTCGCCGTTGGATTGGCGCTCGTAGACCTCGAGGCGCGCCGGGATCTGCGCGACGAGCACAAAGGCCTGCAACGAGGGATGCGTCGGTAGTGCGCCCACTTCTCACCGCGGTCGTAGGCCTCGGTACTTGGAGAGAGCACCTCGACGACGATCTTCGGGTTGGTGACAGCGTTTGGGTCTTCTTTGTCCACGATCAGGTCGCCACAGACGACGGTAAGGTCGGGGTAGGTGGCGAGCCCTGTTGCTTCGACTCGAACCTTGAGGTCACTGCCGAATACACGACATGCGTTCGGATCGACCAAGCCGCGGAGGGCGAACGCGACCTCGGCGATGAGTCGCGCGTGCTCGGGAGTGCCCCCAGACATCGCGAAAATCTGCCCGCCGACGAACTTCAATTTCAGAGTCGTCATCTGCCGTGGCCCTAGCAACCACCGAAGCCGCGGCCAAGCGAGACGACGAGGTCCTTGAGTCGCCACACGTGGTCGTCGCCGCCACGCATGAAGGAGTCGACCCCGAGGCTCATGGCTTCGGCAGCGAAGGCGAACGCGATTCGCTTCCACCACGGTGCGCGACGGAATGTGAGGGCGGACGTCGCCAGCCAAAACACCAGACCGAGGGGGCCGAGCACGGCCAGCGTTGGGGTCTCCAAGGAGGAGGCGCCCTCGGGTTGGGCGTTGGCCCAAATGGCGACGATGACGAAGCCGACTGCGCTGGCGGTGAAGCGATGTCCCCCAATGACGACCGTGCCCGCGAAACAAATGCCAGCCCAACGCGAGCGCGCCGAGATCGAGGATCGGCTTGACCAACAGCAACATCATTTCGATCATGCGTTTTCCTTCCGTACGACCTACTCGTGCTTGGTCCTGCGACCGACGTCATAGTTGAACATCGCGACGAGCCCCAACGTGAAGAGGTAGTGCGCCTCCGCTGGACCGGCCGATCCCGCGGCGAAATCGACGCGCGGCAGGAACAGCCGGACGTTGTCTCCGACCTTGAAGTGCAGGCCCGCGCCGAGGAGCACGTCCACGCCGCTGCGCGTGAGCGAGGTGCCGTTGGTGTCGGCGATGGAGATGTTGCGAAAGCCGACTCCGAGATCGCCGAAGAGACCGAAGCCTTCGGGGTTGGTGAGCCACCCGCCGCGCACGCCGAGCAGCCACGCCGATACGCTCTTCGCAGACTGCTTGCCGCCGCTGAAGAGCGTGAGGTCGAAGAGCGCTGTCGCGTAGACGTGCTTCAGAAAGCGCGCGCCGGCCTCCAGCCCGAACGTCCCCGCGGTCGGACCCGCTGGCTCGCCCACGCCGCCCGCGAGCAAGCTGAATCCGCCGCCGAGGCCGCCCATGATGCTTAGGTCGATCGGGGCGCTCTTCGGCCGCGTCGCTACGGGGTCCGACGGAGGCAACTCGTTCTGCTCGACTGCCTCATCGGCGTGAGCCAGAGCGGAAGAGAGAACGGCCGAACCGACGACGAGCGCACATGCCAAGGATCGCATCGGAGCGGAGCCTATCGCATGGAGGGCTCAGGGGGCCCTTCCGCTTTTGCCGGCACGATCGGTCCGATTGTAAGCATGCTTACAATTGGCGTCGCCTTCGGCGAACGCCAACAACTACAAGGATTGGCTTCGCCAGCAACGATTGGCCTCGCGTTCGCCTGTCCTCGGAGAGACCCCTGCGTGAGCTTTTGCGCTAAAAACCGGGACCCAAGTCGTGCGACGTGCCGGTCGGGGTCGCCGTCGCGTGAGCCGTGACGACGGGTGCCGTGTTCGTCGCGGGCGCCGTGACCGTCGGGGCAGCGCTCGCTGACGCGCTGGGCGTCGGCTTGGGCCGCGTGTTGTTGCCCGCGTGCTGGACCGTATTGGCGGTGTTCACGCTCGTCAACGGCTGCAGCGGAGGCTCTGCAATGACGATGGGAGGTGCGGTCTTCGACACTACGTCGGTCGGTTGCGTGGTCACCGAGGTAGTCGAGGCGGTCGAGCCGTGCGCGTTGCTGTCGTGATTCGCGAGCTTCAGCACGCCGAACACGCCGAGGCCGATTCCGATTACCGCGGCGCCTATCGCCGCGAAGATGACGCCCTTCGAGCCCGACTTGGGTGGAGTCGTCGATGACACGAGCGGCGAAGAGGTCGCGTTGAGATTCGGCTGCGGAGTCCCGTATCGCGCCGACTGCGACGTGCTCATTTGTTGCTGTTGCGGGGCATGCATCGCGCCACCGTTTGGCGAGCCGTAAGCCGGTTGAGTCCCCGGTTGAGTCGCTTGCGGGTACGCCAGCTGCGAACCGGGCGTGGGCATCGAACTCATCGGACCGCGCCGCACGCTCACTCCGCACGCGTATGCGAGTGAGTCCGCCAGCTCGGTCGCCGTCGCGTACCGCTGATTCGGATCGCGATCGAGCGCGCGCATGAACCAAGCGTCGAACGCGAGCGGCAGACCCTGCAGCGAGTGCGACGGTATCGGGACTGGCGCGGTGCAGATCTTCACGAGCAAGTCACCGAGCGACTCGCCGTCGAACGGCAGCTTGCCGACGATGCACTTGTAGACGATGACGCCCATGCTCCATAGATCGGTGCGATGGTCGATGGTGCGCAGACCGCGCGCCTGCTCGGGCGACATGTAATAGGGCGTGCCGAGCACCGCGCCGGTCTTCGTTTGGCTCCCGGAAATCGATTGATCGTTCGGGTCCTTCATCTTCGCGATGCCGAAATCGAGGACCTTGGCGACCTCGTCGTCGTCCTCGTGCACGATGAAGATGTTCTCCGGCTTCAGGTCGCGGTGGACGATGCCGGCGTCGTGCGCGCGCTGGAGTGCGCGGCAAACCTGCTGCACGATGCGCGCGGTGTCTTGCGGCGAAAGGCGACCGCAGCGCTCGATGCGCTTGTCGAGCGGCTCACCGTTCAACAGCTCCATCACGATGTACGGCTTGCCGTCTTGCGTGGTGCCGATGTCGTGGATCTTGATCGCGTGTTTGCTGTCGATGCGCGTCGCGGCGAGTGCCTCGTTCTTGAAGCGCTTCAGCGCTTCTTCGTTCTTGGCGTACTCGGTCTCGATGAACTTGATCGCGACGCGAGTGCCGAGCTCGTTGTGACGGCCTTCCCAGACCGAGCCCATGCCGCCCCGACCGATCAGCTTGATCAGCTCGTACTTGCCGCCGACCGGACCTTGAGAGGGGGGAATGTCTGTATCGGGCATTGTGACGCTCTAGATTTCAGCGTAGCTCGGAGGACCCACGCGAGTCCAGCGAC
>JAYVYD010000150.1:0-17743 GCA_043784605.1 Myxococcales bacterium | reverse complement strand
GGCTTCTCGCGGCCCACCGCTGCCGACGGCCCGCTCGACGTCAAGAGCGTGGTCGCATCGTGCGCCAGGATGCTCCAGTCGCACGTTAGCCTGCGCGCGCGGCTCGTGGTCCGGGACGACGAAACGCTTCCGCCCGTGACGGGCTCGGAGGCGCGGTTCGCGCAGATCGCGTTCAACCTCCTACTCAACGCGGCGCAATCGATCCCCGAGGGGGCTCCCGAGGCAAACGAGGTGCGCGTGTCACTACGCGCGCGTCGATCGGTCGTGGTGCTGGAGGTCGCGGACACGGGTTCTGGCGTGTCTCCAGAGCTGCGCAAGCGGATCTTCGATCCCTTCTTCACGACCAAAGCCACCGGCGTAGGGCTCGGGCTCTTCGTCACGCGCGGGCTCGTACAGGAACTCGGCGGCACGATCACGGTCGAAGACAACGCGCCCCACGGCACCAAGTTCGTCGTCTCGCTCCCCGCAGCTCGTGCGGTCGGCGCGCCCAAGAGACACACGACGCCGCGCGGCCTTCCCCGAAGGCGCGTGCTCATCGTGGACGACGAGCCTCTCATCTTGACGTCTCTCGCGCGCCTCTTGAAGCCGCTAAAGGTGGTCACGGTAGACAGCGTGGCCTCCGCGCTCGAGCTGCTCGCCCACGATCGCGAATTCGACCTCATCCTCTGCGACATGATGATGCCCTACAAAAGCGGGATGGATCTCTTCGAGACCGCTCACGTACGCTGGCCCGAGCTCACCGCGCGCTTCGTCTTCATGAGCGGCGGCGTCTACACGAATCGCGCGCGCGAATTCCTCGATCGCATCGACAACCTGTCGTTGGAGAAGCCGCTCACTCGAGACGATCTCTTGTCGGTGATCTCCAAGATCGACGGACGATGACAACGCTCGTCCTCGGTGATCTGCACCTGTCGATGCACACGCCACGCGCGGTAGATCGAGACTTGGTCTCGCTCGTGCGCGCCAACGCCGGAGCGCGGCTCGCGTTCGTCGGCGACTTCTTCGACCTCTCCGCGGAGACGCCTCGCGTGCGCAGCGATCGCGCGATCGAGACCGGCTTCTCAGCGCACGAAGAGGTGAAGCGTGCGCTCGCAGAGCATGTGAGTCGGGGCGGCAAGCTCGTCTTCCTCGGAGGCAATCACGATCCCGAGATGGGTGGTTTGACCGCCGCCGCGGAGATCGCGCGCGTGCTCGATCTCGACGCGGCGAGCGCGGCGCGTATCAAGACGTCACCGTGGTTCTTCCGCGAGGGGCGCGTCCACCTGGAGCACGGCCACATCTTCGATCCCGACAACGCGCCCGAACATCCGCTGATCGTACCGAGCGCGAGCCTCGGCGTGCATTTCGTCGAGGAGTTCATCGCTCCCACAGGAGCGTTCGCGTACCTCAACGCGAACGACGGGACGCCGCTCGACCTCTTCCTCTCCGCGTTTCGCTGGTACGGCGCGCGCGCACCCTACGTCGTCTATCGCTATTTTCACGCCGCAGCGAAGGCTCTCGCGAAGAGCGGTCCGATGTTCTCTGGCGAAGGCGAGGGCGCGCGTGGAGAGCTAGCGATGAGTGCGTTCCTCGAGCACGTGGGAGCGACCAGAGAGATCGCGGACGCGATCACCAACATGTCTGCCGCGCCGACGATGCGCAGCTTCCGCGACACGGTGGCGCGCCTGTACTTGGATCGCGTGCTCGCGACGGTCTCCATCATGGCGGGCGTGGGCGCGCTGGGCCTCGGGCGTCCGATGCTCGGATTGGCGCTCGGCTCCGCAGGCGCCATGGGCCTAGGCGCGAGCTGGCTGCGTGGACACGATCGCTACGGAGGCAGCGTGGCGCAGCGGCTCCAACAAGGCGCGCTCGGGATCGCCGACGCCACAGGCGCAGAGCTCGTCGTGCTGGGCCACGCGCACGTCGCCACCGAGCACGCGACGTACATGAACACGGGCAGCTTCGCGTTCCCTCGCGGCCTCCAGGGACGACCGCTCATTTTCATTTTAGACACCGCCAAACCGCGTGCGGAGCGCGTGCTCTTTCCGACATCCTCCTGAAGTCGTTGCGGGCGGGTTGAGACAAGTCGTCGAAACCTCGGTGCCCCAAAACGAAGTCGTTGAGGTCGATATCTGGCGCGCCCCATCTCGAAATGCGCGTTGGGCGAAGGGTGAGCCCGCCTTTGCGCGGGCTTTCACATGGGCCGATCCCTCTGCCCAATGCCCCATCTTTCAAGATGGGCTCGCCGCTCGAGACAAGTTGCCGAAACCTCGACACCAACGCGAAAAGGAGCGACAACTGCGGCCATGCGAACGCTGAACTTCGTCGTGCCGGTCTCGTTGTTTTTGTTGGCTTGCGGCGCGGAGACGCCCCCACCGAAGGACGACGTCAAGCCGGTCGTGAGCGCGAAGGCCATCAACGTGGCAGACGCGGCGCCCGTCCTCGACAAGACCGCCGATCTCCAAGCGCTCGCGAAGGACGCGTATGTGTGGGGCTACCCGCTCGTCTATTTCGAGCGCACCAAGCGCACGATGACGAACCTCGCGCACGTTCCGACGGACATCTTCCAGCACCAGAGCAAGCTCGCTTCACCGGCGACCGCCGAGGCGTGGGCGAACAACGACGTGCTCGTGTCGAGCGCTTGGGTCGAGCTGAAGGACGAGCCCGTCGTGCTCAAGCTGCCCGACACCGGCTCGCGCTGGTACGTCCTCGAGTTCGTCGATATGTGGGGGAACCCGTTCACGCACCTCGGCAAGAAAACGAGCGGAAATAAAGGCGGATCGTTCGTCATCACCGGGCCCGGTCAGACCGCGACGCTCACCAAAGGTCAGACCGAGATCAAGGCGCCGACGTCTTCGATCTGGATCCTCGCGCGCACGCAGGTGGACGGCGAGGCAGACGTCGTGAAGTTGATCGGTACGTTGAAGTCGATGACGCTCACGCCTGCTTCGGGCAAAGCGCCCGCGATGCCTCCCGCCCCCGAGGCGCGACCGCAAGACATCAGGTTCTCCGACGCCGGCTTCTTCGACGAGCTCGGTGAGATGATGAAGCTCTATCCGCCGCCGGCCTCCGACGACGCGATGGTGAACAAGCTGGCCGCAGCGGGTATCGGACCGGGACTCACGCCTTCCAAGACGCTGGGTGAGAAGGAGGTCCTCGCGCTCAAGGACGGACAGAAGGCCGGCGAGAGCTCGTTGGATGAAGCGGTCGAGAAGCTCCCGCTGCGCAAGAACGGCTGGAACTTGGATCGCAAGTTCGGCGATTGGGGCAGTGACGCCCAGAAGCGTGGCGCGTACGCGAAGATCGGCTTCGCGCAGGGCTCGAGTGATCCCGACGAGCTGTTCGCGCCGACGACGAACACGGACGACGGCGGCCAGATCCTCACTGGCGCGCACGAGTACGTGCTGCACTTCGAGAAGGGAAAGACGCCACCGGTGGAAGGCTTTTGGACGCTCACCCTTTACTCGAGCAAGGGCGGCGGACTCGTCGACAACGCGAAGAAGCGCTGGTCGGTGGGCAACCGCACCGGACTGAAGCCCAACGCGGACGGCACGCTCGACATACACCTCAGCGTGGATGCGCCGAAGACCGGCGACAGCAACTGGCTCCCCGCGCCCAAGGGCGACGCGTTCTTGCTTACGCTGCGCATGTACCAACCGAAGGTAGAGGCCGTCACGTACGAGCTGCCGGCGGTGAAGAAGATCAAGTGATCGTGCCAAGGGCGCTGAGTCTCTCGCTCGCGAGTCGAGGTCCGTTTTCGAACAATGAGACTCAGCTTGGCTCCGGTAAGCTCGTTCCGATGAAAGCGAAGACCAAGCCGACACGCACTCTGCCCCCAGCACTTGCCAAGCGTGCTCGGACGATGACCATGGACAAGAAGAAGCGCCTCGCGACCCAGGGAAGGTCGCTGCTGGCGCTCGTTCGGGACAAGCGACGAGTGATCGCGATGTCGTTCTACGAGATGGGGCAATCGCTCGCGGGACTCGCCGACGCGCAGGTGTACGGCGCACTCGGGTACGCGAGCTTCGAGGCGATGCTCCACGCGGAGCTGGAGATGTCGGCGTCGCAAGCAGAGCGCTTGATGGCGACCGCGCTTCGACTCGGAGAAGACCAAGCTGCGGACTTGGGATACGAGAAGAGCCTAGCGGTGGCATCTGCGCTGGCGCTGCCCGGGAGCAAGCTCGCAGGCAAGAAGCTGTCGATCGGCAGGCAGACACTCGACACGAGCGCGGTGTCCGCGGCGGTGATCGAAGAGGCCGCGACGACGGTGAGGCGAACGAGGCAGAAGAGCGGCGGACCGGCGCGCGGAAATACGACGACGCCCATGGAGCGCGAAGCGGCGAGCGCGTGCGAAGCGGAGCTGCGCCGAGCAGGCGCCAAGAGCGCGACGGTGAGGGTGATCGCGACCAAGCCCGGACGGCCTGCGGACGTGGCGATTCGGTTGAAGAGCAGCGAGGCGAAGGCGCTCGCCAAGGTCCGCTGGGCGAGATTCACCCCCAAGGGGTGACTGGATTCACCCCCAAGGGGTGAATCACCCAAGAGACGCGTGACCGACGAGACAGGCCGAGAGTGTCCGGGACGGGGGCGTGTCGCGCGAGGTCGCGGAAGCACTGAGCCGCGTCACAGGCCGCGGAGTTGCTGAAGCGAGGGCGTGCCGACGGTTTTCGAACGTACGAACACGTTGCAATCGCCCCGTGTCATGTACTCGGCGCCCTACCCGAACCGCCTTGGGTCGCCCACGGTTCAGCGGCGATGCATGATGACCAAGTCGGCGTCGCGGTAGGACTGCTCGTAGCGGGATGTTGCTCCGAGAATTACGGGCTCCGGCGCCTCCCAAAGCAAGAGCGTGTCGTAGTGCTGCGCCGCGAGCGTGAAGTAGCCGACCCAACCGTCTAACCAAACCAACCGGCATTCGGCGCGCGTCGTGAACGCGTAGTCCTCTATGTCACAATCGGCTGCGCGATACTCGGGGGCGCCCCCCGCGATCCGCGCGACGAACGATTGTCCTTTCGGACGCAACCATGGGTAGAGCTTCGAGTCGGCGCCCATCAGCGGTGCTTCGGTGTGGCGGGCTACGACATAATAGCCCCACGCGTTGGCGAGACTTTGCGTGTTCGTGCTCGAGCGCGCCGTCACGAACGTAAGCGGGAGTAGCGCCGCCCCCTCAGGCACGGCATCAACGCCAGCCATGTAGTGACGTCGGTCTTGGTCGAGGCGATGATAGTCGATACCGAGCGCGAGACTCACGAGCACGCTCACAGCTCCAAGGAGCCATTTATCTCGCCTGCCGAGCACCTTTGGAACGCACAAGAGCAAAGAGGCCATTAAAAACGGGAGCACACGCACGTTGAGAAACGCCCAACGGGACGCATAGGAAGGCAACAATACATATGCCGCCATCAGGAAGGTCGCGCCACGCGCCCCCATCAGCGCCACTCCGCGCGCTGGCGATTTCAAGGCGAATCCCAACAGCGCGAACGCCAGTGCGGCACCAGGCACGGACAACCATGTGAATCCGCCGAAGCCGTATTTCCAATAGACGACTATCAACTCGAGTGGGCTCAGCCATGTCGTAGGATTCGATGGCAACTGCGACCCGTCTCCGTGCAAGAGCGCAGACCAAAGGATCAATCCACCCGCAGGCAAGAGCGGCACGAGGATGGTCCGCAGAGCGCGCAGCTTCTGCGCCCAACCGAGAGACAGCCACTCGACAGATATGAGGCTGCAAACGATGACCAGCGCGACGGAGTGCGCATACCAAGTCAACAAAGCGAGCGCTGCGATCTGCGCGCCTAGGGAAAAAGACGGAGCTCGTCGCTGAGAACGCAGCGCTATCAAGAGTAGAAGCGAGAGTCCAAACGCCACCACGTAATTCACAAATCCGGCGCACACGCACCAATTGTGCACGAGCGGTCCTGCTAAGAAGGCGGCAGTCCACATTCGTCGAGATCCAACGAACGCGCGCACGAAGCGGGGAATCGCTAACGCGACGAGCGCGAGCGCCGCGATGACGAAAATACGACCCGCCGCAGGCACTCCGACGAGGTTGCCGACGAGCTGCATGAACGTGTGACAGAGCGCGTTGGTGCGAAACGCGCCGTTCGGCACCAAATCGTATGCGTGCTCTGGATGCAGCAAGAGCTCCGACGCCGCCATGTGCAAAGGTAGGTCTTGAAGCGGCGGCTCCCACAGGAATGCTGGCCACGCGCCGAGGATGAAGAGGCACGCGCCGATGAGCGTTGCGTTGGTGGACGGAGCCCCGAGCTTCAAGCGCAACGGATTGGCCCCATCACGAGATCAGAACGTGCTTCAGTTCCTGGCGCAAGGGTCGAGCGAAGGCTTCGATCTGCTGTTGATCTGCGGCTTTTGAGCAGCTTCTCATCGACGTAGATCGTGTTGACGAGCGTGCCTCGCGGACTTCGCGCCCGTGGCCAGCGCTCCGCCGACTTGGGCGTCACAACGCCGATCTCGCCCGCGGGCACCTGCATCCAAGGGAACTTCACGACCTTGTTCAGGGGCCATCTGCGCCAGTGGAGGCCGGGCATCAGCAGCTCAGCCTGGTAACCGGCTTCGCCGTGAAGAGCGATGAGGTTGTCGCCGGTGAGCTTGCGAAACGCGAAGTGCTTGACCACCAGCCCGACCACAGCGAGGACGATAGAGCACGTAGTGCGGCGAGCGCGATGCGAAGCGGAGCTGCGCCGAGCGGGCGCCAAGAGTGCGACGGTGAAGGTGATCGCGACCAAGCCCGGACGGTCCGCCGACGTAGCGATTCGGTCGACGAGCAGTGAGGCGAAAGCGCTCGCCAAGGTCCGTTGGACGAGATTCACCCCCAAGGGGTGACTGGATTCACCCCCAAGGGGTGACTCACCCATTTCGGTCGTCAGTTCGGATTCGGATCGGCGGGCAGATACGCCAAGTACGCTGCGGTCTGGTTGGGCACGCCAAACCCCACGGTGCAGCCGTTGAGCGAGAGCCCATTTTCCACGAAGCCTGCTGCCACGCCGAGGGCGTTGGGATTGTTGACGACTGCCAAGTACGAGTTGCCGTTTCCGGCGAAGTACACCTTGTGATCGGGTGCGAGCTTGGACGCGGCGAGGTTGGTGCCGCCGAGCATGGTCTCCACGTTCGTGGTGAGGTCGTACTGGTACGCCACGCCCTTGAACCCCGAAGTGCCGCGCACGTAATAGATCTTCGTACCGTCCTCCGAGAACGAAGCGTGGAAGCCGAGATCGCCCGTGACGAGCTTCTTGATCCCGCTGAGTTTGCCCGTGGCTCGGTCGATGTTCGCCGTGGCGATTTGCCCATTGGTACCGAGCGAGTTGATCGCGAGCACGATGTGGTCGTAATCGTACGAGTGATTGATCGCCGAGAAGTACACCGTGCCGGTGAGGCCCGTGGGTGAAGTAACAGGCGACGCGCTCACGCCCGATCCGCTCACCAAGAACGCTTTGATGTTGGCAGCGGTGTCGTAGGCCAGTACCCAGAAGTCGGTACCGTTCGTGTGCGGGACCATGTCGAGCGCCTCGCCGACGTTGCCAGCGAACAAGTGAGTGTTCTTGGTGACCACAGTTCCGTGCAGGCCCTGCCCGAGATCGATCGTGGAGTAGTAGATGTCGCCGGTGGGTGTGTAGTCATCGACGTAGTTGTCGCTGAAGACGTAGAAGGAGCCGCCATCGCTGCCATACTTCGGAGTGATGAGCGCGGGCTCGCTCGCGCTAGGCTGGCCTGAAATGCCGTCGCCGTTGGCGAGCTTGGCGTTGTCGAAGCCGTTGAAGATGGTGATCCCATCGGTGTAGAAGAGCAGCTGTCCGGTGGCCGGCTCTGTGAAGACGCCGGTTCCCTCCCAGCCGGGCGACGCGCCGACGGTGCCGCCGCAGGTCACGACCGGAGGCCCCTTCTTGCGGAAATCGATGAGCATGTTGTCCTTGCTGGTGAGGTAGGAGTGGGTGATGAACCACACCTGCTCGAGCGAGAGGCTGCTCACCGGGACGATGGCCGCGTCCTTCAGGGGGGCCATGGAGTCTCCGATGATAGATGCGACATCCGGGGCGTTCACCACGTCGCTGCCACCATCGTCTGCTGTCGCGGGCTCGAATGTCGAGACGGGCGAACTCCCGCAACTCGCGGCCGCGCCGAGCGCCAAACATCCGCTCGCACACACGATGACAATCAACTCCGAGCGCATGACACTACCTCTAGGAGAAGGCTATTGCGTACGCGGTGCGCGGTCCACTCGTGTCCGGCGAAGATGAAGGAGATCCCTCACGGACACGGATGCCCACTCGGATCGCACGCCTCTGTTTCGCGCGCGCGTTCACGCTGTCGAGCTGACAGCGTCGGGTCTCCGCTCACGAAACTCGAAATCGAAGCGTTAGCGACGCCTGCCAGGCTCGGACCGGGTCTACTTCTTCGCTTCTGCGGCGAGCTTCTCGCGGTAGAGCTTCTTCATCTCTTCTTGCTCTTGCTTGGGCACGATGGCGTAACGCGCGAACTCCATCGTGAACGTGCCCTTGCCTTGCGTCGCCGAGCGCAGGTCGGTCGAGTAGCCGAACATGGCGTTGAGCGGGACCTCGCAGGTGACGCTGACGCTG
Organism: Myxococcales bacterium; assembly: GCA_043784605.1. GTDB lineage: Bacteria > Myxococcota_A > Polyangia > Polyangiales > Polyangiaceae > JANYHY01. The sequence goes on along the minus strand of JAYVYD010000150.1, from coordinate 9,173 downwards.
TCGCCGCCTACGGTCTCCAAGATCACGCCGCGCCGCTGGTTGACCTGACCGACGACCGCTCCTTGGTACTCGGTGGGGACGTCGATCTCGACCTTCATGATCGGCTCGAGGATGGTCGGCGCCGCGTTCGCGTAGGCCTCACGGAAGCCCATGATCGCGGCGGTCTTGAACGCCATTTCGGACGAGTCGACCGCGTGCGAGGCGCCGTCGTTGACCGCGCAACGAATGCCCACGACCGGGAATCCGATCATGGTGCCCTTGCGCACACTCTCTTTGAAGCCCTTGTCGCACGACGAGATAAATTCGCGCGGGATGGAGCCGCCGGTGACGTCGTCGACGAACTCGTAGGCCTCCACCGCGTCTGACGGGAGCGGCTCGATGTATCCCATGATCTTCGCGTACTGACCGGAGCCGCCCGTCTGCTTCCTGTGCGTGTAGTTGATCTCCGCGCGGCGCGTGACCGTCTCGCGGTACGCGACCTGCGGCTTGCCGCCGATGACGTCGCAGTTGTACTCGCGGCGCATGCGCTCCATGTAGATGTCGAGGTGGAGCTCGCCCATGCCGCTGATGATGGTCTGTTGGGACTCCTCATCTTGGTGGACGCGGAACGTCGGGTCTTCTTTCGTGAAGCGGTTGAGCGCCTTGGAGAAGTTGACCTCCATCGCGCGGTCCTTCGGCGTGACGGCGAGCGAAATGACCGCCGCGGGGACGTACATCGACGTGAGCGTCCAGTTGACCTTGCCGTCCGTGAACGTCTCGCCGGAGCTGGCTTCGACGCCGTAGAACGCGACGATGTCGCCTGCCTCCGCCGACTCGATCTCTTCGCGATCGTCCGAGTGCATACGGAACATGCGCGGGACGCGCACCTTTCGCATCTCGTTGCTCACGTTGTAGATGGTGTCACCGGCTGTCACCGTCCCCTGGTACACGCGGAAGTACGTCAGCTGGCCAAACTTGTCCTGCTGCAGCTTGAACGCGAGGCCGACGAACGGCTTGCTGGGGTCGGACTCGACAACGACCCTCTCTTCGCCCTTGAGCTGATCGTGCCCCTCGTTGAGGACGTCGGTCGGGCGCGGCAGGTAGTGCACGACGCCGTCGAGCAAGAGCTGAACGCCCTTGTTCTTGATGGCCGAACCGCACATCACGGGGGTCATCTTGAGCGCCAACGTGGCGCGACGGATCGCCGCGCGGAGCTCGTCCACCGAGATGGGCTCCTCGTTGATGAATTTCTCAGCGAGGATGTCGTCTACGTCGGCGACCTCGGAGATCATCCGCTCGCGCGCCGCTGCGGCCTCTTTCACGTACTCCGCGGGGATGTCGACTTCCTTGACCTCCTCGCCGTCCGCGCCCTCGAAGAAGAACGCCTTGCCGATGATCGGGTCGATGATGCCCGCGAACTTGGACTCGGCGCCCATCGGGAGCTGGATCATGACCGGGTGGTGGTTCAGCTTCTCTTTGAGCATCGCCGACACGCGCTCGTAATTGGCGCCCGGGTTGTCCATTTTGTTGACGAACGCGATGCGCGGGACGCGGTAGCGCTTCATCTGCTTGTCGACGGTGATCGACTGGCTTTGCACGCCTTTGCCCGAGTCGAGCACGAGGATCGCGCCGTCGAGGACGCGAAGCGCCCGCTCGACCTCGATGGTGAAGTCGACGTGACCGGGCGTGTCGATGATGTTGACGTTGATCGGCTTCTCTTTGAACTGCTCCTGCGACCCTTCCCAGACGCAGTAGGTCGCGGCGGACTGAATCGTGATGCCCTTCTCACGCTCGAGATCCATCGAGTCCATCTTGGCGCCGACGCCGTCTTTGCCGCGGACCTCGTGGATCTTGTGAATTCGACCCGTGTAAAACAGGATGCGCTCCGTGAGCGTCGTCTTGCCGGAGTCGATGTGCGCCGAGATGCCAATGTTGCGGATGCGATCGAGGGGAATGCGAGCGGCCACGGGGTTCTTTCTAGTGGAAGGGTGAGGGCACCTGTGAGGAGTGCTTCGCCCACCGGACTTGGTCGATGCCTCCGTACCGCACCTTCGCGCACGAGACATCAACAAAGAGCGGTCCGAGCCAACGGCTGAGTATTCTTGGGTACGGAGACGTCGAGCGCGGTGAAGAGGCACGCGAGCTCCGCTCCTCGCGCGAACGTTGACTCGCGGCTGTGACCCGACGCCCACGGCGCGACTGATGAAGCGCAAACCTAGCCGGACTGTCTGCTCGAGTGACAACCGGGTTGCGCGTTGCATTCGGTGGTGAAAGCGCTGCAATCGAGCGGAGTCCCAGTGCACCTAAAGTCGAAGCGGCAGCCAGCCTCTTTCTTGCAGTACGCCTCGCTGCTCCAGCTCGAGCCGCTCGAGGAAGGCGTGCCCGAACATTGCGACTTGCTCGACTGCCACGAACACCCCGACTGAGCACCCCAGCGAAGCTGGTCACGATGCTCGAGCATGGAGTCGGGGTGCCTCCGCAGGTGCCTTGTCCCAAACATCCGAGCGTCGAGTTGCAGGTCGTGCTCGTCGATAGACCGCAAGCGGTCGGAGTGCCCGCACAGCTGATGGGCGACGCGTCAGCGCTCGAGCGTGACGAACTCGATGTCGGAGGTCTCGACGCCACGACGCCGCTCGGTCTCTCTCCAACCTGTACGATCGAGCTGAAAATAGGTGTCTCCGTCCACTTCGCGGTGGACCTCGGTGAGGAGGATCTTGGTCGCGCGCGGCATCGCTTCGGCGTAGATCTGCGCGCCGCCGATCACCATGGGCTCTTCGTCCGTGGTCCAGGCAAGCTCGCATGCTGCCTCGAAACTGATCGCCACCTCGCAGCCGTCGATCGGCCTGCCCGCGCGCGACACGACGATGTTTCTTCGTCCCTTGAGCGGCTTGTTCACTTCCTCGAACGTGCGCCGGCCCATGATGACCGCGTGGCCCATCGTGCTGTCGCGGAAGTACCGCATGTCCTCGGGGATCTTCCACGGCAGTCCCCCGCCCTTGCCGATCACGCCTGCGTCCGAGACCGCGAAGATGAGCGTGAGCTTCTTCAACGGGTGCCGCACGCTCGAGCGCAGCGAGAGTTCGGACCGAGACTTCAAATTGAGACCTCGGCGGCGATGTGCGGGTGAGGATCGTAGCCAACGAGCGTGAAGTCCTCGAACCGGAACGCGAACAGGTCCTTCACGGCCGGATTCAAGATCATCTTGGGCAGCGGCTTCGGCTCTCGCTTTAGTTGCAGGCGCGCTTGCTCGAGGTGATTCGAATACAAATGCGCGTCTCCGAACGAGTGCACGAAGTCTCCCAATCTCAGACCCGTCACGTGAGCGACCATCATCGTGAGCAGCGCGTAGCTCGCAATGTTGAACGGCACGCCGAGGAACACGTCCGCGCTGCGCTGATAAAGCTGACACGAGAGAGCGCCCGGCAGACCTTCCTCTTCCGGCGGCGTGACGTGAAACTGAAAGAGCGTGTGGCACGGAGGGAGCGCGACCTGATCGGCCTCTTTCGGATTCCATCCGGTCACGATCAATCGTCGACTGTACGGTCGTGACTTCAAGTCCTGGAGCAGCGCCGCGATCTGATCGACACCGTCATTGGCCCACTGCCCGTCCGAGGTGACGGTCGCGCCGAAGTTGCGCCACTGGTGCCCGTAGACGGGTCCCAGATCGCCATTTTTTCTGCCGAATTTCGCCGTCTGTTCCGCCGTACTCCACTCGTTCCAGATGCGGACCCCAGCATCCTGCAACGATTCTACGTGGGTCTCTCCGCGCAAGAACCAGAGCAGCTCGTGGATGATGCTCTTCGTGTGGATCTTCTTCGTCGTGACGAGCGGGAACCCTTGGCGCAGATCGAAGCGCATCTGCCAACCGAAGATCCCGCGCGTCCCGGTGCCGGTGCGATCGGGACGGTCGCGCCCGTGATCGAGGATGTGGGCAAGGAGCGCCTGGTACTGCTGCATCGCTAGAGCTTGGGCGCGGGCACGGTCGGCTTGCGGTTGACCATGATGCTGCCGTGCGAGTCCTTGTCCGGGTATCCGTAGCGGAACGAGATGTCGACGTGAGGGTTGGTGTCGAACACCTTCTTCACGTCCGTCGCGATCTTTGGATCCACCGCGCCGAACGGCAACGGCCAGGTGTACGTGCCGTAGGTGTCCTGCACGAAGCCCATCTTCTTCGCGTAAGCCGGCGGGAAACCCGTGGTGTCCGAGATCATGAAGTCCGTGTGCTTGGCCATGTAGTCGCGGATGATCGAGAAGTCGTCGCTCCACAGGAGGTGACTGCCCGCCTTGGTCATCGCGGCGATCTGGGTCTTCTGCTCGAGGTGCTTGGCGAGGCGCGGGTCGGCCTTCATGTGCGTGTCGTCGAGGTTCATCGCGACGTGACGCGCGGTCTTGGTCGGTGCCATGAGATCGCCCTTCTTGCGGAAGATGATCTCCATGTTCTTGAACAGCTCGTTGTCGACCTCGTCAGAGCGCTTCTTCTTGTCCTTCACCGCTTGGTCGGCCTTGCTGATCTGCTCGTCTGTGACGTACTTGGGCAGCCCGTCTGCGTCGAACGTGAAGTAGCGAACGGCGAGCGGCTCGTAGCCGTGCAGTACGAGCGCCACGAGATCGAACACCACCTCACCGGGGAGCACGCTCTTCGTTCCGATGTCGAGGTTGTCCGTGCGCGAGTGCGCCTTGTCGAAGTACTTGCCGAGCACCGTGTTGTATCGACCGAGCTCGCTCTTCAACGCGGTCTTCGGAGCGCCGTCGATCTTGCGCACGTCTGCTGCTATTTCCAGCGAGATCGTCGTGTACTCGTTGGCGTCTGGATACGTCGCGATCGCGCCCATCAAATCGCCGCCGCCGAACGGATAGACGACCGCTTTGGGAGAGTTGGGCGGGACGAGCTTGGCGATGAACGGCATCGCAACGTCCATCCAGTTTTTCTTGTAGTCTACATACAGTTGCGCGAGCGCCGTGCAGTGCTCGTTCACCATCGCCGCGTCGAACGCCGAGGGCGCCGGGGTCGGTGCGGGATCGACGCCCGCGGTGGACGCCGCTCCTCCGCAGGCCGCCACGCGATAAATCTCGAGCGTCTGCGCGAGCACGTTCGCTCCCGCGAGCGGCGGCAACGCGGCGTCAGGCCCTGCGACCGCGACCACGCCAGCTTCATCGCTAGGTGTGGCGCTCGCCGTCGTCGCGACCGACGCAGAGGGCACACCGTTCGGCGCGTCGGTCTTGGTGGCCGTCTTGGTGTTGGAACAAGCAAAAAACCCGGCCGCGAGGAGGCAAACGGAGATACGCATTTCGGCGCGCACCGTAGCCACAACGACGCCGCGAGGGAAGAGCCACGCGGGACGCTCCTCTGTGCCTCGGTTCGAGTTTCTGAGAAGCAGATGCGCGAAGCGTTTCGGAATCGCGCCGTCGCCGGGGACGTTCCGTCGTGCGTAGGTGGTAGTTTGCGCGCCCTTGCGCAGCGTCGTCACCCCCCACCAGCAGGAACGTTCCATGAACCGACGTCTCGTAAGCCGTTTGGCGCTCACTGCGCTCTCTGCCAGCTGCCTCAAAGGCGCGCCCGTCGTGTCGCCGACCGCCACTCTCGCGATCGCGGACACTCCGCAAGGGCCGCGGTCGCGCGGCGAGTACGCGGTGGTGTTCGCCGGCCCGCAAGGCATCGTCGAGAACCGCTCGGAGCCGGGGGTGACGATCCTCTTGAACCGCGCGCTGCGCTCGCTCGAAGACGAGGACGACAACTCCGACGTTCCGTCCTTCGCGGTGCGCACGGACGAGGGCGAGCAGCGATCCGGCACGTGGCGCTGGGTCGGGACGCGCGGCCTGTTCTTCACGCCGCTCGGCGACTTGCCCGGCGCGACGAATTTCCAAGTGAAAGTGCCGAAGGGGCTCAAGTCGTTGGAAGGTGAAGCGCTCGTTGCAGACTACACGCTGTCGTTCTCGACCGAGCGACCGCGCCTGCTGGCGACGGAGCCCAAGGAGGGCTCGTACACGCTCAAGGCCGCCGCGCCGCTGAGCTTGGAGTTCAATCAGGGCGTCGATCCCGCGGAGTTCATGAAGGTCGCGCGCCTCGTCGTGCGCGCCGACGCGAAGGCGACGCCCATCCCCTTCCACGCCGAGCATCCGAAGTCCCGCGCTCACGCGGAGCGGACGCTCATGATCGTGCCGAACACCAAGCTCCCGCTCGACGCCTCGATCGAGCTCACGATCGACAAAGGCCTGCGCGGCGAAGGTCCGCTGCTCAGCGAGGTCGCCTCGACGCTCCACGTTCGCACCTACGGTCCGCTCGCACTCGCGCTCGTTCAGTGTCCTCGCGTGCAAGACGGCGCGCTCGGCCGCTGCCAAGCGCACCGCGACATCACGGTGGTGCTCAGCAATCCCGTCATGCCCGACGAGTTCCGCGCGCACCTCAAGATGAACAGCGTGCCGCGCGTGCCGATCGCGAAGCGTCCGCCGCCGCCGAAGACCGCTCGCGCCCTCACCGAGTTCGCGCTCGGCGCCGATCCCGCGTTCGGCGCTCGCTACCACCTCACGCTCACGGCCGGCATGACCGACGTCTACGGCCAGCGCTTGGCCAAGGACGCGACGTTCGATGTCGACACCGAAGAGGACTTCACCCACCCCGCCGTCGCGGCCCCAACGTCCCGCGCGCAGTCCGACGCCCCCGAGCCTCCTCCGCCTCCGGCGACGATTGCCTCGCGCGTGTTGCCCCCGTTTTCTGCCGATCTGGGCATCACCGGCTACGTGATCGAGGCGCTGCCTGCGCGCGCGCACAAGCTGTCGGCGGGAGTCGTCAACGTGCCGACGTTCGGCCTGCTCGGCGCGAAGGTCTCGGAACGGGAGGTGAAGCAAGTGCTGCTGGGCACGGCCGCCGCCTCGGGCGGGTTCTTGGCAGGCGGCTATCGGTTCGCCTGGGAGTCGCCCAACCAACCCGCCAACACCCGCTACGTCGAGTCGATCGATCTGGACGCGCTCCTCGGCTCTACGCGGCGCGGCGTCGGCTTCATTGCGCTCGGCGTCGTCGGCGTGACCGCACCGGTACGTCAGCAACTCGTCAACGTCACGGACCTCGCGGTGAGCGCGAAAATGAGCCGCTTCGGCAGTCTCGTCTGGGTGACGAGCCTCTCGACCGGCAAGCCCGTCGTGGGCGCAGAGGTCTCCATCGGCGCGACGAAGAAGGATGACATGTCAACCTTCGTCACCGACGCGCGCGGTCTCGCGACGATTCCCGCGGAGTCTTTCAACCCGATCGCAACGACCAAGAGAGACGGCGAGTATCGCTCGGGCGACATCGACGACTCGGTCCTGTTCGTGAAGAAGGACTCCGACTGGACGTTCGAGCGCGTCGAGCAAGGCTCCAACTTCCAACGCGCGGCGGGCACCGCGGATCTCACGGGCTCGCGAGAGTGGCAGGCCGCGGTGTTCACCGATCGAGGCGTTTATCGACCGGGCGAGATTCTCAAGCTGGTCGCAGTGGTGCGCCAGTCGGACGCGCGCGGGCTGACGGTCATGCAGGGGCACGACGTGCGCGTCTCCTTGGTGGACACGCAAGGCGAGAAGGTGTTCGACGGCCGCGCAAAGCTCGACGCGTTCGGTACCGTCTCGCTCGACCTCCCGATCCCCAAGAGCGCGCACCTCGGCGACGCGCGCGCGGTCGTGGAACTCCCGGGCTCACGCGACGCACGGTTCCAGGCATCTGTGCTGCTCGCGGACTTCAAGGCGGTCGAGTTCAAAGTCTCGGCTCAGCCGGACAAGCCGGACTTCGTTCGCGGCGACGTCGCGCATTTTTCGGTGCACGGCGAGTACTTGTTCCAGGCGCCGATGGCCGGCGCGGCGGCGCACGTGATGGCGGTGCGCGAGGTCACGAGCTTTCAACCCAGAAACACCGACGGCTTCGTGACGAGCGACGAAGCGTACAGCGGGGACTACGGCGACAAGGGCGCACGCGCGGGCAGCCTCGACGAGGCCAACGCCACGCTCGACGGATCGGGCAACCACGACGAGGCCGTAGACCTAGCCATGCCTGGTCAGACGCAGCCCGAGCGAGTCGCGTTCGAGGCAGACGTAGAGGACTTCACGCGCCAAGTCGTGGCCGGCTCGGCATCGGTGATCGTGCACCCCGCCGACTTTTACGTCGGGCTGCGGCGTCCCACCTCACGCTTCCTTGCGGTCGGCGCGCCCGTCTCGCCAGACGTCGTCACGGTACGGCCCGACGGTACGAGAGTGGCCGGAAACAAGGTCCGCGTCGAACTCTTGCAGCGCACGTGGACGACAGTGGTCGCCGACAGCGAAGGCGGGGACGGCACGCGTCGCTCCAAGGTCGAGGACGTCAACGTCGGCGCATGCGAAGTCGCGAGCACGTCGGCGGTCGCGTCCTGCGGGCTTGTCGTCCCGGCCGCCGGCTACTTCATCGTTCGCGCGACCGCCTCCGATCGTCGCGGCAACGTCGTGCGCGCGAGCCAGGGCCTGTACGCCTTGAGCGACAAGCCGGACGTGTCGACCACCGCACTCGGGTGGGCAGAAAACGACGCGCGCGTCTTGCGGCTCGAGGGCGACAAGTCCACGTACCGAGCGGGAGAGACCGCGAAGGTGCTCGTGCGCAACCCGTTCCAAGAGGCAGAGGCGCTCATCACGGTCGAGCGCGCGGGCGTGATGACCGCGACCACCATGACGCTCAAGGGTCCGATGCCCGTCGTGCCCATCGAGATCGCTGACGACTACTTTCCGAACGTGTTCGTCTCGGTGCAGCTCGTCCGAGGCCGCGTCCTCGCCGCACCCGCGACGGGCGCCGACCTCGGCAAGCCCGACTACCGCGTCGGCTACCTCGAACTCTCCGTGAGCCCCGACTCGCACCGCCTCAAGGTCGAGGTGAAGACCGGCAAGAAGGACTACCGGCCCGGCGAAGACGTGGACGCCGACCTCGTCGTCCGCGACGCGACCGGGTCTCCGACGCGCGCGTCGGTCACGTTCTATGCGGTCGACGAGGGCGTGCTCATGCTCACCGGCTATACGACGCCGGACCCGCTCACCGCCTTCACCAAGCGGCGCGCGCTTTCGGTCTTCGGCATGGACAGCCGCGATCACCTCGCGACACTCACGGCCTTCAAGGCGGGCGAGCGTCTGCGAAACCTCGGCTATGAGACGCTCGGCGGCGACGACAAAGGCAACTACGGAGGAGGCGGCGGCGAAGACGGCGGAAG
>JAYVYD010000149.1:0-12483 GCA_043784605.1 Myxococcales bacterium | reverse complement strand
GCTTCGCCGGCCCAATCAGGGGCACTTCTTCGTCGTCGTCTTGACGTGGAACTCGCCGTCGGCCGTGACGTTGAGGTCTTGTTCCTGCTCGGCACCGTGATCGCTGCATGCGACCTGCACGACGTCGATGGACGGTTTAGCCAGGAGACGATCCCAGTCCGCGGGGTGATCGAACGTGAGCGGCTCGCTCGGCTTGTCCTTCGGCGCGAACGCGTGCAGCTTGGGATTCGATCTGGAGATCCCGATGACCACGCTCGGCGTGTGACCGCACGGGCCCGCGCCGACCTGCAGCACCATCTCGGTCGCGCGGCCGTCGTGATCGTAGTCCGCGAGCTTCATCAGCGAGTCCACCGGGCGCATCGACAGATCGGCGATGTTGGGCTTCTTGCCGTCGTCGGCCTTGGTCGGTCTCCATCGGCGCAAGTGAGAGTCTTGATCGTCGAACAGAGAGTCGAGGCGAAAGTGCTCGTCCGCCGCGCCCGGTCGCGTGCGTAGGAGATCGAGATCGCCCTTCTCACCGAACGCGAATCCGGCGCATAGGCAGGTAGACCACGAGTCGTCCACGCATGTGGGAACGGGCGACTTGGCCCACTCGAGGCGCCACTTCTCCGTGACGCCGTCGACCGTGACTGTCTTCTCTTCGCGGATGACTGGGCCGCCTCCGCTGAGGAGCGCGTTCAATGGATCCTCTTTGACCGGCAAGCTCGCATCGACGGCGGCTATGGGTGTAGACGCGGTCGTCGCCGGGTCCGGCTTTGGCGCGTCATTGGGTTTGTCGCAAGCGCAGAGGGCGGCAATGAGGAGCAATCGCTTCACGACTGCATCAATAGCTCAATCGGCTCAGGAACCGACGGTAATCGAGGGCCTCAGCGCTTGCGCGCCTTGCGGGCTTTCGCAGGCAGCGTCGCGAGCTTGTTGGACTCGAGCAGCTTGCGCATCTGGCGTTCCATCTCGCGCCCGAAGATGACGCGCACCGCCTCGATGCTCGCGGGCCGCAGTGCCTGAAACACCTTCTTCGGGTCTCGCGCGTCCACGACGCCGGCGTGCGCGCGAGAGACGAAGACGCTGACGATGTCTTCGACGGCGCGCTTCAGATGCTTGCGCAGCAGCGAAGCAAGCTCCGCCGAGGTCTCGAGATCGACTCCGGCGGCCTCCAGTCGCATCGCGAGCGACAACAGCGCAGGGCTTGGCACGAAGAAGACGTCGCCTTTTCGCTCGGTGATCTTCGCGCGGCACAAATCGGCCAGCAAACCCGGCCTGCGGGAGCCCGCAAGCTCGTGCAGCTCGGTGTCCGTGACGGTTCGACTCTGGTCGTTCGCCCAAGACGCCGCGAGCTCCACTTCGACGCCGAGCCACTCGCCGATGTCGACATCGCCGCGATCGATGGCGGTGCACAGATCGCGGATCGCGTCGATGCGCAGGCCCTTGTCTTGGAGCTGCGCGATGAGCTCGAGCCGTTTCTTGTGGGCCTCACCGTAGTGCGCGACCCGACCCACGATCGTCGGCGCCATGAGCGCGCCTCGCGCTTGGTAAAATCGGATGGTGCGGCTCGGCACGTGCGTCGCGGCAGCAAGCTCGTCGATGGTGAGCTCGTCTCTCGCGGTGCTCACGCCGGTCGTCGTCACGAAAGGGATCTCTATCACGCCATCGCTCGGATCATCTCGCGCGGGGAGGCGAGCTTGCCCACCCACGCGATCGCCTTCTTGAGAGTGGCGCCCCACGAGGCCGTTTTGTACGGCACGCCATGCTTTTCGCAGATCGCGCGGACCTCGGGCCCGACTTGTCGAAGGCGCTCAGGCGGAAAATGCGGGAAGAGGTGATGCTCGATTTGGTAGTCCAAGCCGCCGCACAAGATCGACAGCGGCCGGCTCACCTCGAAGTTGTTCGTCGCCATGACCTGCATCGCGTACCACTCGCCCCTGCCTCGAGTGCGCGTGCCCAGGGGCCAGCTCGCGACGTCCTCTCCCACGTGGCCGCAGTAGATCGTCGCGGCCGAGTAGAAGTCGCGCATCGTCTCGGCGAGCCAGTTGCCCACGAGGACGCGCAAGAACGAGGGCCCAGCGAGCAGCGGAAACAAGAGGTAGTTGTACGCGTAGTACGGCACCCACTTGCGGAACGCGCGCTTGTACGCGAGGCGCCGGCTAGGCGCAGATCGATCGGGCAATACATCGAGGTCGTTTCCAGGGAGGCCATTTCCGAACAGCACGTCGTGCAATCCCGTGAAGTGGAAGTTCATGAAGAAGGCAAAGTTGGGCGCGAGCACGCCAACCATGAACGGCAGTTGCCACCGGTGTCGAGGTGCCCACGGTGTTTGCTCGGTCAGTCGCGCGGGCCCGAAGTGGATGTCGGGATCACGACCTGCGACGTTGGTGTTGCCGTGGTGCCGCACGTTGTGACCCTTGCGCCACGACTCTTCGTCGATCGGCACGTCCCATGAGAAGCGTTCGGAATGAAAGCGGCCCGCACCCGGGATCTTGTCGTAAGCGCCGTGGAGCGCGGTGTGGCCGATCTCGGTGGCTTGGAGCTGCTTGTGAAGCCAGAGACACCCGACGCCCGCAACGAACGAGAGCGGCCCGAGGCCGAAGTGCAGCATGGCTCGGCCCGCGACCTCCATCGCTCGCGAGAAGCGATTGAGTCCCTTGACGCGCGCGAGATCGCTCGCGCCGATCTGCGCTGAGACGCGGGCGCGAACGCGATCGATCTCTTCTCCGAATTGCGGGTAGCGAGGGGACGGCTCGACTGCTTGGACGATGGCCTGCATGGACATGACTCCAATGGATCGGCTCGCGGCGCGTGAAGGAGTCACGCCCGGCGTCACCGACTGATGCGTCAGTGATAACTGTGACAGTGATTACTGTCAAGGTTTGGCGGGCATGATTTGCGTGAGCGGGCGCGCCGTTTGCGACGCTCGTGCGCCAACCACGCCGAACGCGCGCCAATGCCGTATGGCACGCGCCGTGCTGAACGGAGGTTATGTCCAAGCCGATTCCGCAGGTCCAGAAGTACATGACGTACACGCCGCACACGATCGGCGCCGACCAACCGATGACCCAAGCCCACAAGATGATGCGCGAGCACCGCATTCGTCATTTGCCCGTACTTGCCGGGGGCAAGATCGTCGGCATCCTCTCAGACGGAGACTTGAACCTCATCGAGACCCTCAAGGACGTGAACCCACAGGAGGTGCGCGTGGAGGACGCCATGACCCAAGTGCCGTACACGGTCACGCCGGAGACCCCGCTCGACGAGGTGGTGAACGAGATGGCCGAGCACAAATACGGGTGCGTTGTCGTCATGCAGAACGAAAAGGTCGTCGGCATCTTCACGACCGTTGATGCCTGTCGCGCGTTCGCCGAGATGCTCCACGGGCGCCTCGCGAAGTAGCCAACGCGTTGGAGGTTGCGACGCGCCCGCAGGTTGCCTAGCAACGGCCATATGAATGGTCTCTTGCTCGAGTCTGCGACGCGACTCGCTCAACGAATCCGTGATCGCGAAGTGACGAGCGAAGAGGTCGTTCGCGTGCACATCGAGCACGCCAAGCGAACGCACTCGAGGCTCAATGCGATCGTGATGGATCGCTACGACGCAGCAACAGCCGAGGCGCTGGCGGCTGACGCGCGTGTGCGCAAGAGCAGCAAGGATCTGCCTATTTTTTGGGGCGTACCTTGCAGCATCAAGGAGTGCTACGCGCTCACGGGAATGCCGCAGTCGAGCGGCCTCGTGTCGCGAAAAGATTTCCGCGCGACAGAGGACGCGCCTTCGGTCGCCCGAATCCGCGCGGCCGGGGCGATCCCGATCGGCGTGACGAACACGAGCGAGCTTTGCATGTGGATGGAGAGCTCCAACCAATTGTACGGGCGCACGAACAACCCCTACGACAAGCGACGTACTGCGGGCGGCAGCTCGGGCGGAGAGGGCGCACTCATCGGCGCGGGCGTCACTCCGTTCGGGCTCGGCAGCGACATCGGCGGGTCTATCCGCATGCCCGCGTTCTTCTGCGGCGTGTTCGGCCACAAACCCACACCCGGCGTGATCCCGACTGCGGGTCAGTTCCCCGTCGCGCATGGCACGCCTCTGCGCCTCTTGACGACCGGTCCACTCGCGCGTCGCGCCGAAGACCTTTGGCCGCTCGTGTCGCTGCTCGCCGATCCCGGCAAGCTGATGGGCAAGCCGGACGACGTGCGTTTGCGCGACTTGATCGTGTTGGACGTGCCCGACAACGGAAGGCTGCGCGTGTCCAAGGCGTTGCGCGCGGCGCAGGTAGAGGCCGCGGACGCGCTCGCCAAGCGGGGAGCGAAGGTGCGCGAATTTCGGAGCGACGCGCTCGCAAAGTCGATCGAGATCTGGGCGGCTCTCATGGCGGAGTCGGAGGGTCCCACGTTCTCCGAGATGCTCGGCGGCGGCGCCGCGATCAAGCCGGTACGAGAGCTCGCCAAGTGGTCTATCGGACAGAGCGACCACACGTTCCCCGCGATCGGACTCGCCCTCCTCGAGAAGCTCGACACGCTCCGCGGGCCCGCGGCCAAGCGCATGGCGAGCCTCGCGCACACGCTGCGTCACGAGATCGAGGACGCTCTCGGCGATCACGGCGTGATGCTGTTTCCCTCCTACACGCGCGTCGCCCCGCGCCACAACACGCCGATCGCCCTGCCGATCCAGTGGATGTATACTGCAATCTTCAACGCGCTCGAGCTGCCGGTGACTCAAGTGCCGCTCGGTCTCGACGCTCGCGGCGTGCCTCTGGGCGTACAGGTGGTGGGCGCTCAGTATCGCGACGCGATCACGATCGCCGTCGCGCGCGCTCTCGAGGAGGAGCTCGGCGGCTGGGTGCCACCTCCTCAGTGATCAGCGGCGGCGGCGCTTGGCTTGGCAGCTAGGGCACACGCCGTACATCTCGTGTTTGTGGCTGCGGAGCTCGTAGCCGTAGCGCGCGGCGATCTCTTCTTGGAGCGTCTCGATGCGCGGCTCCTCGAACTCGACGATGCTCGCGCACTCCACGCAGATGAGGTGATCGTGATGGGTGAGATCGTCGGCCAGCTCGTAGCGCGCGAGGCCGTCCGTGAAGCGGCGTTCGTACGCGACGCCGCACTCGGTGAGCAACTTGAGCGTGCGATACACGGTGGCGTAGCCCACGCGTGGGTCCTTCGCTCGCACTGTGGCGAGCAGCTCCTCGATGCTCACGTGATTGGGAGAGTCGAAGAACGTCTCGACGATCAGCCGACGTTGGTCGGTTGATCGAAGTCCCTTCTTGACCATGTGCTCTTGGAGGAGCGTTCGAAAATGGTCGAGGTCGGGTTGGCTCTTACGCTCCTCTGCGTCTTCGCCCTTCACGTGTTGTTCCCCATGTAACAAACACCAGTATAGCCTTGGACGATGCGTAGGGTCATCTCGACGTCGTTCGCGACACTGGTTTTATGCATTGGATCGACGGCCGGGGCGGATGACGAGGTCTCGGTCGATGCGCGTGTGGACGTCACGATCACGGCTCTGGGCGGCGCGGCGTGGATCGCGAGCGAGATCTGGAAGGCGGACCTCGTCTCGAATCGATGCCGCTGGTGTGATCGCGACGGCGCGGGCCACGACACGCTCAACGGCCTAGATTCGGGCGTTCGCTCCGCGTTCAAGTGGAGCGACACGGGCGCGGCGAACACGACGTCCAGCATCACGGGCTTCGTCGCCGCTCCACTCTTCGCGCTCGGAGGCGTGACGCTCGGCGCGGCGCTCGATCATCGGCTGAAGGACGCCCCCGCGGACGCGCTCCTCGTGATCGAGTCCACCGTGCTCGCGGCGGATCTCAATCAGTTCGTGAAGTTCGTCGCGATGCGCGAGCGCCCGTTCGTGCACGTGCTGCCCCCGCTGGACCAGCCTGAGACCGCGCAACCCGCGGACAACAACCTGAGCTTCTTCTCCGGGCACACGACGCTCGTCTTCTCTCTCGCCGTCAGCGCGGGCACGGTGATGTCGATGCGGCACCGCAAAATTGCCCCTTTCGTGTGGGCCGCGGGCCTAACGGTTGCTGTGTCAACGGCCTACTTGAGGATAGCGGCAGACAAGCACTACTTCACGGACGTGCTCACCGGCGCTGCGTTCGGCTCGCTGTTCGGCTTCGTCGTGCCGTTCTTTTTTCACGCGCCGATCAAGAGCGGAGACGTCGCGTGGTCGCTCGTTCCCGTCCCGGGAGGACTCGGAGTCGGCGGAGTCTACTGAGGCGCGCAGGTCGACACGCCGGCGCCGACGATCGTGCCCGAGTAGGTCGTCACGTTCGTCTCGGAGAGCGTCATGGGATCGAACTTGGTCACCGTGCTCGGGCCGCTCGGTGAGGTGAACACCCAGAAGACTCCGCCCCAGAACGCGAACGCGAACGCGTCATTCGGTCCACCGATTTGGAGGTCGTCGATGCCGGTGACGTTCGCCGTCTTACGATCGATCTGTGCGATGTGGCTGCCGGAGCTCTGGAAGTTGGGCCAGTACGCGAAGAGGCGGCCGTCCCCCGTGCCTGTGAGCTCCGAGCGCGGAATCGGCGGGCTGAAGGTGCTGACGAAGTTGAGCAAGAAGCTCTTGGTGTCGATGATCGCGAGACCCTTGCTCTGAGGCACGCCGGTCTTGCTCTCCGAGACGTAGAGGCTCTCGCCCATGTTGTCGCCCGAGAAGCCCATGCCGAACGTGTTCCAGCCCAGCTGGTCGACTTTGTAGCCCGTCGCTTTGCACGACGCGGTCGCGGTGGACACTTCGAACAGGTGACCGTCGCTGAACACGATGTACGCAGTGCCCGTCCGGTTCACGCCCATCGAGAACGGCGTGGTCATCGGCGCAGAGGGGCACGAAATCGTCCCGATCGTCTTGAAGGTGAGCGACGGCGGATAGAAGCTCACGAGCTCTCCGCCCTGAGTGATGAGGTACACGAGCGTCGCGCCCGCGTCGGGACAGTCATTCGGCGGCGTGGAGTCTGGCTTGGACGCGTCGAAGCCCGGCGAGTCTTCGTCGATGACATCACCGAGTCTGTCGCGCGTTGCGTCTTTGACGTCCTTGCCTGCGTCGAACGATCCATCCGGGAGCGTGCCGTTCTCGTCGCTCAACAAACCGGTGCGTGTTCCGCACGCGATGGCGAAGAGACCCAAGGTGCCGAAGAAGAGACTGCGTTCGCGACCGCGCATGGCGGAAGGACTAGCATCGATCTCGCCAGAACGCCTGTTTGTAGCCGATTACGGCGTTGCCTGTGTCCACGCTTGAAGCGCGGCGGAGTCGTCTGCGGTGAGCGCTTGGTTCTGCGGCATCGTCTTTTGCACGAAGACCCGACCGTAGATGTCTTGTCGGCGCGCGGCCCACGAGCCGTACGTGGAGAGATCGATGCCCGAGCTTCCGCCAGGGCCGTGGCACTGACTGCAGACACGCGCGTAAACGGGGAGCACGGACTTGCGCCAGTGGGCTTCGTCTCCAGACACCGGCACGCCGTAGCGAGAGAGCGCCCCTTGCGACACTGCCCATACGTCGCCGGTGGTGGAGGCAAAGAGCGTCGCGTCGGAGGGGAGGTTCACGGCGGCGCGCATCACGGCATCCTTCGTTGCGAAGCCCAGGCTGGTGCCCGCCGCGAACCAAAGGCGTCCACCCCCGAACGTGAGCCCGTGCAGCGTATTGCTGTCTTCGTAAACGGGATCGAGCGCGCCCCGATTTTCCGTATAGAGCTTGTGCGCGGTCTCGACCCACAGCATGCCGGCCGCGTCGAACGCGACTGCGACGGGATGGTCCGCTGCGTAGTCGCTCCCGACCCGGGATCGAAGATCGATGACGCGCACATGACCGTCGGCCGTGATTCCCGCCGCGCGATGCGAACCGGCGACGAGACCGGAGAGCGCGCCATCGAGCAAGGAGACCGTGACGCCGTCGGAGATCGCGAGCCCCGTGTCGGTCGAGAAGACCGACCACGCGCCGCCGCCGCTTGCGACGCCCGTGACCTTCGTGTGCGCGAGGCCGTAGCGATCGCTCACGTCCTCCAGCGCCGTCCTGCCGCGAAGGCGGCGGAGTCGACCGTCCGTAGACACCGCGACGAGCCAGGTGCCGGTCCCGTCCGCTGCGGGGATGGACGTCGCGACGGGTTGCCACGCAGTCACCGTCCCGTCCACTGTGGCGAGCGCGCCGCCCGCGAAGACGAGTGCGCCCTTGTCCGAGAACACGACGACGTCGTCGGCTATCTCCGCGACGGACGACACTCGCCCAGTGTCCGCACTACTGACGTTCCACTGCACGCTGTCGATCTGGGCCGGCTGCGCGCCGAGCATCGTCTGGCCCTGCATGTAACATGCACCTATTCCGAGGCTGAAAATAGCCGCCGCGCGCCTCATCGGAGCAACGCCTTGATGACCTCACCGTCGCGCATGTACTTGCGAGGGTCGATCTTGAACGCGCCCATGAAAGTCGCGAGCACGTCCGCGGGGGACGGCGCGCGGTCGCCGTCGGAGAACACGCCCTTCTGCTCGACAGGCAAGAGCTGCTGAGGATCGCTCGAGCCGAAGACGGTGTTCGCCTTGATGCGCGGCGAGACGATGAGCGCGCTGTTGTTCGGGTAGTGGTCTCTGCCGCCGCTCAAGTTGATCTGCGGCGTGCGACAGAACTCGCTCACTACGAGGATGTGCACGTGGTCGCTGAGCTTGTCGTTCGAGCCCACGAACGTCGTGTTGTCCATCTCGCGGATCAACGACGCGATCATCTCGAACGTCTCTTGGAGGATCTGCGGGTGGAACTTGTAGTTGCTGTTGTGCGTGTCGCAGCTCGTCATCTGGAAGCTCACGACGCGCGCCACCTGCTTGCGGATCGCCTCAACTGCGAACGCAGCGTTGAGCGCGCCGCTCTTCTGGTACTGCTGCCCGGCGTAAAAGAACGATGGGTGCGCGGCCTTGAGTTTGTTCGCGTCGAACAGCCCGCGAATGTCATCGCTCAGGATCTGCGGCATCCTGCCCACCTGGAGCTCGAACGCCTGCGGGACCTGCGGATAATAGGCGTCTTGCGCGAGCGCCGAAGATTCCTTGTCGAGCAGCGCCGTGACGTTCGCGCGATCTTGATCCGTGTCGTAGAGCGTCGTGCGCGCGAGCGACTTGGCGACCGCCGTGACGTCGGTCACGCGAAGCGGAGAGACGCTCGCGTCGAGGTTGTTGCCGATGAACGTCGACGGGAAATTCACCGACACGCTGGGCAAGAAGTTCTGGGGACTGACGAGCTCGTTCGCGAGCATGGTGTCGATGCTCGCCGCGACAGGGCGACCGCCTGCGAGGTGGCGGCCCGTAGACGAGAAGTACGTCCCGTCGGGGTGGCTCACGGTGTTCATCGCGAGCCCGTTGATCAAGGTGAAGCGATCGTACATCTCGGCGAGCGAGCCCATCGCCGGACCGAGCACGTAGTTCCCCTTCTGCAGGAGCTGGAACGTGACGCCCGCGCCGCTATCCAGCGGTTGGTTCTGCCAGCCGGTGATCTTGGCCGGATCGATGTCGAGCGTGGTCGCCGGATCGCCGATGTATCCGCCCTTTCGCGAGTTGCGAGGGTCGGCCCACAGCGTGACGTCCCAACCTCCCGCTTGGTGAATGAGGATGAAGAACTCCTTGCTGTTGCTGCTGTCGGCGAGCGCCCGAGCGATGGGACCGCTAGAGAACGCCGCCGCAGCGCCAGCGCCGAGGACCTTGAGAAACGTGCGTCGTGATTGGCTCATGATCGTCAGGCCTCTCAATCCACGCCGACTCTTCGAGTCGCGCGAACAAAATCTTGTAACTGAGCCATGAAGTATTTCATGGCTCAATAGAACTGGAATTCGGGGTGACGAACGAGGCCGTAGCAAACGGTCGCCCAGCCCGCTTGGTCAGGCGTGAAGCGCGACGTCGGAGCGCCGGTAGCTTTGTGCGCTGCAACCGTCTTCGTATAGAGAACGAAGAAGTCGCTGATGCGATCGACGGGACCGAGCGCGGCTGGGTAACCGAGGAACGTGCGGTGCACGACATCGAAGCGCGACGCGAAAGCGGCGAGATCCGCCGACCCCGTGCCTGGATCGAAGTCGAACACGAGCCTCTGGCCGATGGGCGCGCCCGCCTGCAAGTCGTGCTCGATGGAGCGATCGCAGAGCGCGATGCCGAGGCGCTCGAACGTGGCGAGCATCAGCGTGTTGGTCTGGGTCGCGCGAGGGATGTCGACCCGATAGTCCGGCATTCCCAGCGACGAGAGGTAGTCGTTCCACGTGTCGAAGACCGCAGACCCATCGCTCGCGCGCAGCGCCTTCTGCGCCGCGATCGGCGAGAGCCCGCCGAAGAGATGAAGGTACGTCCGGATGTACGCCTCGGGCGGCACCATGCGCGGACCGTCCTTCGGAGTGTTGTCCACGCCGAGGTCTCCGTGACCCGGAATCGAAGTCACCGGCACGCCCTCTAGCTCGTCCACGCTGCTGCACGCCGACTGCGCTATCGCGAATGCACCGGCCGCGATGAGCGCGAGCCCGATCGCCATGGCCCTCATTTCGCACCTCCATTGCGCCACGCGGTGCTGGAGAGGTTGTTCGCCTTCTTGTACGCTTCGCTAATCACGAGCGCGCGAACGAGTGACCTCATGCTGTAGGTCACGCCTCCCTCGCCCTTGCTGAACTGATCAGCGAGCTGCGCCTGCAGCGCCGAGTCGTCAGCGGTGAGCGTGCGGCCGAGCATCGCTGTCGCCATGTTCTGCGCGACGCAGCTCTCGAACTGGCTCGTGCTCGTGAGGTATTGAGCGAGCGCTGGCGGCCCTTGATCTGCGTGCTCACGCGACGAGTAGGCGCCTCGCAGGGTCGTCGTGGTGGGAGTCGTGAACGCGGGATCGTAGTAGTCCGTGCACGTGCGCGAGGGCGTTGTCGTCATCGTCTTCGGATCGTAAAAGCAGTTCGAGTTCGTCAGCGCGGCGAGCGGACTCTGCGTCTTGTCGACGTAGGTGGGGAACTTGTCGGGCGGCAAGAAGGTCCACGTGGACTCTTGGATGCGGCTGAAATATGCGCTCAACGGCTCCAGCGTCGCGTGACAGAGGTTGCAGCCATCGCGCTTCGTGAGGTCGGGCTCGGTGGACGGCTTGAGAGCGACATTGCCCGCGATGAAGTCCTTGCACGCGAACGCGTTCCACAAGACGTGAGCGCGCGCGCGACGCGAGCCGTACTTCGTGAGGAACACCGGCATCGTCATGATGCCCGCTGCGTGCGGCCCGCGATCTGGCACTTGCTCCCACTTCTCGACGTCGAACGGCGTGAGGTCCGCCGGAAGCTTCGTCGGATCGAGGAGCGGCTCCGGTCGTGTGTAGCCGTATGCCACGCCGCTGCCGCAGCACTGACCCGGCGCTACCGATTTGTAGAACTGCGCGAGGGGACCGTTGACCCACGTCTGCTTGCCCGTGAGCACCTGGCGAAAGTCTCTGTCGTTCTGGATGATGTCTTGGAGGAAGGCCTCGGCCTCGCCGCCCCAGAACACGCGTGCCCACGACGACTGCGCCTGCTCGGTGACGTCGAAGGCCTGCATTCCAGCGACGTGGTGTGAAGGAAGCACGAACGCCGCGTTCTCGAACTTGGAGCCCGCGCCTGGCATGCAGCGCTCGAGACCCACCCCGCATCCGCACTGCGCCGAAAGCAACGTACCGGTGGTCGTTGAGCAGTCAACGGTCTCGCCGAGGTGCTTGGTCTCGTACGCGGAGGGCTTCGGCGGACAATCGAGGCGACCGAACGGCGGCGCCTTCGGGTCGCATGTTCCGGCGAACGGCGAGCTCGTGATCGGAGCCATCGGGCCGAGCTCGGTCTCCTCTGCGCACACCCGAATCTGTGTGTTCGGGTCGATGCCGTCGTCGCTCACGAGGCCCGCCGCGAGCGCGAAGCCCGGCGTCTTCTGCTGCCACTTGATGGCGTCGTAGAGATCCGTCGGGGCCTGCGACGCGTAGTCGCGATAGAGCCACCAAGGCTTGATGACTCGCGTGTACTTGTCCAACACCGCTTGCGACACGGGAATCTCCGTACCCGTCGGTTCCGCGAAGTGAGGGAACTGCACGCCAGTCTCCGCCTGCGTGAGGCAAAACGAGATGTCCGTCTCCGGCCGCGAGCGACGTTGACCGAGTCGGAAGTAAATGTTCGTCGGCTTGCCGTCGGGACCGAGCACGCTCACACGACGCAGCACCGTCTCCGACTGCACGAACTGGAACGACCCTCCGACCTCTAGCCTCAACAAGTCGAGGTACACGCGACGAACGCGATCTGCATACGCCGCCGTGTGGAGCTGTTGGTCGATCCACCCGTTCAGATCGAAGGAGTCCTGCTCGAACGCCGCGATCTCCGCGCGCGTCGGCATGCGCCCCTGCAGATCGATCGACAGCGACCGGAAGTATCTGTAGTCGGCGAGCGAGCGCTCTGCGTTCGCGTCGGTCGTGAGGGCGAGCACACCAAGGAGAGCGGCGAGGAGGGTGGATACACGATGACCGGGACCTCCGCGAGGTCTGGGGGTGGAC
>JAYVYD010000148.1:0-7743 GCA_043784605.1 Myxococcales bacterium | reverse complement strand
GCTGGCTCTCGGAGGATGGCGAGCGAGTGCGCGGGGCAGCGCTCGTGCTGCTTGGCGTGGTTGCGCAGCCGAGCGACGCGGGTCTGTTGGCGCGCGCTCTCGGCGATCCCGCGCTCGAGGAAAGAGCCGCGTCCGCGCTCTCGTTGATGGGTCAAGCAGCGGCGCTTCCGCTGCTCCTCGAGGCGCGCACGCTGACCCACTCGGCTGCGGCAATCGCCGTATCGCTCGCGTCGGAGCTGATCCAAGAGACCACACCCGAGCACCTCGCGCGCTTTCGTGACGCGCTGTCGCATCCGGCGCCAGACGTCGTGTCTGCGGCCATCGACGCACTCGGCGCGTTTGGCGACGAGGAGGATCTGGCGCGCGCGGAGAGCCTCGCGATCTCCGACGACGCACGCGTGGCCTCGTCGGCCAGGGCTGCTCTCGCCGCGCTCTCGTCGCGACTCCCGAGGGAGGCCGTGTCGCGCGCAGAGGCCATCGCGCCCGACTCGACCCGCGCGACGGCGGCGTGCGTGATGCTGCAAGGCAGCGCCTCGAAGCTCTCCCCGTCGCCTTCGGTCATCACGTATTTGAAGCGCGCGCTCGCCTCGGGTGACGCGCGTGCGCGTCGCGCGGCGGTGGAGGCGCTAGCAACGACCAGAACGGCCGAAGCCAAGGTCGCGCTCGCGCTCGCGCTCGCGGACGAAGAGCCCACGGTGCAGGTCGCCGCGATCCGCGCCCTCGGGGCGCTCAAACACGCCGCGCCGATCGTGACGCTCCTCGCGTCGGCGAAGGACGTCGAGATCGTCGGCGCGGCTTATCGCGCGCTCGCTGCGGCCGATCCCGATCAGGCCGTCGTCGAGGCAAAGAGCGCGCTCGGTCGCGCGAACTTGCCGGCCGCGTCGGTCGCGGTCGGGGCGATAAGCTCGATCTCGGGGCCCCAGCGAGACGAGGTGATGTTGCTGGCTCTCGAGCACCATGACGAGGAGGTCGTCCGCGCGGCGCTCTCGGGTCTCGTGGCCCCGCTCGATGCGCGTACGATCGCACGCCTGGGGCTCGTCCTCGATCACTCGTCACGGGGGCTTCGTCGCGCGACCGCAGAGCTTCTCGGACAAGACGGGAGCGCCGCCGCGGAGGCGCTCTTACAGGCGCGCTGCGAGCGCGAGACGGACGCGTCGGTGCGCGACGCGCTCCTCGACGCGATTCGCGTATCCATCCGAGGCGAGGGGACGACCTGAGTGCCGTTCTCGGCGCACGAGCACATCGTCATGAAGCCGGAGGAGTTCCGGCTCCTGCGCGATCTCATCGCGCAGAAGACCGGGATTAGCTTCGGTCTCGACGCCCGCTCCACGCTCGAGCGACGCTTGCGCGATCGGCTACTGGCGCTCTCACTCCCGAACTTCGCCGAGTACTTCCAGTACCTGCGCTTCAACCCGCGAGCGTCCGCCGAGTGGGACGAAGCCATCGAAGTGCTCACCACCAACGAGACCTACTTCTACCGCGAGGACTACCAGCTGCGTGCGTTCAAGACGGAGGTCTTGCCTATGCTCGCCGCTCAGAACAAGAACAAGAAGTCGCTCTCGATCTGGAGCGCCGGCTGCTCCACGGGCGAGGAGGTCTACACGATCGCGATCCTCGTGTTCGAGACGCGCCTGTTCGATGGTTGGGACATCCGCGTGTTCGGCTCGGACATCTCGCGGCGCTGCGTGGCGACCGCGCGCGCTGGCGTGTACGGGTCGGCCGCTTTTCGCACGACGTCCCCCGAGGCGAAGCGCGCGTACTTCGCCGAGCGAACGGGCGGAGTGCACGTGCACGAGCGCATCCGCGAAATGTGTCAGTTCGGCCAGCTCAACCTGCTCGACGACCAGCGCGCACGCCTGCTCGGAAAATTCGACGCTATCTTCTGCCGCAATGTGCTCATCTACTTCGACGCACATGCGCGCCGCTGCGTCATCGACATGTTCTTGGAGCGCCTCAACCCGGGGGGCGTGCTCCTGCTCGGGCACTCCGAGTCGCTGCTGAATGTCTCGACCGCGTTCGAGCTGTTACACTTGAAAGAAGACCTCGTTTATCGAAAGCCCTCTCGCACGGGAGTTCCTTGACCTTCCCGAACGTACAAAACATCCTGCGACTCCTGATCGTCGATGATTCTGCCTACAACCGGCGGAACATCGCCGACATCTTCGTGAACGTCCCGGAGGTGGAGGTGGTCGGCAAGGCGGCCGATGGTGAAGAGGCGTTGCGACTCGCATCGCTGCTCAAGCCGGACATGATCACGCTCGACCTCGAGATGCCGAGGATGGACGGCTTCACGTTCTTGCGCATCTTGATGAGCAAGCAGCCCACGCCCGTGATCGTGGTCTCGTCGTATTCGCAGAAAGAGAACGTCTTCAAGGCGCTCGAGCTCGGCGCGCTCGACTTCGTCACCAAGCCCGACAGGCAAATCGCGCCGGACGCGACGGACCTCAAGGAGCAGATCCTCGCCAAGGTGATGCAGTTCCGGCGCGCGCGCGGCCAGCTCGGAAGGCTCGGCGGTACTCCCAGGCGGATCCCCAGCGGCATCTTCAGCGACGGCGAGGTGCCCTCGTCCAATCGCCCGCTCCCTTCGATCACGCCGTTCAGGCCGCCGCGTCACGTCGTTGCGATCGCGAGTTCCACCGGCGGTCCGTCCGCGCTGCTCGAAATCTTCGGCAAGCTCCCCGCGCACACGATGGCGAGCTACGTGATCGCGCAGCACATGCCGGACAAATTCACGCGCACGTTCGCCGAGCGCCTCGGTCGCAAAGGGCCAGTCCGCGTGAGCGAGGCGCAAGACGGCGATCGTCTCTCGGCCGCGGTCGGCTTCGTGTGCCCAGGTCGCCAGTGCATGGAGTTGGTGGGTCGCGCCGGCGACTACACGCTTCGCGTCTCGAGCGCGCAGCCGACCGACAAATGCGTCCCGAGCGCCGATCGCCTCTTGAAGAGCGCTGCCGCGACCGCCGGAGTCCGCTGCGTCGGCGTCATCTTGACGGGCATGGGAGACGACGGCGTCGAAGGCGCGCGCGCGATTCGTCAAGCCGGCGGGGTCGTGCTCGCCGAGAGCGCAGAGACGGCGGTCGTGCACGGAATGCCCGGCGCAGCCGTTCGCGCAGGAGTCGTCACGCACGAACTCCCGCTCGGACAGATCGCAGAGTTCCTCGCGAAGCTCTCCTAATTAGGCGCGATCAACGCGCGAGGTGCGAGCGAGCCCGAGCGTTTGGAGCTCCCCGTCACGTGTCTTCGACAGGCGAGACGACAGACCCATGGGTCTAGGACTGGTGTAATCTACGACGTCATGTCCGAACACACTACCGTGCCGCTCATAGGCATCGACCGAGAGCTCGTTCAACTCCTCGAGCTCGGCTCGCGTGTCGTGGAGATGGCGAAGAAGGGTGGCGCGACCGTCGCCGAGTGCATGCTCCGATCGGGCGCTGAGCTCTCCGCGAAGGTCCGCATGGGCGAGCCCGAGCTCGTCGAAGAGGCGGGGCACCGCGGCGCCGGATTGCGCGTGATGAAGGGCAAGCGCGTCGCCACCACCTCGACGAGCGATCTGTCCGAAGCCGGCATCAAGCGCTTCGTCGATGACGCGCTGGAGCTCGCGGAGCTGTCGCAAGAGGATCCGTTCGCGGGCCCCGCAGACCCGAGCATGCTGTGCGATCCGAAGAAGCTGCCCGATCTCGAGTTGTATGATCCTGCGGGCGGAGAGATCGACGCGGCGCGCGCGATCAAAGAGGCGATCCGTGGCGAGGCCGCGGCGCTCGCGTTCGACAAGCGCATCACCAACAGCGAGGGCGGCACGTTCGGTCGCACGGCGGGCGGCGGA
This sequence comes from Myxococcales bacterium, assembly GCA_043784605.1. Classification (GTDB taxonomy): domain Bacteria; phylum Myxococcota_A; class Polyangia; order Polyangiales; family Polyangiaceae; genus JANYHY01. The sequence continues at coordinate 3,923 of JAYVYD010000148.1, read as the reverse complement.
GTGATCGTGCTCTCCAGCGGCTTTCGCGCGAGCACCAAGGGCTCGTACGCGTCGCTGTCGGTCGTGCCCGTTGCGGAGGACGCGGGCGGCAAGAAGCGACGCGGCTATCACTGGACCGCGAAGCGCCACCTCGCCGAGCTGGACGACGCAGAGGCCGTCGGCAAAGAGGCCGCGCGACGCACGCTCCGTAAGCTCGGCGCCAAGACCGTCGCGACGACCGAGGCGTCCGTGGTGTTCGATCCGGACACCGCACGCTCGATGCTCGGCTTGCTCGCGAGCTGCATCATGGGCAGCTCGATCTGGCGTAAATCAAGCTATCTCATCGGCCGTGAAGGCTCGCGCATCGCGAGCGACCTCGTGAACGTCGTCGACGATCCGTTGATCCCGCGCGCGCCCGGCTCACGCGCGTACGACGGAGAGGGACTCGCGAGTCGTAAGAACGTGATCGTCGAGAAGGGCGTCTTGCAGATGTATCTCTGCGACAGCTACTCCGCGCGCAAGCTCGGTCGAGAGAGCACGGCGAGCGCATCTCGCGGAGGCGGCGCAGGGGTCGGCGCGGGGACGAGCAATTTCATCTTGTCGCCGACGACCGATTCGCCCGAGTCGATCTTGAAGGCAACCAAGCGCGGGCTTTACGTCACGGACATGATGGGCTTCGGCTTCAACGCAACGACTGGAGACTTCTCGAGAGGGGCCAGCGGGTTCTGGATCGAGAACGGTGAGCTCACGTTCCCCGTGAGTGAGGTGACGATCTCTCTCAACCTCGATCAGCTCTTGCAGTCGATCGATGCCGTCGGCAGTGATCTCGATCTGCGCACGTCGATGGCGGCGCCGACCTTCCGGGTCACCCGGATGACCATCGCGGGCGGCAGCGAATAAACTCGAACCGAGCGAGCGAGTGCCGATCGAAGCCGGGAGACTTCGCGCCCTCGGTCGATCGATCTCGATGCGAAGGTAAAGCGGACTGCGTTCGCGTTTGTCCGTTCGACGTCTTCGAGGTGCGTGCATCGAGGATGACGACTTCGCCAAGCTCGGACTCCTCGGGAAATTGAAGAGCGTCCGTCGCGCATGCGCCTGACCGTCCTCGCGGCGTTGGGCTGCGCTCTTGCAGGTCTGCGCCGTCGTCTTTCACGTCTCGCGCGGAGAGGTGGCGAACACGCCGTTCGACTTGTTGATCGTTGCGTTGTCGCTCTTCGTCTTATGAGGACGCCGCACCCCGGCGCCCATCACGAGCAGATAGACCGCTAGTAGGCAGGAGCCCAGACGCACTGGGACGCCGGAGCATGCTCCAGGTCGTCGCAGACGAACGCGCCGATGAAGCTCTTGTACGCGTACGGGAGCGAGACGACGAACACCGTGCGAGAGCTCCCGAGGGTCAACGCGAGATCGACCGGCTTGCTCGTCCACACGTTGATCCCCGAGTCACTGCCGTAGGAGACGCGCAGCCCCGCTTGCCCCTTCGGCGCGACCGAGAGATTGTGATACCCGAGCGCGTCCACGACGGGATCGACGCTCGGCGACGACGCCTTTCGCGGAAGGACCTCCCCCGCCAGCGGCATCACGGAGTTTGCATTGGCGAGGGCAGCGGCGAACGGTCCGATGCCAGGGTACTGCGCGGTGCCGAGTGCGGCGTTGACGAAGCGCATGCGCACGAGCGCAGGGTTGCCGAGCGAGTCGTCGACGAACGCCGAGACGCCAAGCGCGCGATCGGACGACACGTTCGACTTGGCGACGCCCATCAGAGCGATCGTGTCGTGCTTGCCGGGATCGAGCGTGACGGTGCTGACGGCGATTGGCGACGAGCAGTCCGTGGCTGGAGCTGCGACGATCGCGATGTCTACGGTGCCCGAGACCGAGACGGCGACGTACTGAGAAACTTGCCCGAACCCCACGCCCGCGACGCTTGCGTCCGACGAGCCCGCATCGACCACGTTTGGCGTGACGAGCGGACCGAACTGCTCGACCTTGCTTCGCACGCAGAAGTCGATCGCGCCGAAGTCGGCGGACATCTGCGCGACACGCACGTAGGTCGTAGACGGCAGAGCCGCTCCGTCTGGGAGGGTCGCGTCCGCTCTCTCCGCGTCTAGGAGCAGGATGCCTGCGTCACCCGCACCATCCTTCACCAACGGGTCCCCTCCGATTTCGAGGCAACCCGTCGTCAGGACTATCAAGGTAAGAGAAAGACAGAAGCGCACGACAACACAGCGTAGCGCGGACGCGTAGACAACTCCAACGCCTTCCCTATGCTTGCGGCGTGACGCCCGAACAGATCAAGGACCTGCGCAAAGAGCTGTCGTGTACGGCCAAAGAGCTCGCGGGCGCACTCGCGCTCGAACAGGCCACCGTACTGGCGTGGGAGAAGGGCGATCTCTTTCCGACCAAGCAGTACATCGACCGGATGGAGGCGCTACGCGCGAAAGGTGGAGGAGCGATCCCGAAGAAGGCTAAGGGCAACGTGGAGCCGATGAAGGCGCTGCGCGATCCGGCGGTCTGGGAACTCCTCCGCAAGATCGCCGCTCACAAGCGCTTGCGCGACGAGGTCCAGAAGCTCGCGGCGAGCTACGCGGATCCCGCGGGCGACGACGACTGATCAGGACTCTTTTTCGTTTTCGTCTTCGTCGTCGTCATCATCGTCGTCGTCATCGTCGTCATCATCGTCATCGTCGTCAGCATCATCCGGGAACTCCAGCTCGTCTGCTGGATCGTAGAGCTTGCTGACCTTCGGCTCGTCGGGCTCTGCCGGCGGAAAGACAGTTTCCGCTTGCGCGTGCTCTTCGTCGTCGACGACGACAGGTGGGCTCATGATCGTCTGGCGCTCGTCGTGCGTCTCGGGCGACGGGTCTTCCATCGAGGCGGGCGAGTGCTCGTCTTGCAGCGCGCCGACGAGCTCGTCTACGCCTCCACCGCGCTCCTCGAGATCTCCCTCGAGCTCCTTCTCGACCGTGCGACGACTGTCCTCGTTGAGCTCGGTGAACTCGCGCAGGGTGGGCAGATCCTTCAGCGACTTCAACCCGAACAGCTCCAAGAACGCCGCGCTCGTGCCGTAGAGGATCGGCCGGCCCGGCTCGTCCTTCTTGCCGAGGATGCGGACGAGATCGCGCTCGAGCAACAACTTGAGCACCGCGCCGCAGTCCACGCCGCGGATGTCGTCCACCTCGGGCCGCGTGACCGGCTGCCGATACGCGACGATCGCGAGCGTCTCGACCTGCGCACGCGAGAGGCGCACCGGCTTCTGGCCCGTCATGTCTCTCACGAACGGCGAGTACACGGCGCTCGTGCGGAAGATCCAGCCGCCGGCGATCTCGTCGAGCTGTACGCCGCGACCCTTGTACTCTTCGCGCAGCTCCTCGAGCACCTTCGTGATCTGCCGCGTCGGCGCGCTCGCGAGCTTGCCGATCTCTCCTGATTTCAGGGGCCGATCGCTCGCGAACACGAGCGCCTCTACCAAACCGCGCAGGTGGTGATCCCCCACCTCGTGGGTCGCCGCCTCGTGGCTCGCCGGAGGCAACGGCGTCTCGGGAGCCTCTTCGGTCTCCGCGGTGTCGGCGAGCTCCACGTCGGTCGGCGCGTCGTTCTCGATCTCGTTCACGTGCCCCCAAGTTCGTTGGGTGCGTCGTTCGGCGACGTGCTCGTCGCGTCGTTCGAGACCGTGCTCGCGGCTTCGCTCGTGGGCACAGGACCGGCGCTCGAGAGGTCAGCCTCTTCCACCGAGCCAGCGGAGTCCATCACGGCTTCGACGTACAGCGGTGCGAGCGGCTCGGTTTGGAAGAGGCGGGTCATGCGGAGCTTGGTCATTTCGAGCAGTGCGAGGAACGTGATGACGAGATCGGCGCGCGAGGTCAAGCCCTCGAAGAGCTCCTCGAAGAGCATCCGCTCGCGGCGCTTGAGCACGTCGATGAGCTGGAGAATGCGATCCGAGAGGC
>JAYVYD010000147.1:0-19052 GCA_043784605.1 Myxococcales bacterium | reverse complement strand
TGCTAACACCGGCATCGGTCGCGTCACCGCGTTGGAGCTCGGCAAGCGCGGCGCACGCGTGATGCTCGCGTGTCGCTCGCTCGAAAAGACTCAGCCGGTGATCGACGAGATCAAGGCGGCCGGTGGGCAAGCGTCGTTCGTCGCGCTCGATCTGGCGGACCTCTCGAGCGTGCGCGCTTGCGCCCAGAAAGTGCTGGCGACGAACGATCCACTCCACCTCCTGATCAACAACGCCGGTCTCGCTGGCCTGCGCGGCGTCACCAAGGACGGCTTCGAGCTCACGTTCGGCACCAACCACCTCGGACACTTCCTGCTGACGACGCTGCTCTTGCCGCGCCTGCGCGAGTCCAAGCCCGCGCGTATCGTGAACGTCGCGAGCAAGGCGCACTACGGCGCGAAGAAGATCGACTGGGCCGCGTTGAGCAAGCCGACGCAGTCCACCTCCGGCGTCGGCGAGTATGGCGTGAGCAAGCTCGCGAACGTGCTCTTCACGAAGTCGCTCGCACGCGGCAAGGCGGGCGACGGCGTGCTGAGCGCGTCGCTACACCCAGGCGTGATCGCGAGTGACGTCTGGCGCCAAGTCCCGTGGCCGATCCGTCCGCTCATGAAGCTCTTCATGATCACCAACGAGGAGGGCGCACGCACGACGCTCCACTGCGCGACGGCGAGCGGCGTGATCGACGGCGCGTACTACGACTCCTCCAAAGAGAAGACACCCAGCGACCTCGCACAGGACGAGCAGCTCGCCGAGGAGCTTTGGACGCGCAGCGAACTCATGGTCCGCCAGCACGCGGCGTAGCTTTTTAGGACCCGCTGCGCGCGGGGCGAAGGGGGGCACCAGCTAGACCTTTGGGTTGTAGCTCGGCGACGCGAACTTGAGCCGTGCAACGGCTCGACAAAACAGATGCCGGCCGACACCAAAGCCCAGTGCCGTTTCACGATCTCGCGCATCACATGGTCGGCGGTCCCCAGAAAAAGCACAGCACGCTCGCCGGTTCTTTCGGTCGCTGGTGGCGAAAAGGGAAGTCGTGGTCTCGCTCGCAGACCGACATCAGGTTGCTGTCGGAACTCACCTCAATTTCCCCCCTCAAAGCTACCTGCGTACGTCCCTGTCCGGCGGACCCGCTCCGGACCAGAGGACCGGAGCGCGCGGTGCCCTTATTTTTGGTCTGCGCGGCGGAGGCAAGAAAGAAAAGGTGCTGCGCGTCCGTGCCCAAACCCCCATGGATACTGAGGTCGCCGAACCCCAACCCAAAAGCGGGTGCACCAAACGCCCCCCCGCGCAGCGGTTAAGAAAGAAGTGCAGCTAGCTCTCGAATGCGGACGTTTTCGGGGACGCGCTCCAAGTAGCTCGTGAGTCGCCGAGGACTTTCGATGCGCGCGGCGTAATCGGCGATCATCTTCGACGCCTCTAGAACGAGCGCTCGCGCCCCGTCGATGTCGTGGGTCGCGAGAAGGTGCTCGATCACGATTTGTCTTACGTAGATCGCGTCTTCCACGAATGGAACGCGGTCGTGGAGGCAGGCCTCGACGACCTTCGCGTGTTGGGCCGCGACCTCTGGATCAGCCGACAAAGTAGCCTCGTACGCGATCGCGTGCAGGCGACCGCGCATGGGTCGCGGGAGCGATTCGTCAGCTATCTGTGGCTTCACGACGTCCAGCGCGTCGCCCAGCCTCTTTCGCAGCAACAGCAGACGGCCGAGCGCGATCCTCGTCTCGGTGATCAAGAACGGATCGTCGTGCTCTTGCTCGAGCACCCACGAAGCAGACGCGAAGCCCTCGTCCCACCGACCCGTGAGCGCGAGTGGCCACGCGAGATAGAGTCGCGCCCAGCGCGATGGGCGCGACGAGGACTTCGGGATTGCGGACAAGACCGCGATCGACTCCTCCCAGGCACCGAGCCAAGCGAGCGCGATCGCCTGGCCCGTGCGCTGCATCTCCGCCGCCATGACGTTGCCCAGCTCCTCGAACGTCCGCGCGCAACTCTCCAGTAGGCCCTCCGCGCCCGGCCGGCGTTGGGTCAACGCTGCGAAGGCACGCGCAATCGCGAAGCGTACGCCAATCACGGGGTCCTGCGCCTCGCTTGACGCAGCAACCACCTCGACTCGCGCAGTCAACGCTCGCGCGAGCTCCGAGGCCGGCGAGTTCTGAATCACGAGCGTGTAAGCAAGCGAGAGAGCGCGCGCGTAAGACGCCAAGACGGCGCCGTCGTGTGGCGGGCTCGCCAAGAGTTCGACTGCAAGCGCGTCAATCCCGCCGTGGTCGAGGCGCCCCTGACGCGCATTCATCAAGTCGGCCAGAGCGTCGTACCAAGGGATGGACGCCGGCGGAACGAGCGTCATCACCTCCATGGCGACCTGCTCTGCTTTCGCCATGTCGCCGCGCTGCCAGAGCGCGCGCGCCAACAACCCGAGCAGCTTGCCGCGTGACTCCGGATCAGGATCACACGTGAGCCCGCGCGTCACCGCGATCTCGGGCGCTTGCAGGTCGCCGGCTTGCAGCGCCTGCGACGAGGCGTTGATGTATTCGCGCACCGCCTCCTCGCGTGCGCCGCCTCGCGCAAAGTGGTCTGCGATGGCCATCGCGTTGGCTCCCCCTTTCGCCGAGAGCCAGCGCGCAGCGAGCGTGTGGCCGAGCGCGCGATCGTCGTCGGTGAGCGAAGCGTAAGCAGCCTCTCTCAGCAGCGCGTGGCGGAACGTGAAGGTGTCGGCCGTGCCAGGCGCATGCGCGAGCACCTCCAGCTTCACGAGGTCCGGCAGGAACGACGCCGCGACATCGTCGTCGCTCAGCGCGGCCACGTCGTCTTGAGAGAAGGCGTCGCCGAACACGCTCGCCGCGCGCAACACGCGCCTTGCGTCCGAGTCCAGTGCCTGCAAGCGCGCCTGCGCCATGAGCACCACGGTCTGCGGGAGTTCCGCGTGACCCTCCGCGACCGCGCGCAGCAGCTCCTCGAGGTAGAACGCGTTGCCGGCGGCGAGCTCGACGACACGATCGATCGTCGCCGACTCGGCCTCTTGCCCGAGCACCGCGCGTGCGAGCTTGGCGGACGCCTTCGCCGTGAGCGGTCGCATATGAACGTGGGAGCCCGCAGAAAATAGGTTCGCGAAGCGCTTGCTGCCTTCGGGTCGTGAGAGCGCGAGCATCATCACCGGCCGCTCACGCACGCGCGCGCCGCCAGTCTCCAACCAGCCGACGCTGACGCCGTCGGCCCAGTGGAGGTCCTCGATGACGATCAGCAGCGGCGTTGTGAGCGCGTCCCCGATGAGGAGCGCCTCGAACGCTCTACGCATGCGCGCGGACATGAGCGGCGCGTCGGCACGAGCTGCCTTCAGCCCAGGCAGATCGACGTCGTCGAACGGCGCACCGCAGAGCTCGCCCAAGAATACGACCGCGTCGGCGACACCGTCCGGGTGTGAGGCGTTGGACGCGCGCGCACGCAGCTTGCTCTGGCGTACCTCTAGCGAATCGCTCCCGAGGATCCCCGCTTGGTCGCGCACCAGCTTGGCGGCGAGCGCGAGCGGGGCATGCTCTGTCAATGAGTCGCCGCGCGCGAGCCACACCTTGGCGAGCGGGTACTCGCTGGCGACCGTCCGCACGATCTCGCTCGCGAGTCGCGACTTGCCGACGCCTGCGTCCGCGGTCACGACGAAGACGCGCGCCGCCGACTCTTCGAGGCACTGAGACCAAGTGAGGAGCGCGCCGCCGAGCTCCGCCTCTCGGCCCACGCACGGAGTGAGCTGCCCCAGCAACGTGCGCTGTGCGAGCGCGTCGCTCTTCTCGGAGCGCAGCGCGAGCGGCGGGATTGTCGTGAAGTCGAAGCTCCCGTCGAGGAGCTGCGCGCTCGCCTCGTCGATCCGAACGGGCCCGTCTTTCTCGGCACTCTGGAGCGCCACGATCGCGCGGTCCAGCGCCTCGCCGACGACCTCGCCCTCGGCGACGCGCGCGCGGCCGGTCGCCAAGACCACGGCCTTTTGCGCCGCGAGAGGTCGCAGCTTGAGCGCACATCGCGCTGCGCGCACACACTGATCACGCGCGTTGGTACCGCCGTGGAACACGACGACGAGCGCGCCGTTCGCCAAGCTCTCCGCGACGCCCCCGAAGCTCTCGGCAAGCCTGCGCAGCGCGTCTCGCGCGATGGGCGCGGGGACCGGACGAAGCAAAATCTCGGACGTCTCGATCGGCGCGACGATCGTGGGCGTGTCAATCGGCGCAGTGTCCGAGACGAGCACGACGGTGACCGGGCGCAGCTCGTCGGGCGTCAACGCGCCCTCTGCTCTCACGCGCGGCGCCGAGTGAGCGCGCCGTGCGATCAGCTCCTCGAGCTCGGACGCCACGAGCGAGGCGTCTCTCGGGCGCTCTGCCGGATCCTTCGTGAGCAGCCGGATGACGAGGGCGTCGAGCGACGAAGAGATGCGCGGGTCGAGCGCGCGCATCGACGGCGGCGCGTCGAAGAGCAGCTTCGCGAGCTGCGCCGTGATGGTGGGTCCCTCGAACGGCCGCTGCCCGGTCGCGGAGCGGAAGAGCAGGCAACCCAGCGCGAACAGGTCCGCGCGCGAGTCGAGCTTCGCCGTGCCACGGGCTTGCTCCGGCGACATGTAGCCGGGCGTGCCGACGGAGAGTCCGACGCTCGTGATCTCCTCTCCAACGACGGGCTTCGCGAGGCCGAAGTCGAGCAGCACAGGTCGCGTCGGATCGTTGCCGCGAAGCACGACGTTCGCGGGCTTCACGTCGCGATGGACGTACCCACGCGCGTGCACCGCGCTGAGCGCCCTCGCGATCTGCGCGCCGAGTGCAAGCACCTCTTCGAGGACGAGCGGGCCGCGTCGAAGCTTCGCCGCGAGCGATTCGCCGTCGATCCACTCCATGGCGAGGTACACGCTGTCTCCGCGCACTCGACCGTGCGCGACATAGCTCGCGACGTTGGCGTGCTGCACGCCAATCAGCGCCTGCGCCTCACGCTCGAAGCGCGCGAGGACCTCTTCGTCGCCGCTCGCAACCTTGAGCGCAACGTCCGTACGCGTCCGAAGATCGCGTGCGCGGTAGACGCTCGCCATTCCCCCCCGACCGGCGAGCTCGATGGGCTCGAAGCGCCCATCGATTGTCGCGTCAATCAACTCTGCGCGATCCACCTCATGAGATTACCAGGTGCGGCACGCGAAGCGAGTGCACGGACCGAAGCGAGAGTACAAACCGAAACGGAACTCAGGGGTTCGGCTTGTTTGGCTTCGGCTTGCCGTCGTCTTGCTCGATGATCTTGAACTCGACGCGACGGTTCGCTTGGCGGCCCTTGTCGGTGTCGTTGCTGTCGATCGGTTTCTCTTGGCCGTAGCCGTGCGCCTCGAGGCGCGGGCCTTCGACGCCGTGATCCGCGAGCCACTTAACAACGCTCTCCGAGCGCTGTTGCGAGAGCGTCTTGTTCATCACCGCGTTGCCACGGTTGTCCGTGTGACCCTCGACCGACATCTTCTTGATCGCGGGGTTCACCTTCAAGAGGTTCGCGATCTCTTGGAGCATCGGGAAGCTGTCCGCGAGGATGGTCGCCGAGCCGGTCGCGAAGTGCACCTGCTGCAGCACGTGAACGACGGTGCCATCCATGCTGTAGAACTGCGGGCAGCCGTTCTTCTTCGGATCCGTGGAGCGAACGCCGGGCTCCTTCGGGCAAGCGTCTTCCGCGTCGGGCACGCCGTCGTTGTCCGCGTCCACCTCGGGGCAGCCGTCGTTGTCGTCGACGCCGTCTTTGTCCTCGGGTTGGTCCGGGCATTTGTCGAACTGATCGGCAATACCGTCGCCGTCGCGATCGGGCGGGATCGGGCAGCCGTCGGAGGGGTCACTGCCTTTGTGGTCCTCGGCGTCGCTGGGACACGCGTCGATGTCGTCGGGGATGCCGTCGTTGTCGCTGTCGAGCGAGCGCTGCTCACGCCATTTCTCACGCAACGCGAGCTTGCCCTCGGGTGAGTTCGCGCTCGAGTCGAGGATGGGCACGTAGACGCCGAGCAAGCCGACCGCACGGAAGTCCGGCGCGCCATAGCCTGGATAGAGGAAGCTGCCCGCGCCGAGGCCGACCCACCAACGTTCCTTCGGACCGAATTTGGCGCGACCCTCGACGTGCCACTCGATGGGGGTGTTGCGCTGCGTGAACGCGGTGTTTCCGATCAGCGGCGATGCGCTGCTGCTGTCGCTCTCGATGCCGGTCTGACCCTGGATGGTGAGGCCAATGCGATACTTGCCGTCCTTGATCGGGACGAACCCGCCGACCTGCCAGCGCCACTCGTCGGCGACCGCCAAGCCCGAGGCGTGTGGAGGGTCGTTGATCACCGCGGTCGTGCGGAACGCGATGCCGGTCGTCCCCATGAGCACGAGGGGGAACTTGAACGCGTACTCCGCCTGAACGCCCAAGATCGCGCCGATGTTTCGGTCCGCGCCGAACGCCGCGTTGTCGCCGATGGGCGCAAAAATCGAGAGACCCGCGCCGAGAGCGAACCGCTGATCGGTCGAGCGCCACAGCACGGCGCGCATGTCGATGCGGACGTCGCCCCAGGTCTGATCCGACGTGCTGACCGGCGTCGTCTGGTTGTTCGTGCTCGAGGTCGAGTTCGGATAATCTGGGTTCTTCGTGTACTGGTACGGCGTGAACGGGAACGCTGCCGTCACGGTCACGCGGTTGAACAGCTGCACACCGAGTGCCGTGTAAATCGAGAACTGACCCTGAACGACTCCGCGGTCGGGGATGGTCGTGAGAAACCGGTTGTTCTTCGCGGCGTAAATGTTCGCCGTCTTGAGTGGGTTCACGGAGTACCCCATGCCGAGCTGCGCGAAGAAGATGGGGCCGGGCTGCGTTACGGCACGTGCCATCATCATCGTGTCGTCGGGAGCGCCAGGCACCTCCAAGCGATCGAGCTTGAAGGTCGCCGTCTGGGCCTCGGCCACGCTGGGCCAGGCGAAACACGCCGCCACGGCGCCCAAGCCACACACGTATCGAGTCAAGGAAGGTCCGTTGCGGTGCGCTTTCATCGTCCTCGCCGAGGGTACACCAACCACTCGACCCGCGGACAAATCGTTGACTCACCCTTGACGAGGGAGAGGCCAAGTGCTTTCTTGCGCAGCCCTTCAGGTGCGTGTGCTCTGCACGTGCGTCGAACCAGGAGTCTCCCGTGAAGCGAACCTATCAACCCCACAATCTCCGCCGTATCCGTACGCACGGTTTCCGCGCGCGCATGGCCACCAGTGGCGGCCAGAAGGTGCTCGCCAATCGCCGCCGCAAGGGCCGCAAGCGCCTGACAGTCAGCATCTACAAGAAGTAACGGAACGCCGTCCAGCTTAGGGTCGTTCGGCAAGCTCCGTTCATTGACGTTCGGCACGCTCGGCACGTTCGGCAAGTTCGGTAAGGACCGTCGGCTCCGCGCAAGCTCGGACTTTCGCCGCGTTCAGCGCGCGGGCAAGCGCGTGACTTCGCCTCACTTCGTCTTCCTCGTCGCAGCACGCCCAGAGGACGGACCTTCGCGTATGGGCCTCGTGGTGTCGCGCAAGGTCGGCAATGCCGTGGCGAGAAACCGCATCAAGCGGCTGTGCCGCGAATGTTTTCGCTTGGCGGTCGTGACGATCCCCGCCGCGATCGACCTGGTGATCATTCCTCGCGGGGATCTCTCCAAGCTCGACTTTGCATCTGTCTCGAGCGAGTGGGCGGATGTTCAGCGCTTCTTGCAAAAACGTGCGGCCGAAGCGCTAGCGCAATCGCCGCCGAGGGCGCATGTTGCGCGCCACAAGGACGACGCCGGATTTTGATCGCGAAGCTCTTCATCTCGCTCATCCGCGTCTATCAGCGGTTGCTGTCACCGCTGCTCGGCAACGTCTGTCGCTTCGAGCCGTCGTGCTCGCGCTACGCCGTGGCCTGCTTGGAGACCCACGGCGCGGCCCGCGGCAGCTTGCTTTCGTTCCTACGGCTGTGTAAGTGCCACCCGTTTCACCCTGGAGGGATCGATCTCCCGCCCCCGCGCAGAGACGCGCCCCACGCCCTGAGCCCCGCACGAGAAAGCACTGATGGATAGAAATACGTTATCGCGCTGGCTGCTCATCGCGGGCATCGTCTTCCTCGGCTTCTGGCTGTACCCGAAATTCTTCGGCGGACCGCAGAACCCGAAGCAGCCGATACCGGACGAGAGATACGTCAACGGCCCCAATTTCTCGGCCGATCCGGCGATCGAAAAGCAGGACGTCACGCCGATCGCGGCAGGGTCGGAGACGTGCGCGATCAAGGGAAACCGCTTCGACGCCGAGCTCAACTCGCGCGGAGCCGCGCTCACGCACTTTTATCTACGCGACGCCCAGTACCAAGACGCCGGCAAGCAGTTGGACATGGTCACGTCCAACTGGGACGCGGGCGGGTACGCGGGAGTCGAGCGCTGGCGACCGCTCCGCACGCTCTTCCGCGGCGAGGGTGATGACCAGCTTGCGTACGATCGCTTCGTCTGGAAGCTCGAGAAGCTCGGCGATACAGGCTGCAAGTTCACGTACACGGATACCGACGTCTCGATCGAGAAGACGATCAAAGCAGGGGACCGCCCGTTCGAGCTCAACGTCGAGACGACGATCAAGAACGTCGCAGCGCTCGCCAAGAAGCACACGTTCTCGATCGAGATGTTTGGCTTCCGGTCCAACGCGGAGATCAAGAGTCACTTCGGTCGCACGTCGCCGTTCATCACGGACATCTCGTGTGGTCACGGCAAGGACGTCACCCGCAAGAACAAGGACGACTTCAAGGAGGGCTGGCTCAAGATCGACGGCGCGGATCGTTGGGCCGCCGTGTCGAACTACTACTTCGCGACCGCGCTCGTCCCCGACAAGGGCGGCACGCCAAGCTGTCAGCTTCTCGCCGAGCTCTACGAGAGTCCCACTTCGCACAACACGACGGACGACGACGCGAGCGCCGTCTATCACGCGCGCCTCGCCTACGCGCAAGCCACGCTCGCTCCGGGCGCCGCCGCCACGTACTCGCAAATCGCGTACATGGGACCGAAGGAGCGCGAGATCCTCAAGAACGCCGCGGGCGGCGACAAGGGGATGGGCGAGCTTATCAACCTCGGCTTCTTCTCGCCGGTCGCGAAGGTGCTCGTCGGCTTCCTCGTGATCTTGAAGGAGCACGTCACCGGCAACTGGGGCCTCTCGATCATCTTGATGACGATCTGCGTCCGCTTGATCCTCTTCCCGCTCACGTGGAAATCGATCAAGACGACCGTGGCGATGCGCCGTCTCAAGCCGGAGATGGACGAGATCTCGAAGAAGTTCTCCGACGACATGCAGGCGCGAAACCTCGCGACCATGGAGCTCTACAAGAAGCGGGGCGTGAACCCGTTCGGTGGGTGCTTGCCGCAGCTCGTGCAGATGCCGGTGTGGTTCGCGATGTACACGACGCTGCAGACGGCGGTGGAAATGTACCACGAGAAATTCTTGTGGTTCAAAGACCTCTCCGCGCCCGACCAGCTCATCGGACCGTTCGTCTTGCCGCTGCTCGGTCAGGTCCCCGCGATCGGAATCCTGCCGTTCGTGCTGGGCGCGTTCATGATCGTCCAGCAGCGCATCGTCCCGCAGCAGGGCATGGACCCCATGCAGCAGAAGATGATGATGTACTTGCTGCCGGGCGTGTTCACCGTGATGATGTTGTTTCTCCCCGCGGCCCTCGGCATCTACATGCTCACCAACAGCATCTTGGGTATCACGCAGCAGCTCTTGGTCGAGCGGTTCGCCCCGCGCGACGGCGGGAAAAAGGGCGAAATCGAAGTCAAGCAAGTCAGCGGCGGCAAGCCCGCGCTCAACAAAGGAAAAGCACGTGTCTGAGACCAACGACCTCCCCGTTCAGCCCGCGCACGCCGCGCTCTCTTCGCAACCCGCGGTCGAAGAAGCCGCAGCGGATGGCCAGACCAAGCGCGCGCTCGCATTCCTTCGCAAGCTGCTCGTCGGCATGGAGATGAACGCAGAGGTCATCCTCGCGCCGGACGACGGCGAGGGCAGTGAGGACGAGATTCGCATCGAGATCGAGGGACCCGACGCCGGCCGCATCATCGGCAAGCGCGGCACCGTGCTCGAGGCAATTCAGTATTTGACCACGCGCGTCGTGCACAAGCCCGGCGAGGGCCGCCGCCATGTGCAAGTGGACGCCGAGGGCTACCGCGCGCGCCACGAGGACCAGCTCGCGGAGATGGCCGAGAAGCTCGGCGAGCGCGTCGCCAAAGAGGGCAAGGTCATCACGTTCGACCCGATGAGCGCGCGAGATCGCCGCATCGTTCACATGGCGCTACGCGAGTTCGAGGGCGTGCGCACGGAGTCGAACGGCGAAGGCCCGGATCGCCGTGTGCAAATCATCCCGCTCAAGCCCGGCGAAGTGAAGCCGCCGATGGCCGACTGAACGCAACGTGCCCGTCTATACGAACCTCGACGGCACGACGCCCGACAAGGGCCTCAAAGACATTTTGAAGTGGCAGATCGGCGATCGACTCGCCGGCAAGCGCACGCCCACGTCCAACGATGGCTTCGTCACTCCGCGTCGTGCCCACGACGAGGCGCTCATCAAGTCGAGCAACGCCAGCCTCACGTGGATCGGTCACGCGACGTTCGCGATGCGTGTCGGGGGCAAGCTCATCGTCACCGATCCCATCTGGAGCGAGCGGCTCTCACCGGTGACGAAGCGCCTCTGCGAGCCGGGGATCGCGCTGCACGCGATGCCGAAGATCGACGTCGTCACCGTCAGTCACTCGCACTTCGATCACCTCGACATGCCGACGCTCAAGCGCATCGGGCCCGACGTGCTCTATGTGGTGCCGAAGGACGTTGGCGAGATCTTGATCAATGGCGGGCTGCGGAACGTCGTCGAGCTCGGGTGGTGGGAGAGCCATCGCGTGGGCGACGTGAAGATCACGCTCGTGCCGGCTCAGCACTGGTCGATGCGCTTCCCGTGGGATCGCAACAAGCGGCTCTGGGGAGGCTTCATTTACGAGTCGCCCGAGGGCGTCGCGTACCACGCGGGTGACACAGCGATGAGCGAACGCGTGTTCCGCGAGATCCACGCGCGCCACGATCACATCGACTGGGCGATGCTCCCGATCGGCGCGTACGACCCGCCGTGGTTCATGAAGCCTCAGCACATGGGGCCCGTAGAGGCGCTCGCCGCGTTCGAGATCCTCGGCGCCAAGAATCTCTGCGCGATGCATTGGGGCACCTTCAAGCTCACGGACGAACCGATCAGCGAGCCGCCTGCTCGCCTGCGTGAGGCGTGGTCGCGTACCAACCACGCCGTCGACCGCCAGTGGATCTTCGACATCGGCGAGGCCCGCGCGCTCGCCCGCTGAGCTAGGCTGAGCTAAGTGAGCGCCATGCGAACCTTCGCTTCAACGGTCTTGCTTGCCGCTCTCGTTGGCGTCGCGCTTCTGCGCTGCTCCACCTCGAGCAACGCCCCCGCGGCGGATGCGTCGGCGGAAGCGCTCCCCGACCTCTGCGACCTCAACGCGTACACCGGCGTGGGCAAGCCGTGCGCGTACGTCTCGAGCAAGGTGTGCTTCAAGCAGTGCACGATCGGCGGCTGTAAATGCGTGGCGGGCGCGAGCGGCCCGACGTGGACGTGCGTCACGGATGTCTCTTGCGTGCCAGACAGCGGGCCGCTCGACGATGCACCGAACGACACGTCGAGCGCGGGCGACGCTCCGTCCGACGGATGATCAGCGCCTGAGATCGACGGGGCCGTCCAGCGGCGGCCTCTGCATCGCGCCTAGCTTGCTCACTCGCGCGTGAACCGGAGCGATCGATCGCGCCCAAGAGAGGTCACTCGCGCCAACGGCGACGACCCAACGTGTGATGGGATCCAAGAGCGCGCCAAGCTCTCCGGCGACCTCCACGACGTGCACGTTGCGGCCCGGTGGTGGAACGATCACCGTGGTCGATCGACCCACCGCATTCGCGCGCCCGCGACTCAGCGAGCCCGCGTAGGCAACGGTCGAGGCATATCGCTCGAGCTCCTCGGCCTCGCGATCATCCTGCCGCCCTCGCGGTACCCGAACCTCGGCCTCTTCGAGCTCCGCGTGGAGCGCGTCGGAGAACGCTCGAGAGCGCTCCGCCCCAGTGACGAACGCCACGCGAGGACTCAAGCAACCGCGCTGATCGAACGGCACGACATCACGCGCGAGCGATCGCGCACAGGCCTGTAAATCCGCCTCGACGTCGATCAGCGCGACCCCGAGTCCCGCGCCGTGCCCGCGCACCACGACCCCGCTCGCTGCCCGCGCAACGACGTCGGTGATCGTCTCGTCATGCCCGTAGACGTGGATCTCACCTTCGCTCGGCGCAAGGCCGGACAGCTGCACGTCCGGATGACCGATCGCCTGTACGAGTGCGGAAGCGAAGTGAGGCTCGCGCGACGAGGGCCGAACCGTCACGCGTTCGGAGGACGCCCGCGCGATCGCGATCGCACGTAGCGCTCCGACGAACACGTTCGCCGACAGGATGACGTGCACGTGCACGCACGGTGTCGTGCTCGCGATGAGCCGCGCGAGCTCCTCATCCGACGGCTCGAGCTCGAGGTGCTCGTCGAGGGCGAGTCGTACGCCCTCGCGCGACAGACCGGTGGAAGGCAAGAGCGCCTCGAACAAGGCT
This sequence comes from Myxococcales bacterium, assembly GCA_043784605.1. Lineage (GTDB taxonomy): Bacteria > Myxococcota_A > Polyangia > Polyangiales > Polyangiaceae > JANYHY01. The sequence goes on along the minus strand of JAYVYD010000147.1, from coordinate 6,416 downwards.
GAATCATGGGCGATCGCGCGCGCCGCTTCGACCACGCCTCGGACGCGCGACACACGATCGGTCACGAACCGCCCAACAGCTCGTCGATGCCGATCGAGCATCCACGCGGTGCCGCGCCTGCCGCGCGACCGAGCAGCTCGAAGCCGCCGTCCACCCTGCGCACGCGATCGGCGGTCTGCACGGCGAACGCGCTCTCCACGTTGAGTAGATCCACGATGCGAGCGATCCCGATCTCGCCATCCGGCACGGGGTCGAGCGTCTCCGGATTCACGGCGATCACGCGGGCCCACGGTGGCTCTTTGTGAACGCCGCGCGTGCCTCCATGCAGCGTCGCTTCGTAGAACTGACTGGAGAGCTCCGTCATGCCGTATTCGCTCACGACGTGCGTGGCCTCTAAGCCGAGTGCCTCTATCACCGCCGCCTCGAGCTCGGCCGAGTCCACCTCGCGCGATTTGCCCTTGAAGCCACCCGTCTGCATGACACGGCTTGTCTTAGGGAGTTTGAACGTCATCCCGCCGAGCGCATCGAGTAGGTGCACCAGCGCGAACGAGGTCGTCAACAGCAGCACGGGGACCTCTTGGAGCACCAGGCGAGACACGCGCTCGTCGAGCGCTACGAGATCGAGCGTGCCGTCTTCGATGAAGTAGGTCTCCTTCGAAGTGGCCGGAGCGCCGAGGTCGCGCGCGAACAGATCGATCATGTGAGTGAGCGAAGAGTCCGGCGCCTCTCGGGGGCTCGGGCCCAGCACCAACACTGCGGGGCGTGTCTTCAAATCGGAGACGAGCGCCCAACGACCGAACGCGAGCGCACCTGCGTCGTAGGTCGTGGTCGTTCGCATTGCGTGACTGCCGCGCGCACCGACCGTGGTCCCGCTGGTGCGAAACACGACGCGCTCGTCGCTCGCCGGAAACGTCGCCACGCGCGTCACCTTGAACGCATCGGTCGGCACTGCGGGAGCTTGGCTTACGCGCGTCGCGTGGCGCAGGTCGACGTCTCGCGACGCACAGAGTCGAGCGTAGCCGAGCGAGCGAGATGCCTGAAAACGAGCGAGATCGAGCGCCAGCGCGTCGAACGACTCCGGCTCTGCCGCCGACTGTTCGAACGCCTTGACGAACGCGCGCGCTCTCGCGTGAAGAGCGTCGGCCTCGTCCACTCGCAAGCACGTCGTCACGCAGACCTCGTGATCTCGGAGAGCGTGTCCGTGAAGCCGGCGAGCAGCGACTCGTCGATGTCCAGCGCGGGAGTCAATGTCAGCACCTCTCCGCGCACGCCTCCCGTCAGTACGAGCCAACCCTTCGCGAGCAGCGCGCGTGAGACCGTGAGCGCGCGCGCCGCGTCGTCGAGCTCCACACCTACCATCAAGCCGCGACCACGAACGCGAAGGCCGCGCGCGCGCATACGCTCGACCCATCGCGTGCCGACCTCGGCAGCGCGCGTCGCGAGCTTCTCGCGCTCGATCACGTTCAAGCAAGCAAGCGCGGTGGCGCACGCGAGCGGCCACCCGAAGTGCGTCGCCGTGTGGATTGTGGACCCGCCGTGCTTTCCCCACGCGCGCATGACGCTCTCACGGCCCAAACAAGCCGAAATCGGCAAGCCTCCGCCCAGCGCCTTGCCCAAACACACGAGGTCCGGGACGACTGTCTTCGAGGCGAGCATCTGCCCAGAGCGACCGAGCCCGGTCCAGATCTCGTCGACGATGAGCAGCGCACCCGCCTGATCGCAGAGCGACCGAAGCTGCGGCAAGAACTCGTCGGGTGGCACCACGCAACCTCCGCGACCCAAGATCGGCTCGACGAGCACGGCGCCGATCTCGCCGGACGCGAGCGCGGTCATCGCGTGCGTCATCGTGTCTTCTAGTGAGGCTTCGTCCGTGGGGTAGTGCGCGAAGGTGACGTGGTCGCCGAGCTGTGCGCGGAACGGGTCCCGAAACGAATCGTTCAAGCCGCACGCAGCGAGTGGCGCGTAGCTGAGGCCGTGATAGCCGCCGCGAAACGCGAGCACCCCGGGACGACCGGTGGCCATCATCGCGGTCTTCAACGCGGCGGTGATCGCGTCGGCGCCGCTCAACCCCAACATCACGCGCGCCCCTCGCTCGGGAAACATCGCGACGAGCCGCTCGCACAGCTCGGCCTTCACCTCCGTCGCGTAGACGTCGCCGAGCGCGAGCAGGATGTCGCCCGCTTGCGCGCTCATCGCGGCGGCGATCGCGGGGTGTTCGTGTCCCAACGGGAGCGCGCCGAAGCCGGCGATCAGGTCCACGTAACGATTGCCGTCCGCGTCCCACACGTTCGATCCAACGCCTCGCGCGTACACGATCGGAGACTGCTCGGCGTGGCTCATCGCAGTCCGTGAATCTCTACGCGCCTCGAACGCGGGAGACTCCACCGCCGCGACGCGAGCCGCGATCGCCCTGGATTTTGGGCCCGGGGGCGCGATCAACACCTCGGGCGTTTGTCGGCCGATGCTCACGGGATCACTGCGGTCAGCAGACTTTGTTGCGGCCGCTGCGCTTTGCTTCATACAGCTTGTCGTCCGCTTGCTTGATGATGTCGACGCTCGTGCGGTCCTCCGGTTGGAGCATGGTGACGCCGATGGAAATCGTCACCTTGATGAGCTCGTTCTGGAAGACGAAGCGGGACGACTCGATCTTCTCGCGCAGACCCTCGGCCAGCGCACGCGCGCCCTCGAGCGCGGTCTCCGGCAACACGATCGCGAACTCTTCACCACCGTAGCGCGCGAACACCTCGTCGCGACGGATGCGACCCTGGACGATGCGCGCGAGCTCCTTCAGCACGAAATCACCCGCCAAATGGCCGTGAAAATCGTTGATTTTTTTGAAGTGATCGATGTCGAACATCAAAAAACACAGGTCGCGGACATGTCGTCGCGCGCGGATGATCTCCTTCTCGAGCGACTCGAGCAGGTAGCGCTTCACGTGCGCCTGCGTGAGCCCGTCGATGATCGTCATCCGATAGATCTCTTCGTGGTACTGCGCCTCCACGTCCTGGCCGCTCAGGTACTTGAAGATGGTCGGGCCGATCTTGATGCGATCACCGTTCGACAGCGGCTGCTCGCGCACGATCTGGTCGTCGTTGATGTACGTGCCGTTGGTGGAGTTGTCGTCGACGGCCCACCACGTGCCGTTCGCGCGCTGCTCGATGTGCGTGTGCTTGCGCGAGACGCTGTCGCCTTCGAGCACGATCTGGTTCTCTGCACCGCGCCCGACGCGCATGGGGCTCGTCTCGAGCACGAAGCGCTTGCCGAGGAGCGTGGGCTCCTTCGTGTAGATCACGACGAGACAGTCGCCACCGCGCGGCTTCTCTTCTCCGGCGAGCGGCTTTTGTACGACCGTTACGCGAGTCTTCTCTTCGGACTCGCTCACGATCTCCTCGGCCTAGATGCAGACATGACTCTCGAGAACCTCACGCGATTGCGTACCTTTTTAGAGTATGGGTGCCGTGTCGCTCGGTCAAGAAACCCCGCCGGTGGTCGCCGAGTCGTCGGCAATCGAGAGCCGATCGATCGCCCTGCAAAGGTCCGCCGACAGCTCGAGTGAACCCTCGATCCAGGCAGAGTTCGGCCAATTGCGCGCCTGCCGAACCTTCGTTGGAGCGAGACAGAAGAACTCCTTTAGATCTAAAGGAGTTCGCCGGGAGTGGTCCATCAGCTCCACGTGGCGCGCCGGTACCAGGCCATGAACCGCGAGCGCACGCGTGATTCGCTCGGGGCGCGCGACGTTCGTCACGAGGGTGAATCGCGTTGCTCGGAGCTCATCGAGCGAGAGGAACTCGGCAGTTCGCGTTCGGCGCGCGCCCGTGATTCGCCAGGACGCCTCTGCCTCCTTGGGTGTGGCACCGTCCGTTCGTATGCGGACGACCGTGTCCGCGGCGGTGAGCAGCGCCTCGCGTGGGGCGCGAAGGTCTCCGCGCGGCGGACACGCGCCCGAGCCCCAAGGCGCTTCGTGATCGACCGCGAGCAGCGACCAATCCGCGCGCCTCGGTGCGAGCTGTGCGACGCCGTCGATGACGAGCAAGCTCGCCCAAGCGCAGGCGAGGCTCACGCAAGCCTGTCGGTCGACCCCGGAGACCACGCGCGCGCCGGTCGAGGCGAGAGCCGCGGCGCACGCTACGGCCTCATCACCGGCGACGGCAGGGTCGTCCGCGCCATCGACCCACCGTGCCGCGTGGTCTCCCGCCGCGTACGCACGTGAGAGGAGCGCCACTCGAGCGCCATTCATCGCCGCGCGCCTGCTGATCGCGAGCGCCAGCGGCGTCTTCCCAGAGCCGCCGAGCGTCGCGCCGCCGACGGTGACGACCTTCACGCCAAGAGGCGCGTTGAGCTCCCGCTCGAGGCGCTGCAGGCGTGACCAAGCCAGCTCGAGCGCACCCGTCGGGACCCAGCTCGGCAGGCCTCGTTCGAGGGCGCGCGCGATCACTCTCACGCGCTCGAAGGTATATGCTCACGCGTGCCCATGAAAGCTCACTTCGATCCCATCGCGCTCGCCAAACAGCAGATAGAACGAGACCGCGAGGCGACCAAGCGTCACGAGGGACTCTTCGAGCACAAGATGGATCGGATGCTGACGTCTCCGCTCGCGTTCCTACGTGGTTCGGCGCCGCTCTTCTACGACCTCTTGAAGAACATCCCCGAGCTCGCGAATGGACCGCCGGGAGAGGGCTGGATCACGGGGGATTTGCACCTCGAGAATTTCGGAGCGTTCAAGCCCGAGGCGCACTTCGCGGACGGCGAGGAGGCGGTGTTCGATCTCAACGACTTCGACGACTGCACAATCGGGCCTCTCCGCTTCGACGTGCTGCGCGTGACGACGAGCCTCATCCTCGCGGGTCGTGAGCTCGGATGCGATGCGCGACGCAGCCTCTACCTCTGCGACGAGCTGCTCGGATCGTACGCAGCGCACTTGAGACGCAAGACCGCGTTCCCGCCCGAGCCGCCGTGTGTTCGCCTGTTGGTGAAGACCGCAAGCAGTCGCTCGCGCCAGGTGCTGCTCGACGCGCGCACGGAGGTGGTGAAAGGCGAGAGGCGCTTCACTAGAGGCGCGCGCTACAGAGACCTCAAGCCCGACGTGCTGCGCTCGGTGCCGAAGGCGTTCGAGGAGTACTTCGACGGGCTCGATCACGCGGCTCGACCGAAGAGGCACACGTTCGAGATCGTCGACGCGGCGTTTCGCATTGCGGGCACCGGCAGCCTCGGCTGCATGCGCGTCGCTGTCCTCGTTCGCGGCAAGGGCGGCAAGGACGGGCACTGGGTGTTCGACATGAAGAGCGAGGGGACGCCTTCATCGGCCGAGATCGTGAGGATCCCGAAAATGAACGGCGCCGAGCGCGTGCTCTCTGGCCTGCGCGCGTGTCTCGCGAGCCCGCCCGTGCTCGCAGGGACGACCCATTTGCTCGGGATGCCGATGTTGGTGCGTCGCCTCACGCCTCAGGAGGACAAGCTCGATCTGACGAAGATCGCGGACGCTCAGCTCGACGCGCTCTCGAAGTATCTCGGCGCTCTCGCCGGGCGCGCGCACCGCAAGGGTGCGACGAAGCTGCCCGCCTCGAGCTGGAAAGACGCGGACCTCGCGGCACTGCTCGAGCACGCGATCCGCATGGCCGGTATCCACGAGGCCGCCTACCTCGCCATCGCGAACGAAACTCGCTGATGCCGACGATCGAGGAGACACGCGTATTCTTCGACGCGATCGCGCGGCGCTACGACCGCGTCTATGCGCCGTCTCCCGAGCAGACACGCGCTCGAATGGCCCGCGTAGTGAAGGCGCTTGGTGCGCCCAAGCGTGTGCTCGATCTCGGCGTGGGGACCGGGCGCGAGCTTCCGGCGCTGCTCGACGCGGGTCACGTGGTCACGGGCGTGGACTGCTCGGACGAGATGATCGCGTTGTGCAACCAACGTGCACGCACGATCCCGATCGTGCGCGCGGACCTCTGGCGTGCGCTGCCGTTCGACGACGCGTCATTCGATGCCGTCGTGTCTCTGTTCGGCTCGCTCTCGCATCCACCGAATGCCGCCTCGATCACGAGGCTCGGGCAGGAGCTTGCGAGTGTGCTCGTACCCGATGGGGTCTTGTACTTCGAGGTCCCGACTCCGGCGTGGGTCGCAGCGGGTGGTGCTCGACACGACGACGGCGTGGCGGGCGTCGGGATCGACGTCGTCGCGGTCGACGCAGAAGAGTGGACGCGCGCACTCCCGAATTTCACGCTCACCATCGAGACGGTCGACGACGAACTCATCGTCATCGGGACTCGTAACTCGAAGCACAAATAGGGACGCCGCGGCGGACGGTGGGGGGTACCGTCGACACCGCGGCGTTGCTTCACCACCAAGCACTTGCCGTGCCCGGCGTTACGCTCCTGGATCCCCTTGAAAACAGGTCCGTCGACGCTTCGTGCGTTTCG
>JAYVYD010000146.1:0-3812 GCA_043784605.1 Myxococcales bacterium | reverse complement strand
GACTCGCTCTTGGGCAATCGGCGGTCGCAGAACATAACGAAGGAGCGCCTCCCGACCCGCGTCATCCGCGGCGCCTGCGCGCGTGGCCGCGTGCAGATCGTAGCCCTCGAGTCGGGCGCATAGCTCATGGCTCGAGAAGGATGCCCCGATTGGGAGCCCCGCAACGGCGGTGTTCGCGATGGCGAGACCGCTGACGGCACGGCCGCGCATGACGCCAGCGTGCCGGACGGATCGGATGGCGGGACGGAGGCGCCGAAGACGCTCTGCATCGGCGGGCAGCTTTACACGCTCACCTCACACGACGAGTTCAACAAGGATTCGAAGTTGAGTGTGACCGATGACGTCGCAAGAGGGGCAATCCACGAATGTGGTCGAACGGTTTCACCTACGGCCGCCAGCAAAATACGGGGACCGACGACTCGTACTACCCGTCGATGGCGACACTTGCCGCCTGGGGCGCTCCGCCGGTGGTCGAGTTGGTGCCGGGGATCGGGGTGAAGTTGAGCGCGTATCCAGTCCCGCCTACGCACGCCAATGACAAAGACACCGTCTGCGTCGATGGCACCTGTCGGCACTATGTCGCTGGCTTGCTCACGAGGGGAGAGGCCTATCCGTTTGGGTATTGGGAATACAAAGCGCAGGTTCCGGTCACCAAAGGGTGGTGGCCAGCACTAGGGGAGCTCTCCGGGGGAAACGGCATCTACAACGAGGTCGACAACCTCGAGGTCTTCTCCGAAGTGACCGGATTGAACGTGATGCAGCAGACGATGCAAGGCTCCAAGAGCATGCCGAGCTACGCACGACTCACCGTGCCGACCGCGTCGACCGCGATGCACTCCTACGCCGCGATCGTGACCCCGAGCTATACCGGGTTCTACATCGACAACGTCGCCACCTCGGGGAAGATTCTCCCATCGGGCTCGACCGCACCAATGCTCCCGATCATGAACTTGCATACTTTTGCCGATGGCAGTTGGGGGGCGCCTAGCGCTGGGAATTCCACCGCCTCGATCCTCGTCGAGCACTATCGCTATTACGCTCCCCCCGAGCCGGCTACCCCGTGTGCCACGAGCGACGTTCCACAAATCAAATAGTTTACGCCCGACTAAAACTATGAGTTGTCTCAGCGCGGCTCGGGATCTGCGATGCCGTCGAGCTTGCGATAAATCGTGCGCGTCGAGATGCCCAGGAGCTGAGCTGCGAGCACTTTGTCGCCCTTCGCGTGGCGGAGCGTCTCTTTGATCACGCGCAGCTCGATGTCGTCGAGCGTGGTGCCGACCTCGAACGTGAGCGCGCCCTTTGACTGAGGCGCTGCTTGGACGATCGCGTCCGGGAGGTCTTGCTCGGTGAGCGCGTCGCCACGTGAGAGCACGACCGCGCGCTCGATGACGTTCTCGAGCTCGCGAACGTTGCCGGGCCATACGTAGTCGAGCAAGCGCTCCATCGCGCCGCGAGTCGGAGTCATGCGCGGCTTCTGGTTCTTCGCGGCGTACATCCCGAGGAAGTGATCGACCAACAAGGGGATGTCCTCTCGGCGCGACCGAAGCGGCGGGGCGACGATCTGGATGACGTTGAGGCGATAGTAGAGGTCCTCGCGGAAGCGGCCTGCTTGCACCTCCGCGAGCAAATCGCGATTGGTCGCCGCGACGACACGCACGTCCGCGCGAACGGTGTTGCCGCCCACGGGCTCGAACTCGCCCTCTTGCAGCACACGCAGCAGCTTCACCTGCACGGCCTGCGAGAGCTCGCCGATCTCGTCCAAGAACAGCGTCCCGCCGGAGGCCTTCGCGAAGCGACCCTCTCGCTTGGCGACCGCGCCCGTGAACGAGCCGCGCTCGTGGCCGAAGAGCTCGCTCTCGAGGATGCTCTCGGGGATCGCCGCGCAGTTCACCGCCACGAACGCGCCGCGCGCACGGGCACTCCGCTCGTGGATGTATCTCGCGAGGAGCTCCTTGCCGGTGCCGCTCTCCCCGAGTACGAGCACCGTCGCGGTGCTAGGCGCGGCCTGCGTGGCGACGTCGACGACGCGCCGCCATGCCGAAGAGCTCCCGATGATCTCGCGCGTCGTCAGCAGCTTGAGCTCTTGTTTGAGCGACTGGTTCTCGGCGACGAGCTTCTGCCGCTCGGCGGCCTTGCGCACGCTCTTCGTGATGGTGAGTCGCTTGAGCGGCTTCTCGACGAAGTCGTATGCGCCCTCGCGCATCGCGCTGACGGCGGTCTCCACGGTGCCGTACGCGGTCATCAGCACCACCTCGACCTCCGGCGCGAGTTCCTTGATGGCGCGTAGCAGCTCGAGTCCGGTCGTGCCTGGCATCATCAGGTCGGTCAACACGACGTGCACGCGATGCTGCCTGAGCACCTCGAGCGCCTGCTTCGCGCCGGGCGCCGTCAGCACGCGCATGTTCTCTTTGGCGAAGATCTTCTCGAGCGACTCGAGGTTACTGCGTTCGTCATCGACGACGAGCACGGTAATGGCCTCGAGCGCACTCACGGCGGCTGACGTTGTGTCCATTGGACGGACAGATTGGCACGTTTCGCCAATTCGTCCAATGGACGGTAAAAATGGCGCTAAAGCGTGAGCCGAGGCCTGAACGAGCGAACGAATCGGCCTAGATCGCTGCGGAGATCGAAGCGGACGGTCGCGCGCCCGATCTCCTTGCCCGAAGCGTCGTAGAGGCTCGCGGGCAGCGTGCTCATGGAGTCGGCGAGTGCCATCAACATCACGTCCTTCTGCCCTCGAAAGCGGTACGTCGCGCCGTCGTCACCGGTGAACGTGAAGTCGTAAGGCAGCCTCCGCTCGCTCGCGAGCTTCAAGCCGAGCGTGCCCCTGAGAGCCGCTTCGGCGGCGAGACCCTCGGCGCGCACGACGCCCTCGATGCTCGCCATCTGGTCGGCCGCGAACTTTCGGATGCCGTTCACGCTCACTTGGAGAGTGAACTCGATCGCGCGCTCGTCGGTGGGATCGTCGAGGCGATAGTAACTTCCGCGCATGGTCTCGGCGAAGCCAAACCCGATCATCGCTTGTCTCCCCTGTGCACCACGAGCCGCTCGACGACCTCACCCTTGCTCGTTGCGAGCACGATCTCTTCCACGTCTGCTTCGGTGACTCCGCCGTAAGCGACGTGATCCGGCTCCACTACGATCGTCGCGCCGATCTCGCACAAATCCAGGCACGACGACGTGCACGAGCGCAGGCGCTTTTGTAGACCGTGGTCCACCAGCGACTTCTTCAACGCCGCGGCAATCGCCTCGGAGCCCTTCGCCGCACAAGACCCCTTGGGGTTACTCTCGTCGCGGCGATTGGTGCAGACGAACAAATAGCGCTCGCGGTGCGGCATCGTTCTAACCCTTCAAATGGGGCACGTGGACGCCGCGCGTGTTCGCGCAGTCGATCGCCTCTTGATAGCCGGCATCCGCGTGACGAATGACGCCCATGCCCGGATCGCTCGTGAGCACGCGCTCGAGCCTTCGTCGCGCGGCGTCAGTGCCGTCAGCGACGACGACCATCCCCGCGTGCAGCGACATGCCCATGCCGACGCCGCCGCCGTGGTGAAAGCTCACCCAAGTCGCGCCCGATGCAGTGTTCACGAGGGCGTTCAAGATCGCCCAATCGCCGATCGCGTCCGAGCCGTCTTTCATCGCCTCCGTCTCGCGATTCGGTGACGCCACGGATCCGCAGTCGAGGTGGTCACGTCCGATCACGATCGGGGCTTTGACCTTGCCGTTCTTCACGAGGTCGTTGAACGCGAGGCCGACCTTGGCGCGATCGCCGTAGCCGAGCCAGCAGATGCGCGCCGGCAGCCCTTGGAAGT
>JAYVYD010000145.1:0-4251 GCA_043784605.1 Myxococcales bacterium | reverse complement strand
TAGCTCTGAAAGTCCTTCGCGAGCTCCGAGACGTAGAACGCGACTCGATGTGGCTCGCGTGTCGCGGCAGCTTCGGCGATGAGGGCCGGAAGCTCGGAGAGTCGCATCGTGATCGCCAGCTCGTCGGGAGAAGAGAGAGAGCTCCACTGCTCGGACGACAAATCGGTCGGCGCGTGAATGTTCAACGCCTCGGCCCTCGCCAAGATCGAGCACAGACGAGCGTGGCCCATTTGCACGTAAAATACCGGGTTATCGAGGCTCTTCTTCTTCGCGAGCTCGATGTCGAAGTCGACCTTCATGTTGGCCGAGCGCGACAAGTAGTAAAAGCGCAGAGCGTCTTTACCGGCGCCGACGCGTTGCGCGGCTTCGTCGATCTCTTCGATGATCTCATCGCTGGTCACGACGTTGCCGGCGCGCTTGCTGCTCTTCACGACCTCGCCGTTTCGGACGATGTAGACGAAGTTGTAGAGCAACACCTCGAACTTCAGGGCGTCGTAACCGAGAGCTTCGAACGCGTTCTTGAAGCGCGGAACGTAGCCGTGGTGATCGATCGCCAGCACGATCATCAGCCGGTCGTAGCCACGATTCATCTTGTCGGCGAGGTAGGCAATGTCGCTCGCGAAGTAGGCGTAGTTGCCGTCGGACTTCTGGACGACGCGATCTTTGTCGAGGCTCTCGGCGCCTTTGCCGACGAAGAAGAGCGCGCCATCTTTCTTTTCAAGATAACCGCCGCGCTGGAGCTGCGCGAGCGCCATGGCGACCTTGCCGCTTCGATGAAGGGCCTCTTCACTCGTCCAGACGTCGTGATAGACGCCGAGCAGGGAGAGCGAGCGCTGGATGCCGACCATCGTCTTGCTGCCGGGCACGCCGGAGAGCATCCAACCGATGCCGGCGCGGGAGAGCGTCTCTTCGCTCCCGAACGCCTTCGGATCGTTCGCCTTCATGAACGTCGCGAGTTCTTCGATATAGGCGCCTTTGTAGCCCTCTTCTGGCACCGGCTGATCGTCCGCGATCGCTTGGAGGCTCGCTGCGAAGAGACGAACTTGGTTGCCGAAGTCGTTGATGTAGTACTCGCGAGTGATTCGCGCACCTGCGGCTTCGAGCACGCGGCCCACGGTGTCTCCAAAGATCGCGTTGCGAGCGGCGGCTACCGTAATCGGTCCGACGGGGTTCGCGCTCACGAACTCGAGGTTGATGCGTTCTCCCGTTGCCGAGGCGGCGCGACCGTAGCCTCTTCCTTTCAAGAGAATTTCCGCGAGCTCTTCGTGGAAGACGCTCGGGTGCAAGCGGAGGTTCACGAAACCCGGACCCGCGATCTCCGCGCTCGCGATGACCGCGTCTCCAAGGAGAGACTTCACGAGCGCTTCGGCGATCGCGCGCGGCGGTTTCCCGACGGCCTTCGTCAACGTCATCGCGACGTTCGTGGCGAGGTCTCCGTGCTCTGCGCGCTTGGGTCGCTCGACGGTCCACGACGTTGCGGCGCGCACCGCGGACGGCCCCGCGTCGCCGAACGTGCCCGCGTCCGCGAGGCTGACGAGCCTCCGCGCGATCGCCCGTCTGACCTTGTCACTGATGCTCATCGCCGTTTCCCTCGGTTACAGGTCGGCCCGCTATTCGGGCAACTTTTGCGCGGTGCCGTCCGCACCTAGCTGCAGCGCCTTCCAGTTCGTCTCTTGCACCTCGCGCTCGGGATCGCTGCCCCACACGATGCCGCCGCCGGTGAAGTAGTGCGCGACGTGATCGCGGATCGTCGCTGTGCGAATCGCCATGGCGAGCTCGAGCGATCCGTCGCGACCGACGTAGCCGATCGCGCCGGTGTAGAGACCGCGCCGATGCGGCTCCAATTCCGCAATGATCTCCATGGCGCGCACCTTCGGAGCTCCGGTGACGCTTCCAGCCGGCAAGAACGCTCGCGCGATTTCCAAGAGGTCGAGCCCAAGCGCGCGTTCTGCGACGATTTGCGCGGCTCGACTGTGCACGGTGACGCCGCTCGTGATGGTCGGCTCTCCGAGGACGCGGACCGTACCCGTCTTGGCGACGCGACCGAGATCGTTGCGATGGAGATCGATCGCCATCACGAGCTCCGATCGCTCCTTGGGATCGCGATCGAGATCATTCTTGATCGCGAGGTCGGTCGTCCAGTCTTCGCCGCGCGGACGCGTGCCCTTGATGGGGACCGTGCGCAGCCGCGACCCTCGGACGGACAGCGCGAGCTCCGGGCTCGTACCTGCGATCTGTACCTCTCCCATGTCGAGATAGACGCTCCAAGGCGACGGGCTCCGACGGCGCATGGACGCGAAGAGGTCCAGCGGCGCACCTTCGAAGTCGAATGCGAGGCGGCGTGCCAGGTTCACTTGGTACGCGTCGCCTCGTGCGATGAAGTCGAGCACGCGCCTGATGCGATCGGCGTGACCGTCCTCGCCGTCTTCGCGCGGCGTGAGCGAGACGGGTTTTGAGGCGAGAGGCGCCCGTCGCGCGAGTGCGAGCAGCCGATGCGCGGCTTCGACGTCATCGGCCTCGATCACCACCGCACCGGTCGCGTGATCGATCCGGAGAATGGCTGCATAGCGCAACCATTTCGGCTCGGTGATCATGGGCGCTTCGCGCGTCTCGCTCCACGTGAGCAAGTGGCGCTCGAGCCCGCGGAGGTGCTCGTAGGGGATGACGCCGATCCATCGAGGCGCCGAAGGCAGTCCGGCCCAGCCGTGAGTCGTAGGCCCCGCATCCGGAACCAACGCGTCCGAACTCTCCACTGGATCGCACGCGATGAAGCTCGAGCGAGCGTCCGCGGTGGACCCCGCAGATGCGAGAACCGCGAGGTTGCTGCGATCCGCCAGCGAACGCGCGAGGGTCATCGCGTCCGCACGAAGGTCGACTCGAATGACGACGGCCACGCGCCGCTCATACTCCAACTCGGCCTCGTCCGCCTCTGGAGGCTTGTTCATCGCGGGCAACTTGAACGGCCGATCCGCTCCCGTGACGCGGTCCTTCTCGGTGACCTTCGCGGTTTTGGACTTCTTGATGTCCTTGCGTACGAGCGTCTTCTTCAGAGAGACGCGCCCGCTGTCGTCCACTTGCAATTCGTCCGTCGCGGAGTCTGAAAACGCGGCGCTGGCGTCGTTCCGGACGAGCACGTTGCCATCGACGTTCGCGTGAAAGTGGCTGCGCTTCACGGTCGCTTTGGTCTGATCCATCACATAGAGGCCGAACTCGCCGTTCTCGAAGACGTCGCAGGCGTCGAGGTCGACGGTGCACTCACCCTCCGCGAAGACCCCAGGGCTTTTTGCGTGATGGATCGTGCACCCAACGAGGCGCGCGTGGCCTTCGTGGAGCCGCACGTTGCAGTCTCCGCTTCGCGCAAGCTCGCACCGCTCGAGGCTGATGTGGCCGCCCTCGTGCAGTACACGCCGTCCTCGACGTTGTCGTTCAGCTCGCAGTCGCGCACCGACAGGCGCGCGCCGGCTTGAATGCCGAACGCCTTGTTGTAGTGGATCTTGCGGCGGATGACGTTGCCGCCACCCTTGTCGGAGACGACGCCCACCTTCGCGTGGCCTGAGATTTTGCAGTCGGTCAGGCGCGGCTCGCCGTCTTGGATGTACACGCCAGACACGCCTTCGCCTCCGTTGCCTTGGATGGTGCAGCCGGAGAACGTGGGCCCTCACTTGCCGTGGATCTCGACGGCGTTCACCTCGCTCCCGAGGATGGTCGTGCTCGAGATGTGGGCGTTCGCGTCTTGGATGATGACTCCGCCGCCTCCACCATATGACGCTCGGCCGTGGACTGCGCGACGGTGACGCTTGCGTGGTCCAGCAAGAAGATCGCCGCAGCGTGATGATGCCGGAGAGCGAGAGGATCCACCGTTGGGCGTCCTGCATGGCGAGCACAGTAGGCGACGCTGACGCCCCTGTGAACGCGGCCATCCGCCGACGTTCCGTGCTACTTGCCATCGCATGCACCGGCGGATCGCTTCGATGTTGCTGTTGCTCGCGTGCAGCAGCAAGCCGTCCGGCACGATCGCCCTCGTCACCGGCGGAGAGACGGATGTCTTCTCTCGCGTGCCCGCGCCGAGCAAGCTCGTGGTCGATGCGCTCGCGCCCGACGGCTCGAGCAAGACCGTCGTCAGCGTCGCGCTACCCGCGACTTCGATAGACCTCGGCAATCAGACGCAGACCGAGGTGGTGAGCCTGCGTGTGAGCGGCGAGGACACGAACGGCAAGCGCCTCGTGTTCGGATCGAGCCTATTTTTGGCCT
>JAYVYD010000144.1:0-4227 GCA_043784605.1 Myxococcales bacterium | reverse complement strand
CGTCACGAGCACAGCGAGCGGAACCCAGCGTGCTTGTCGCGACACTTGCGGCCCCGATCTCGGCACGAGCGCTACCGGGGGCGGCGGCGGGTCCGGACTTCGGTGCACTCTCCGCGCAGCTCGAGCCCCTTGCGCGCCTCGTCCACGCCGAGGTCGTGCGCTTGCTCGCCAGGGAAGCGGCGCGCGAGATATCCGATCAGCAAGAGACCCGCGGAGCGCATCGTCTCCGGGAGGTCCCCCTCGCAAATGAGTTTCGAGAGATCGCCGATCAGGCGCACGCGATACGACTCGCTGACGCCGACTTCGCTGAGGCGCTCCCCGCCCCCGAAGTCCGTGCTCTCGGACTCGTTCGAGCTACGCGCGCGACCGCTCATGCGGGCCTCCGTGACGCCATGGAACACCGCAGAGTACCAGTTTTTGAGGACTCGTCGAGCGCGCGTGAATGCCGCTGAAATGAGCCTGATCCTCGAGTACCTTCATGGGCACCTTCATAGGGGACTGACCAAGACCTCTCGGTCCTTGGTGCCGTTCGCGGGACCCACCACGTTCTGTCGCTCCATCATCTCGACGATGCGCGCCGCGCGGTTGTACCCAAGACCGAGCTTGCGCTGGAGCCAGGAGGTCGAACAGCGGCGAGTCTCGGCGACGATGCGCACGGCGTCGTCGTAGACAGAGTCCTTGTCCATCTCCTCTTCGTCACCACCACCGTCTTCGTCACGAGGCTTGAGGATGTCGTGATCGTAGATGGGCTCGCCTTGCGCGCGCAGGTGATTGGTCACCGCGTGGACCTCGTCCTCGCTCACCATGGGACACTGCACGCGCTTGGTCTCGTTGGTGCCGTTGAGCTTGATGAGCATGTCGCCGCGACCGAGCAAGTGCTCTGCGCCTTGCTCGTCCAAGATGGTGCGGCTGTCGACCTTCTGCGCGACGCGGAATGCGATGCGGGTAGGGAAATTGGCCTTGATCATGCCAGTGATGACATCCACGCTCGGGCGCTGCGTGGCGAGGATCACGTGCATGCCGGCCGCTCGCGCCTTCTGAGCCAAACGCGCGACGGCGACCTCCACTTCCTTGCCCTGCTGCATCATCAAGTCTGCGAACTCGTCCACGACGATGACGATGAACGGAAGCTTCTCGGGGAGCGGTTGCTCTCCTTCTTCCCCGTCACCTGGGCGTACCGCGTCAGGCAGACCGTTGTGATCTTTTCCGATCACGACCTTGGGTGCCGGGTTCTTGATGTCGCCGCGGCGGACCTTCTCGACCCAGCCGTTGAACGTGCCGATGTTCTTGGTGCCCGCGTCTGCGAACAGTTGATAGCGGCGCTCCATCTCGTCCACGGCCCACTTGAGCGCGGTCGCCGCCTGCTTCATGTCGGTAACGACGGGCAGCAGCATGTGAGGGATCTTGTCGAAGGGCGCGAGCTCGACGACCTTCGGGTCGATCATCAGAAGCCGCAATTCCTCGGGCGAACGTCGATAGAGCAGCGACGTCAGCATCACGTTGAGACCGACGCTCTTTCCCGCGCCGGTCGCGCCTGCCACGATCACGTGGGGCATCGCGGCGAGGTCGGCGTAGACGGGGTGCCCTTGAATGTCGCGACCGAGCACGACGGGCAGCGGCGCGCTGAGCGACTGGAACCGAGCATCCTCGACGAGATCGCGCAGGCTCACCGGGATGCGCCGCTCGTTGGGCAGCTCGAAGCCAATGCGGTTCTTGCCAGGGATCGGCGCGACGATACGCACCTTGCGAGCGAGCGCGAGCGCGAGATCGTCTGCAAGACCTGCGACCTTGCTCACCTTCGTGCCAGCGCCGATCGACACCTCGTACGTGGTCACCGTCGGGCCCGGCAATACAGCCTCGACTTTGCAGACGACGCCATAGTCCGCGAGCGTCTTGACGAGCAGGTCGGCGTTCTTCCTCAAGAGCTCTTCGTCGACCGGGCGCACCTCTTGGACATCCGCGGGGACGAGGAACTCGAGCGGGGGCAGCTTGAATCCGCTCGCGCTCTTCTCCTGCTTCTTGGTGGGCAGCTCTTTCTCCAGCGCGGCAGACGTGTCGACGATCTCCATCCCCGCAGCCTCTTTTGCGGGACGCGCTCGCTTGGGCTTCGGATCCGACTTTGGCTCTTCGAGGATGACGCTGGCCTCTTCGACGACGGCGGGCTCTTCCTTCTTTGCGCGTCGCTTCTTGACGACCTTCACGACGGGATCGTCGTCTCGGGTGAGCGCGGCGGTGCACGCGTCGTCGATGTCGATCGTGTCAGTCGCCGTGAGCACGATGGGTAGGGCCTCGGGCGAGTCCTCGTCCGCTTCGTTCCTTGACAACGCAATCGTTGCGCTGTCATCCGCTTCGACGATGGGAGGGAGAGCGGCCACCCGCTCTTTCTCTGCCTTCTCTCGCTCGATGTTGCGCGCGGTCTTCCAGGCGTCCAGCGCGGTCTTCGCGCCCTTGGCGGTACCCTCGGCGCTCTTCTGACCCAGCCGCCCGACCACGTGCATGAGCGCTATGAAGGAGAACACGGCGCGCACGATCAGGATCAACCCGAGGCACGCGAAGCCGATCAAGAAAGACCCGATGGTCGAGAAGAGCGAGCGCATCAGCTCGCCGAACAGCTCGCCGATCGCGCCGCTCGCGGTCGCGTCGCCGAAGGCTTGCGCTGCGGGCCATCCGACCTGCACGAGCGCCGACGTGATGAGCACGATGAGCAGATCGCCGGCGACCCGCGCGGGCGTGATCAGGCTGTCTTTGCCACGTACGAAGGGCACGCCGAGGAGCAGCGCCTCGAGCGGAATCGACCACGCGACGATCCCGAGCGCACCGACGAGCAGACGCGCGAGCCCGTCCCCGACGGGGCCGACCCAGTTGCCTCCGACGGACTCGCCCTGCTGAGCGCGATACGACGCGAGCGCGAGCGACAAGAACAACGCGACCGTCCACAAGACGAGCGCCGCGACCTCTCGACCGCGTGCGTGAACATTGGCGCGCGCGCCTACGACCGACGCCGTCCGCACGTTGGCCTCGAGTGACCGACGTGGAGCAAACAAGGGAATGGCCATACTTACGTTGTCCTACACTCAAGATAAGTGCAGCCGAAGGCGCCGGGCAACTTTTGGGGCCATCCGTCTTTTCGCAGCAAACTCGCTTGGGATTGTCGAACAAGCGTCGTAACATCGGCGGTTGGTGCGAGGGTCTACGGTGGTTTCAGTACCCACTCTCGTAGCGCTGTGAGCAATGAGTGCGGGGCAGGCGACGATCCGAAGAGGGCTGATACGCATGGTCGACAAGAGGTGGTTCAAGGCGGCGCGGGCGGGGGTTTTCACCTTCGCTACGAGCACTGCGATGGGCGGGTTGACGGGGTGCGCGGTGAGCGAATCCGACGTCAGCCGTTGGGAGACCACTGAGCGTGGCCCTGAGAAGCTCATGGCCGTAGTCACCCACGACAAGTACTCGAAGGAGCTCCGCACGGAAGCCGCGCTCGGGCTCATTCGCATGAAGCCACGCGCAGGCAAGCGCATCGGGTTGGACAACCTGATCACCTCGCTGAGCTCGCTCGACGACCCTTCGCTCGACAAGATCGTCACGGGTATGGTCCCCGAGCTCACGAAACAAATCACGGCGCCTCCCCCGGCGAAGGTCGAGACAGGCGCCCCGGTCGATCTATCGATCCCCTACAAAGACGCCGCCTTTGCGATGCTCTCGCACGACCCTCCGCTCGTGAAGGGCGAGGCGAACAAGACCGCGCTGCAGAACGCGCTCATCACTTGGAGCCAGACGGACTTCGAGCATCGTATCGAGAACAACTCGCAGGCGTACGGCGTCGAACAGATGATGCGCTTTCTCGGCGCGCCGAGCGTGAAGGGCTTGCCAACGCTCATCTCGGAGCAGTCCACCAAGGTTGATCGCATCGCCGCGCTCATCGCGGACCTCGGCGACACCGACACCAAGCTGAAGGGCTCCACTGCACTCGTCACCCTCGCGAAGCTGCTCGCCTCGCCGGGCTGGGTCGAAAAGCAGAAGCCGCTCGTCATGGAGGCGAACAAGAAGGGGCAACCCGGCGTGGAGGTGAAGCCAGAGGCCCTCGCCAAACAGCTCGAGCTCCGAGCGGCATCACGGGAGCCACTCGTGAAGGCCGTAGCCAACGAGGTTCGAGTCGGCGACCGGGTAAAGGTCTCTGGCGATTCGCGCGACTGGTACGTGCGCGGCATCGAAGACGGCTGCTTTTATCTT
>JAYVYD010000143.1:0-5694 GCA_043784605.1 Myxococcales bacterium | reverse complement strand
GAGGGGTATTTGATGATGAATTCAAAGGAGCTCGTCTGCTCGCTCTCTACACTAAACTTGGAAGGCGAACTTGTCTCACGCATGTTGGCAGAGAGGGCTGGCGCAAACCGGACACGTCATTGGTCACCGAAATCGGCGCGGCAATGTGCATGACTCGCATCGGAGCGATGAGTTTCTCCGCAAGACCGTGCGCACGCTGCGCCGAGAGATCGGGGCACGCGGAGTCGTCGAAGTG
Source organism: Myxococcales bacterium (assembly GCA_043784605.1). Classification (GTDB taxonomy): domain Bacteria; phylum Myxococcota_A; class Polyangia; order Polyangiales; family Polyangiaceae; genus JANYHY01. Next base: position 5,459 of record JAYVYD010000143.1, on the reverse strand, counting down.
CGCACGGACAGCGCGTTTTTCCGGCGTGAATTCCTGGAGAGGTGCGTGCGCGACAAGGTCGAATACGCAGTGAAGGTGCCGATGTGGCCGTGGCTGAATCTGCGCGGCGTGGTGCAACGAAAGAGCGCAAGCGATTGGCAATGGGTAGATCGCAAGAATGGAGTGCAGGGACTATTTGCGTGGCTTCACATCGGAGCTTGGAACAATCGCGTCGAGCGCATCGCCATCTACCGTAAACGAGTCAACCACGAGCCAGTGAAAGGCAAGCAGCTCGAGCTCTTCAACCCCGACGACGGGTTCTGGGAGTACTCGGCCGTCGCCACAAACAAGACCCTGGACCTTCCCGCGCTCTGGCACTTCCAGAATGGTCGTGGGGTGCAGGAGAAGTTCATAGGCGAGTTGAAGAGTGGTCTCGCCTTCGCCTCAATTCCAAGTAAGGCCTACAGTGCGAACACCGCATGGCAGAAGTTGAATGTGCTCACTCACAATATTTCCACCACGTTTCAACTCAAGACGATCGCATCTGCAAAACCGCGTTCCCTCAAGCGCACGACCCAATACTTGCTGCGCAGCATCGCCACGCTTCGCTTCGAGTGGCTCAACAAAGCTGCGCATCTCGTAAGACCCGGTGGCGCTCCCGTCCTCCGATTAGCCCACAACCCCGCCGTTCGTCGAACAATCGAGACCATCGCGAAGGCTCTTCAGGTCGCCTGATATTGTCGCATTGGGGTTAGTTGTTATGACGACTGAGTGTCAGTGTAGGAAGTGGACCCCGTCGGTCGAAGCTCATCGGCGTTCCACGTCGTTGTATGTGGATGGTCATTGCGCAATCAAGGCAACGTAAGATGGGCAGCAGAACGAGAACGGCTCAGCAAGTGCGTCGATCAGAGATCGCCAAGACCGCAGAGGAGCGCAGGCTCCTTGACGGGTTTCTTCACCGTCTCGCCCTGAAGCCCACGCGGATCGAAGAGAGCGAGTCACCCGATTTCTTTCTCGACTTTGTGGAAACAACTGTTCCGGCGCGGATCGGTTGTGAGGTCGTTCGGTTTGACGGCGAAACCGAAGGTGCAAGCCGAATCGAGCATGGCCGACGCTGGAAGGTGTTTGCCCAGCACCTTCACGGCGAACTTCAGCGCCAGTCCCTTCCGCTCTGCGGCTCGGTCTTCGCACGTGGAGACTCCATCGAAGCCTTCAATCTACTGGTGCGGCAATGGGAAGATAGTAGTCGCCAAATATGCTGTGCGCTCCGCCGAACGGCCGTGACAGACGGTGACAAGGGATTACCACTACCTCGCTACGCGATACACGTAGGTTCCGCCGTCGCTAAAAGCGAAATAGAGGTAGTCTTGATCGAGAGTAAGACCACCCATTTGCATACCCAGCGCGAGTGACGCTGTATGTACAACGGCTAACGTCTTCGGCGTCTTGTTGCATCCGGTGACTGCACATGAGCGAATCGCAACGCCGCTGTTGAATGAGTCATATGCCGTCCAGTAGACCGTCGTTCCGTCCGAGATGAAGCCACCAAAAACCCAGTCTAAGATCTGGTTTTCCGCGAGGACAATAGGAGCCGTGCAAACCGCGCCTAGTGTGCAAGAGAATATTGTGGAACCGCCGGGTGAGCCTGAGTGCCAGATGAGGTTTGAAGAGTCGGCAATGACGCGGGCCGGTGTGGGAGTGATTACAAAGTCGTTGCCCGAATTCGGGATCCCGGTGACGCCCACACGAATTTTGTCAGCTGGCGGGATCGTCCAGTAGACGTATGACGCGTTGCCTGGTGGAGCGACGATGTCGTAGGCGACTTCGGCACCATTACCAAGATCGATGTCGTTCGTGCCATCGGTTTTGAACTGGTGCGGCTCATCGTTCACAACTCCGAACAAGTTGAGCCCATGTTGGTCCAAGCCGCGAATGGGTCCTTTGCTCACCACGATCGGTGCACTGCCACAACCGGCCGTTGGACAGAGTAGGAAGGTTTTTGATCCCGAGTCCGCGACGTAGGTCATGTTCAGCGAAGTATCAAGAACGAGCGAACGTGCGTAATTGATGGAACCGTAGAGTTTTGTAGGACTGTTTCCGCACCCTGTCTTTGCGCACCCGTAGAGCGAACCAGGAAGACTGACTCCACCACCGTTGGTGCTAATCCAATACACTTTGCTGCTGTCGTTACGCACTGCCTCCGGATCGGTCTCACCTGCGACATACGCCAGCTGAGTGGCAATACACATACTCTTGTCGCACGTGCTTGTTAGACAACCATGACCGCAAGCTCCACAATTGTTGGTGTCTAGTGCGGTATCGCGGCACACAGCGTTGCAGCAAACACCCGTCGAACAACTTGTGCCACAACACGCAAAGCCGATCGCACCGCATGTGGGCGCTCCGTCTGGCGATGGCGCGTCGAGGACGTCAAACGGCACGCTCGTGTCGTAGCCTGAGTCCTGCGTAGAGGACGCGTCGCGGCCTCCAGCTGTTACCTCGCCACCACACGACAGCAACCCTGCGGCGAACAACTTGATCAGGACGATTCGACGGCGCTCCATCTCATCCACCCTCCAAGGCATCAACGGGTGCGTCGGTGGAATTTCCACCATCCGACGACGTGTCAGCAGCGTCCGTCGCTGCGTCTAGGCCGTCGTGCGGAAAACATGTGAGCGAACTCGTAACCGGTTTGGGAAACAACGTGCTCCCTGACACCATTGTCCCGTCACATCCACACTTATTCGCCAGGTCGAAGTGCGCGTTGTTTGTGCCACTCGCTGGTGCATAGCACCCCCCCTTGGAATCGCATGTTTGACTCGCTGTCCAGAAGCAACTCTCGCCCTTCTCACACTCCGCACTTGCGGAGCAGGGTTTAGCTGCGGAGGTGCAATCGACAAGAGCGCAGGCAACCAAGATGGGAGCGAGAGCCACGAACGCTAACCTTTTGATGCCTAACATTTCGATCAACTATACTCCATGAGTTGAGGCTGGCGTGAAACGGTGAGTGGGTCACGGGAAATTGCTATTCATCCAAAGCTGATGCGCAAGATTGATCACGTAGATTTGACCGTAAGTCGCTCCGACGTGGGCAGTTTTGGACGCGGCCACGGCAACGCCGGAACCGTTGTCGCCTTGCCACCCTGTCCCGGTGAAGTGCCAAATCTGGGCGTCAGCGTTTGCGGGACCGCAACCGACCACCACCGCGTCTCGCCACTCAGCGCCTACGGCGATATCCTGAGCACATCCACCGATGCTTGCGGAAACGTTCCACCAGCCCTGTCGGGTGTCTTGTGACGTCCAGATGTCTCCGCAGAGGTCGATTGCCCACGACGCAACGCCAGTCGTCACGATTTTCTTTGCTAGAAAACTAGTCGTGCCGCATCGGCCTGATGGAGGCAATGTAATCGTGTTCCAGGTTTCAATTCCTAGATTCGTCGTGGATGTTCTGAAACGCTGCCACAATTGCTGCCCCGCAAATCCGAAGCTGGACATTGTTAGGAAGGTTCCTGCACCGGCCGCGCTGCCGAACGGACCAAAGGTCGGATCGACTCCGAGCACTGTGGCGCCGCCGAAATCGACGCTGCTCACTGGCGTATTGTCATTTACCAATTGTTGAAAATTCATGGACGAGGAGGAGTCGGGCGCCCAGTAGGAATGCCCTGACAAGTTTGCGATGACTGCATAGGGCCCCGCGCTTGCCCCTGGCATCCCAACTCCGGCGCCGATTGCAACGCCCGCAGGTGCACCAGGAGCATACGGCCCTTGCTTGACCCAGCCCGTTTGCTGAAACGACCGCCACAACCAGTTGTTGCCATCGTTGACGGGTGCGGCTCCATGGCGACGCGTGAATTCGCCTGAAATGACGGTGGTTGTCACGTGACCCTGTCCATGCGGAACGAGGCTCAGTACGACGCTTGGATGGGCGCAGCCAAACGAGTCGAAGAACAGGATGCATTCGCGTGCGCGGACGGGCATCTTTGGGTGATGAAGAAGAAGCTCTCGGAGATGCTCGACGCGGAGCACAGCGAGGTGGAGACGTGCGTGATCGAGGAGGGGCGCGAGCTGCAGCGGCTGTTGTTGGCGGCGCACATGGAGATTCGTGCGTCGCGCGAGCAGAAGTTGCAGGAGGTGAAGGGGGCGGACGGCGTGCGTCGGACGACGAAGCGAGCGAGTGCGCGTCCGTTGACGACGCTGGTGGGCAAAGTGGATGTGAGCCGCACTGCATATCAGGCGCCGGACGTATCTGGTTTGCACCCGATGGACGCGGCGTTGAATTTGCCTAGGGAGCAGTACTCGCATGGCGTGCGTCGCTTCGTTGCCGAGCACGCGGCGGTGATGTCGTTCGACGACGTGCGACACGAGTGGGTCGGCCACACGGGTGCGAAAGTGCCCAAGCGGCAGGTGGAAGAACTCTCGGTGCGCGCGGCAGCAGACTTCGAAGAATTCTACGTGCAGCGCCGCGCTGACGATGGGCAAGTCGAGGAGCCGCGCTTTGGCAATTTGCTCGTGCTGACCTTCGACGGCAAAGGCATCGTCATGGTGCCCGAGGACCTGCGCCCCGCGACGAAGAAAGCCGCCGCGAAGGCGACGCGCAAGCTCACGACGCGGCTGACCTCTGGCGAGAAGCGCAATCGCAAGCGCATGGCGCAGGTTGCGGCCGTTTACACGGTCGCGCGCCACGTCCGCGAGCCCAAGGACGTGCTGGCGGATCTGGACGGCACGACGGACGAGAACGCTCGCGCGAAGCGACCGAAGGTGAGCAACAAGCGAGTATGGGCCAGCGTCGCGAGTTCGCCCAAAGAGGTTATCTTGGACGCGTTTTGCGAAGCCGACGCCCGCGACCCAAAGCATCAGCGTCAATGGGTAGTGCTCGTCGATGGAAACAAGGACCAACTCTCGATCCTCGAGGCGATTCGCGACAAGCACGCTGTCCGCATCGTCATCGACGTCATCCACGTGCTCGAATACCTCTGGCGTGCGGCGCACGCGCTCTGCGGAGAAGGCACCCACGAAGCCGAAGCCTGGGTGCAAGAGCGCCTGCTCGAGCTGCTGCAGAACCGACCTGCCGGAAATATCGCCACACACATGCGCACCGCGGCCCGTACCGCGAAGCTGCAAGGTAGTGCGGCTGCGGCCGTCCAGGACGCCGCTGATTATCTGAATACGTATGCCGACTACATGCAATACGGCGAGGCCATCGCGATGGGGCTTCCCATCGCGACGGGTGTCATCGAGGGAGCGTGTCGACACCTCGTCAAAGACCGCATGGACCGAGGTGGCGCCCGCTGGACCCTCTCCGGCGCTGAGGCCGTGTTGCGCCTCCGCGCGCTGCGCGTCAGCGGAGACTTCAACGCCTATTGGGAATTCCACCTTCAACAGGAATTCCAGAGGAACCACGCGGAGCGTTATGCCGACAACCATCCACCAGACCCCATTCGACGACTGCGAAGTGTCAAATGAGCTGCATAATCACGCGT
>JAYVYD010000142.1:0-6245 GCA_043784605.1 Myxococcales bacterium | reverse complement strand
TAGGAGATACGGCCCATGGAAGCGCCCCAATGAGCTCCCGTTTTCAGGAGTATCGCGCGGCCGTCGCTCGAGATGCCGGAGACAGTGGTGGCCGAGCCCGTCTCGCTTCGGTAGAACGAGCCGCCCAGCATCAGGCGAAGCTTGCCGAACCGTCGGATGATCTCGGCGCGTGCAGTGACTGCCTTGGCAGTGTTGTCGTCGAATTGCGCCGGACCGCTCGTGCCGTTGAGGACGGAGCCTTGCAACAGTAGCGGGCCTAAATGCGCGCCGAACTCGAGGCCTTGGTCCTGATCGGTGGGTCCGAAGCCGAGATCTTGTCGGACGTAATTGTTATGGTTCTCGAAGCGAATGCCATACGCGGGTATGAAGCGACCCGCCTTGAGATATAGCGATACGTCCGGACGCCCGAGCTCTTGCTGAAAGAGCCCCATTGCCTCGAAGTTGTTCCAAGACATTTGCGTATAATACAGAGTGACGCCGCTGCCGCCGTCGCGACCGCCGCGGTAGAGGCGCGCCGCGGCGTAGAGATTCGACTCCATCTGGAAGAACGTCGACGTCTTGCCGTTGCCCGAGGCCAACGAGGGCTGCGCGTAATAGTACATCGACCGCGAATCGGCCCCGAACGCGAGCGTCTCGCCGATGTCTACGTTGAGCGGTGGGATGCTCGGCGAGTTGAAGAGCGGCAGCCGCGTGGGCGCGTACTTGTATCGCCCATAGCGATTGCGCATACCCCCGCCCGCGGGGTCCACGTGGCACGTGACGCACTGCACGCCTTCTCGCAGCGCGTATCGAGGATAGGCCGCCGCCGAGCGCTCGAAGAGCACCAACGCTGCGAGGGCGAGCGCGAACGGTAGGATGATGCGAACGAGGGCTCTCACCTTGGATCCTCCAGGCGAATGTCGGCGCCCGGCGCGCCTTGAAGCTGCTCGAGCTTCACGGGCTTGCCATTGCCGACATACCCATGTGGATCGCGAACGGCATTGAGCATGCCCGGGTAGCGCGTGTCCGAGGGATCGATGTCGATGAGCGCGCCTACGTAGTAGCTGCCGGGTTCGAGTCCGTCGAAGAAGTAATGATATGGCATTTCGTATTTTTGAACGAGCTGCGACGCGAGCGGCGGTCCCTTCGGTGGATAGGTCTTGTACAGCGCGATCGAGAGAGCGCGGCCACCGCCCAGCGCCCCGCTGTAAGAGATCGTCCCGCTGATCGAGCCGGCCGCGGTGCCCGTGCTTGGCCCGCATGACGACAAAAGGAGCAGCGCTACACTCGCACCCGTCAACATGGGCGACATCCATTGGGGAAGTTTCATCTTGCCATCCCTCATTTGCCATGAAGCGCAGGGTTGAAGGTCACGTCGCCGCCAATGACCTTCACGGGCTGACTGTCTTGTGCGAGGCCGTTCGCCCACGTCGTTACCTTCCAGGTGCCTTCGGGGACGTCCTTGATGCTGAACTTGCCGGCGCCATTGGTGACTGCGAAGTAGCTGGACGGCGAGACGACGACATACGCGAGCATGTTCGGGTGCAGATTGCAGAGGACCTTGTACGCGCCGGCGTTCTTGAACGCGTGCGCGCGCGAGCTCTTGGAAGAGACCATCCCCGAGTCGAACCGCTCTCCGTTGTCGCGAATGAACACGTTGTGCGGGAACGGATCGTTATTGACGAACGTGACGCTCCCGCCGGCCGCGACGACGACCACGAATGGCATGAAGGTCATGTTGCGTTGGTCGACCATTGCGCTCTCGCCACGCCCGGAGACGATCGGTGCGTCCTCCAAGTAGACGACTGCATTGCCGACTGGCTTTCCCGTAGGACCACTCACGACTCCGTCGAGCAACCTCTTTTCAGTGGGCGACGGGACGGCGGCGGACGTCGAGCCCGACGGCGCAGCAGACGCGGAGGCACTGGGCGCCGGAGCGCAGGAGGCGCTCGCGACGGGCTCGGCGCACGAGCACGACGGCATCGGCGGGACCCAGGGATCCACGTGGTCCTGCGGACCACTACATCCGATGGCCATGACGACGCCCGCACCGACGGCGAGGAACGCTATAGGAACTCTCATGAGCACTCTCATGGGCCCACGATGAGGTCGGACTTCATGTCCGCATGAACCGTACATATCACGCCTCCCAGATAGGTTGCGACGGTGGGTGGAGCAGTCCAGTCGAGAAGAATCGACGCAGGTTGCACGCCCATCTTGCTCGCTTGTGAGGTGTGGACCGGATCGCTCGGAATCACGATCTGGAACGTGTGCGCTTCCTCGGCGGGCGAGGTTTGCAGGGTGAAGTGCACGAGCGTGTTCGGCTTGACATAGAGTGTGTTCGGATTCGTTCCTGTCGGCTTGCCTTCGGTCGTGAACCAGAACTTGTTCTGCAGACCCACGACCAACACGTTCTCCGACGCGGCCGTGGCATCGGTGGTTGCCTCCGCAGGTGGAGCGTCGCTCGGCGGCCCCATATCCATGTCCATCGCCTCGGCGGCGGCGTCCACGGCTGAGTCTGGGACATAGGGATCCCCCTGGTCGGGAATGCACCCGACCAGGAGAGGCGCGGTACCAGCGGCGACGAACCCCCAAAAGAATCTAGTCATTAGATGCCGTTCTTTACGCAGCTCGAATTGGAGTCTGCCGCGACGCATTTGGTCGAGGAACATGTTTGGCAGTTGGTGCAGTCGCTGGCGACGGCGCAGGCTGCGCCCTCACACTCGCTCTTTGCAACGTTGCACTTCTCGTTGGCGAACCACGTGCAGTCGCCGTCTTTCGCGCACCACTCGGCGTTGTAGGTGGTCTTCTTGTCGTTGGCGCCCGAGCGTCGCGGCACGTTGACGAAGTAGGTGTAGAGCGCAATCTGGTCCTCTTTGACCATGTTGCGAAACGCCCTCCACGGCATCGGCGAGCCTACCTCCTCCTGCATCGGATCGAGCGTGTGGATGCCCAGGTCGATGATGCCCATATAGGCGCTGAACGGGTCGTAGTAACCATTAGTCGTGCCGGTGAGGTTCTGCGACATGTTGCGTGTTTGGTGGATCACGCCCTGCAGCGCAGTGGGCACCACGAATACGCGGCCGCCGGCCAGATACTGGCTCGTATTCACCTTGAGATAGTTGGCTCCGACGGCATAGTCGCGAGCCGGATTCGTGTGGCACGAGCTGCACGCGCCCGCCGAGTTCGCGAGATAGCTACCCGTCCCGAAGAGCGCTTGATCTTGGAGAGACACTACCGCGCCACCCGTATTGCCGAAGCCAGGCGGTGTTACGAGCGGCTCGATCGCCAGGCCGCGCAGCACGTTGCCCGGGTCGGACGCTCCGTCCGGGGGCAGCGCCACGCGCAGTGGATCCGTGTCGCCTTCGTTGTATGTTGTCGGCAGCGTCACCACCTGCTTTGGATCAGAAGCGATCGTCGACTTGTTGGGCGATGCGACCGGGTTGGTCACTGCAGGGATGGCTTGAAGGTATGCGTATATCGCCTTCAAGTCGGCGGTGCTCATCCATCGGTAGTAGGGCCATGGCATCACGAGGAGCACTTGACCTGCATTTCCGAGATCCTTGCCCGTCTGCATGGCCTCGATGAACTGCTGCTCGCTAATCTGCGGACCGCCCGGGGTGATATTGCGCGCATAGACGAAGTTGCCGCCGGGGAGGTCGAACTTGAGCCCACCCGCCATGTATTTCGGTTGAGCGTCGGCCGATTGGTGACAGCTGTTGCAGTCTGCGACTGCGTTCACGAGATAACTGCCATAACCGATCTTTTCTGCGTCCGCAGATGAGAGACCCTGAAGGCCGATGGCGACTGGGGAGATATCGAGTCCCTGCTTTGCGCGTGCGGAGAGGACGACCACGGTGGTGGTGCCCGGCGGTCCTGCGTCGCCCGCTGCGCCGGGGTTTCCTGGGCTCCCCGGTGTGCCCGGCGTTCCTGCCGACCCCGCCGCGCCTGGCGCACCAGACGCACCCGGGTCACCGCTGCAGCCCGCGCCCATCAAGGCCCCTACGCCAGCGAGTATTGCGGATATGGAAACGAGCATCGTCGTGGTCTTCATGACTTCACCTTCCGACAAGGAGTGCGGTCGCGCGCTCTTCGGTCTGGTGTCCCAGCTGCACGAACGGTGCCCACGCGGGATCCGCTCGTTTTGCGCGGTTCCCGTGGCCGCACAGCTGCGCGACGACGCAGACCGAGCGCCACACGGCGCGCAGGTTGCGCGACGAGGAAGTCGGCATCGGTACCAATGCGGCGCATCCACTCAATGCAACTTGTCTGTTCGAGGAAAAGGAAGAACGATGCGCACCATGCGAGTCATTGGCGGGCGTGCCGCCTGCGGGGTTGCCATGCGCTGCGCCCTCTTTCCCGACCTCTCGGCCCTGGGCTCCGGGCCGGACGCAGGCAGCATGCGTGACGCCACCAGCGACGCGCCCGACGCCAGTGTTCGGCTGCAAGGCGATGGCGGACGCGTCATTCTGCGAAGACTTCGACGACCCCATCCCCCTTTGCTCTCACCACGTGGAGCACGTCGGACCTCGATTCATCGGTCGGATCAATCTCTATCGATAACGCGTCCACGGTAAGCCCACCTAACGCGGCGTCCTTCGTCGTGCCTTCGTCTGCGCCGGGCTGCTCTTACTTACCTGCGCCTCACGCGGCGCTTCTCAGGAACATTCACGTCCGTGAACGTTCATGCAGCGATTCGAATGACCACCGTAGGAAACGCATTCAGCCTCAACGTGAGCGCGGCGACCATGTTCACGCTCTTGGTGCAGTGCGACGACGACTCCTCGACCCTTCGTTTGCAGAAGTATGATGGCGTCACCTTCAGCGATTCGGACTTCCTCACTCTGCCGCTAGACACGACGCCGGTCGCACGGTGGCTAGCCTTGGACCTGTCATACATCGCCAGCACACACCAATTGACGTTCACTCTCGGAACGTCCACGAGGTCGCAGATATTGCCGGCTGAGCCCGTTGCCGGGGAGCTAGCATTGGGGTAGGGCCGTTCTGTTCTGGAGGAGCGACGAACATGCTAGTCGACGACGTGAGCGTCTACCTCACGCCATAAAAGGGCCGCTCGCCGACCTCCGCGGGCGCGATCTCAAGAGCTCGATATTAATGGCGCCGCCCTCTCGTTGAGGGTCTACATGATTCGGCTACGGTCAGAGGGGAGGGGCCGCAGCTACAGCGTGTTGCGTGGCGTCGTCGAATCGTCTCTTCGGATTCTCTACAAGGGCGGCTGGCCTGCGGTGCTATGGGGCAACGTGCCCGGTGCGTGTGAGGTGGACTGCGTCGTGCACCGCATTCCACTCTTGCCGCGAGGCGAGAAGAGCGTTCGCATCGGATTCATCTCGGACCTGCATCTTGGCCCAACGACGCCATCACGCCTGCTCGACAACGCGTTCGCCCATCTATCTCGTGCAAACCTAGATGTTCTCCTACTCGGGGGAGACTATGTATTTCTCGACGCCACCGAGAAGCAAGCCAGCGAGCTGGCTTCACGCATCCAGGCGGTGCCGGCGCGAAGGAAGCTCGCCGTCCTCGGCAATCATGACCTCTGGACCCACCACGAGATCATCGAGCAAGCATTGGTCGGAGCGGGCGTCGAGTTCTTGACGAATCGAAACGATACGCTCGACCCAGCTCACCCAGGCACCAGGGTCGTCGGGCTCGACGATCCGTGGACCGGAAAGCTCGATGCCGGTCTCGCCTTCAACGGTACCAGCGGTGCACGCGCACTGGTGGTGTTGTGTCACTCGCCCGACGGTCTCCCAGCCGCACAAAAGGCCCTCCTGAACATGGTGCCAATGCCAGACGTCCTCTACGTTTGCGGGCACACGCACGGCGGCCATATTGCAACTCCATGGGGCCCGCTCATCGTTCCGGGTCGCATGGGAAAACGGTACCCCTCTGGGTTGTATGAAGTAGGTCCTATCAAGCTCTACGTCTCTCGCGGTGTGGGCGGCATCGAGTTGCCCATTCGAGCGTATGCAAAGCCCGAGGTCGCCGTGTTCGAGCTAACTGCGAAGGGCTGATCGACTCATTTCATTGCGGCTTTGGTGTCTAGAGGCGTGGCAGGCTTTTCCAGCGTCAAATCGGCCACTCCGTCTTGGAAGTGGACGCGCGCGACCATGAGCTTCTCTTGCTCGGCGACAATGTCGAGGGTCGCCTTGGACAGGCGGTCACTGACGTCTTGCATCTTCTTCTCGAGGCTCTGCATCAACGGGCCGGCGGTCTTCACCGCCTTGAGCGTGAAGATCTGATTGTGC
>JAYVYD010000141.1:0-13254 GCA_043784605.1 Myxococcales bacterium | reverse complement strand
CGCGTGAAGCTGGCGTATTGGATGGATACGGCCGACCCGAATCCGGAAAACTGGTGGCCCATTGCCCGCGCCTGACTCGCGCGTCGGCAGAGTCGACGGCGTCGTCCAGGTTACTCTAAACTTGTGAGCTCGATCGCCGCACTGGAAGCTGCCATCTCGCAGCGCGCGCGGGAGGGACAGGCGGGTTGGCTTCATCGGCCAACGACGATCTCGAGCGCTTGCTCCGGCGCTCGTGCATATGGGTTCACGTCGTCGAGCCCCATGCTCCACGAAGACGCACTCAACACAGATAATCTGCTCGTCACGTCCACCACCGTGGCCGGGAAGGACGCGCTCGTCGTCGTCATCGCGCACGGCAACTACAAAGATCAAGAGGCCGGCACGCTCGTCCTCCTCGAACAGGACGCCGCCATGGCCACCAAAGATAACGAAGAATCCGACGGCCATCACGTCGAAGCCAACGCAAAAAACAGGGCGCCACGACGACCCACGTTCAAGAAGTACGATGATGCATCGCGGCGCTTCGCGTATCCATTTATTTGATTCGCACAAGTACGCTCGAGATCACGATGCTGTTTGGAGCAATGATCCAACGCCCGTCTTCTGCCAAGAGCTTGGTGTATCCCAGGCTAAATTCCTTGACGGCACCCGTTTCTTTTCCGCTTGCCGTATTGATTGTCAGGACGTCACCGATTCCGAAGGGTCGGTAAAATAGAAGAGCGATCCCGGCGATGAGGTTCCCGAGCGTGCTCTGCGCCGCCAGACCCAATACGATCGACAGTACTCCGGCACTGGCCAATAGCGCGGTTCCAAGCTTCTGAAGGGTTGGAATCAAATGGGCATAGGCGGTGGCCGCGACTACGAGAATGCCTAGCTGAAAAAGCTGGCCTATGAATTTCGCAGAGGTCTTGTCGATAAATAGTGCCGGGTGCTCGGCAAACCGGCGACTCCATAGTTTTGCCAAACGCATCCCGATCAATGCGATAGCCAAGAAGAGTATTCCAAAGAAGACTGTTCCGAGTGCCGTCGTCGGATTGAAAAGTGAGCGGCGAAGAGTCTCGGCTACTTCATGCATAGCAATCATCCTTTAGTTACGAAGAAACGACTCAGGCCGTAGTCCTCTCCTTCGGATCTGAAGACAACGCGCACTCTCGTGTAGAGCTTCTAGTACACGCTCAATGCAGGCGAGGAGGAAGTCTAGACAGTTTCCGTCTTGCGCGGCAGAGCGTGACGGCTGGGATGGGCACGGACGCTCGCCGCGACGCCACTCTGGATCGCGCAAAACGTCGACGGGCCCGGGAGGATCGTCTATCGGCTGACCTCATGAAGGCTCACTCGCCCGAAAAAATAGGCCGGTTGCCTCGCGACGACATCGAGCGTCTCGTGCGGTTCCCAGGCAAGGCGCCGCTGCGACTCTTGACGGACCGCGCACCCCAACTCGAGACCGCTCCGCTACTTCCTTCAGGACTTCACTCCCAACGAGGCGTTCTTCGTTCGGTGGCACCTCGAAGGAATCCCGACCACCGCAGATGAGTGACGCTGACCGACAGGCCTTGGCCGTGGTGGCGTCGCACTGAGCTTGGATGAAAAGCGCCGAAGCACCGGGTGCTCTCGCAAGGAAAGCTTTACGGGCGAAGCAAGAGCGAGGTCACGGCCGACGAAGAAACATGGCGCCGCTCGTAGAACCTCGTATGCGGGTCGGCTCGATCCTCACTCGCCGAGAGCGCGAGCCAAGAGCACAGTCATCACGAGCCCGACGAGCGTCGCAGTCGCCCCGAACACGTAGACCATCGTCGCGTTCGGTGCACCCACATCGCCGCGCTCGATTGCACTTCGTACGCGCGCGTAGCGGATGGTCGCGAGGAGGTTCGCGAGCATCCCAAGAGCCACGAGCACCGCGCCGATCCATGCCGATCCGAGCGCGTGGTCCGTGCGGAGCGTCAACTGCCCTGCGCTGGCGATCTGCCGGAGGAAGACCCCGAAGCGTGCGATGGCGAATCCGAACGCCATCAGCGCGATGCCCGTACGAATCCACGCGAGCATCGTCCGCTCGTTCGCCTGGTGAACGCGGATCGTCTCGTCTTTGGTCTTGTCATCCATCAGTGTCGGAACCCCTCTGGTCACACACACCGCCAAACCAATGCCCTGTGTGCCAACGCGAGGATGGGAAGAGCGGAGACCAAGTCGCGCGTCCGAGCGAAGGAACGAATCGAATTATCACACCTCCATGCGCCAATCGACCCTACAAGTGCAAGCGGACATGAACAGCGCGGTCGCCATATTCTACGCAGTCAGCTTCTTTGCGACGACGCTCGCTCTCATCGCGCTGATCTGGGCGATCACTCGTGGGCAGCTCGAGCATGGGAGTCTCGGCGCGCGCGTGATCTTCCGACGCGGAGAGGTTGGCCATACCGAAGAGCCTGCCGCCACCGAAGAAGAGAGAGCGAAGCTCGTGATCGCGAGCGGGCGCACGCCCGAAGCGCCGGACCCCGCGGACGAGGCAGAGACACGCGCGGAGATCGAGGCGCGGCGCATCGCAGACACGTCCTCGCGCGGCCCCGTCCTGTTCCACCTCACCTCGTCGATCATCTGGTTGCTGGTGGGTTCACTCGCTGGGCTCATCGTGTCGTTGAAGTTCACGATGCCCGACTGGCTGACTGATTCGGCGCTACTCACTTTCGGGCGCCTGCGTCCGCTGCACCTCAACACGGTCATCTATGGCTGGTTGTCGATGAACGGAATTGCAGTCGCGTTATGGCTCTTTCCCAGGCTCCTCAAGACGCCGCTCCGTGGCGGTCGCTACGCGATCGCGGGCGGTGTCCTCTGGAACCTGGGGATGATCATCGGCTCCGTCTCGCTCCTAGTGGGTTGGACAGACGGCCTCGAGTGGCTGGAGTTTCCCTGGCCCGCGGACACACTGATCGTGATCGGCGGCGCGCTTGCGGGCGTCCCGCTTCTCGTGACTCTCGCCGCGCGCAAGGTCGAGCACCTCTACGTCTCGGTTTGGTACCTACTCGCCGCCTTTCTCTGGTTTCCGATTATCTACCTGATCGCCAACATCCCTCACACCTTCACCGGCGTGGACAACGCCGTGATGAACTGGTGGTACGCGCATAACGTCCTCGGTCTGTGGCTCACGCCGATCGGCCTGGCATCGGCCTATTATTTCATCCCCAAAGTGATAGGTCGGCCCGTGTACTCCTACCAGCTCTCGCTGATCGGCTTCTGGAGCTTGGCCATGTTCTACAGCCAAGCCGGGATTCATCACCTGATAGGCGGTCCCATCCCCACGTGGCTGGTGACGACGTCTGTCGTCATGAGCGTCGGCATGGTCTTTCCCGTCATCGCCGTGGCGGTGAACCATCATTACACGATGAAAGGGCGCTTCTCGGCGCTCAAGAGCTCGCCGACGCTTCGTTTCATGGTGTCGGGAGCGATGATGTACACACTGGTCTCCCTTCAAGGCTGCACGGAGTCGCTGCGTTCGGTGAGTCACATCGTTCACTTCACGCACTACACCGTCGCGCACGCGCACTTCGGCGTCTACGGCTTCGCGTCCTTCATCGCGTTCGGCTCGGTCTACTTCCTGCTGCCGCGACTCATCGAACGTGAGTGGCCCTACCCTAACCTCATCAAGTGGCACTTCTGGTTGGCGATCGGGGGTTTTGCGGTCTACTTCGTCACGCTCTCGATCGGCGGAGTCCTTCAGGGGCTCGCGATGCTCGACGCGACCCGCCCGTTCATCGAGTCCGTGCGGGTCACCATTCCGTTCCTCTGGGGGAGGACTCTAGGCGGTGCAACTATGGTGGTCGCGCACTTCGTGTTTGCGTTCCACGTTTTCATGATGATCCGACGGCGCGGTCCAGCGCGCGAGGTGAGTCCCTGGGCCCAGGCAATCACGTCGGTGACGCCGTGAATAAAACGAGCTGGCTCATCGGCGGCTCCGTGTCCGTTCTCGCGCTGGCGGTCGTGGACATCCTCGTCCTTCCGCACGCGCCACTGGCGAGTGTCCCAGCAGAGAGCAAGCTCTCGCCGTACACCATCCAACAGGAGCGTGGACGACACGTCTACATGAGCTTGGGTTGCGTCTACTGCCACAGCCAACAGCCTCGCGACCTCGCGTTTGGGCCCGATTTCGAGCGCGGCTGGGGACGCGTGTCGACGCCGGGCGACTACGTGTACGACGACCCGCACCTACTCGGAACGATGCGCACCGGTCCGGATCTCTTCAACATCGCAGCGAGGCAACCCAGCTCGGACTGGCACTACACCCATCTATATCAGCCCCGCGCGGTCTCGAGCGGGAGCATCATGCCCGCGTTCCCGTTCCTCTTCGTCAACAAGCCGCGCGCCGAGGGGGGAGACCACATCGTGCAGGTCCCGGCCACCTTCGCGCCAAAGACCGGCGTACTCGTGGCGACGACCGACGCCCAGGCGCTGGTCGCGTATTTACTCTATATGGACCACACCTATCCATCGGATGCGTTGCCCAAGGTCGAGGAGAACCGGCCATGAGCGGGGATGCCCGTGAGCCGAGTCGGCAAGCCGCGCGTGAACAGCCCGAGCCCATCGAGGGTCGAGAGCCCGCTCCGCTGTTCGTCTGGATCGCAGGGATTGGCGTCGCAGTATTTGGAGTCGTGTACTTCGTTCTCTACACCGGGCATTTCCGTGCGGACGAAGGAGACCAACGGACCTCTCAGCTCGTTGTCCACGAAGGCCCGCCGGACGGCGCCGCGATCTTCGCGCGCGTGTGCAGTTCGTGTCATCAGCAATCGGGGCTCGGAATCTCCGGGATCTACCCTCCGCTCGCCGGTTCCCCTTGGGTGGTTCGTGACGACGTCACCCCAGTGCGCATCCTTTTGCTCGGTATTCAGGGTCCGATTGACGTCGAGGGTCACACCTACAACGGCCTGATGCCCACGTGGCGCGCGGCACTCAACGACGGCGAGATCGCCGCGGTCCTCACCTACGTGCGCTCCCACTTCGGCAACGCCGCGCCACCCATCGGTGCGGCGACGGTCGAGCAGCTTCGCGCGCAGTACGCGTCACGAACTGTGTCCTGGAGCGGCGGCAACGAGCTCGATCAGATCCCGAAGGAGCCCCTGCGAACCCCGGGGCCGCGGTGAGCGCACAACCCGGCCTCGCGCAGGATGGCCTCGGAAGTTCCGAGCGGCGCGACGACGATCCCGTTCGCGCGCGCGTCCAGGTCGTCGGCATGCGATGCGCGGCGTGTGCTCTGAGACTGGAGCGCGTGCTCGGAGGTTGTCCGGGCGTGGACTCGGCCGTCGTGAACTTTGCGGCCGAGTCGGCCATGATTCACTGGAACCCGAGCCTGGTCCGGTTCGACGCGCTCGTCGCGTCGGCTTCGGACGCTGGCTTCCAGCTTCTCACCGACCAGACTTGGCAGAGCGCAGCCACGGGAGGGCAAGAGGCGCGGGCCGCACGCGACACGCTCCTCCGTCTGGCGGTCGGGGTGTTCTTCTCGATGAACGCCATGGTGCCCGCGCTGGCTATTTATGCAGGGATCGTCGATGGCATGTCCCAGACCACCGCGTGGCACCTCGCGCTCGCGAGCGGAGGATTCGCAGTTCCGGTCCTCGTCTACTCGGGACAACCGTTCTTCACGAGTGCGTGGCGCGGGCTCTTGAGCGGCGCTCTCGGAATGGATTTTCTAGTGGCGGCCGGCGCGGGGTTGGCGTTCGTCTACTCGGCGTGGCAGCTCGCGCGAGGATCGAGCGAGGTGTACTTCGACTCGGCTTCGATGATCATCACATTGCTGCTGGTGGGTCGCGCGATCGAAAAGCGCGCCCGGCAGCGAGGAGGCGACGCGGTTCGATCGTTGCTCGCGACGGCGCCCGACATCGTGCGCGTGCTCGACGACGATGGGACGGAGACCGAATGCTCCGTTCGCGCAGTCACCGTCGGAGCCAAGGTCAGGCTGCGACCTGGCGAGCGGGTTGCCGTGGATGGCGTCGTGACCGTGGGCTCGTCGACGATCGATCGGTCGTTGCTGACGGGAGAGTCCCACCCGATTCCGATCACGGTCGGCGATCTCGTGGAGGCAGGGACTCTGAACTGCGAGGGTGCGCTCACCGTCCGAGTGACCGCCGCGACAGGAGGCCGCGCGATCGACGGCATCGCACGCGCAGTGGAGCGATTGCTCTCCGATCGAGCTCCGCTGGCTGCGCTCAGCGATCGGGCGGTCGCCGTCTTTGCGCCGGCGGTCGTCGGTCTCGCGACTGTCGTGGGGCTCGTTCATGGTCTGACCGGCGGAGGTGTCGGTGGTGGAGTGCTCCGCGCCGTGAGTGTTCTCGTCATCGCATGTCCTTGTGCGCTCGGTCTCGCGACCCCGATGGCCATTCTCGTGGCTGCAGGAAACGCTGCGCGCCGCGGGATCCTCTTTCGTGATGGCGCGGCGGTGGAGCGAGCAGCCAACGTCGACGTCGTCTTGTTCGACAAAACGGGGACGCTCACGGAGGGTCGGCCCCAGGTCGTGAGCGTCGAGACCGCGACCGGCGTCTCCCGACCGGAAGTCCTCGAGGTCGCGGCGGAGGCCGAGTTCCAGAGTGAGCATCCGATCGCCCGCGCGATCCTCTCGGCGGCTCCGATTCAGCGAGCAAGAAGTGAAGGGACGCTGATCGCGCATGCGGGCCTCGGCGTGAAGTGGACGACGCGCACCAAGACCACGCTGGTCGGCAATCATCGCTTCCTCGAAGCCCAGGGTGTCGTCGTCCCCTCTGCATCGGCGGACTGCGGCACGCGAGTGGAAGTCGCGCGGGACGGACGCTGGCTGGGGCGAGTCATCGTACGCGACGCTCTGCGACCTGCGGCACGACGCACGATCGACGCGCTGAGAAGGATGAACATGCGTGTGGGGATGGTCTCGGGTGACGCTCGGGGACCCGCCGACGAGATCGGCGCCGCGCTCGGGATGAAGACCGAGGACATCCAGGCCGAGTGCACTCCGACGCAAAAAGCTGCCGCTATCGACGAACTGCGCCCATTGCATCACACCGTCGCGTTCGTGGGAGATGGACTGAATGACGCCGTGGCGTTGTGCGCGGCTGACCTCGGCGTAGCGGCGACCGGCGCGACGGATCTCGCGATGCAGGTCGCTCACGTGACGCTGCGTGAAGGCGGGATCTCCAGATTTCCCGAGGCGATCATCCTCGCAAGAAAAACCCGAAGGGTCATGCGACAAAACATCGCCTGGGCGATCGGCTACAATCTCGTAGCGCTGCCGGTTGCGATCGCGGGTTTGGCCCCACCGATTGCTGCTGCGCTGGCCATGGCATTGAGCTCGATCACGGTCGTTGTGAACTCGCTCCGCCTTCGCGGCGTCGTTGCCCCCGAATGACCGGAGCGCCGCGGACCCTAACTGGCGATGAAGATGGCGGAACTACGGGACCCGTGCGCCGATCGATTGCGAGCACTTCAGCACCAAGCTCAGCGCGGCGGCGGGTCGTCATCGAGGACGTCGCCGGAGCACCCGTCCGGCTCGCAGCACGCCTGCCCTGAACGAGACGCGCAGATTTGGGCCCGAAGGACGCAGGTCTGGACGAGCTACCTCGAGGGCGGAACGAAGGGCAACTGCCACCGTCAGATGGGACGAAGGCCCGTTGATGGTCTACCCATGAGCGCACCCTAGAGTGACGCCATCGAACCCGCGTCGAGCAAGCATTCTGCGCTCGACATCCGTGGCGAAGAGAATCATCGCGACGGCGCTCACGATCGCCAGCAAACGAGGGGCGCTCGGAGGGCTTCGCAAGCTACCGTCCTGCGACCTTGGCCTTGTCGAGCTCTACGTCCACGCGACGGTCGAGACGCCAGCCGTTCTCGTCCGTACCACTGGCGTCGAGCTTGCCACGCGAGGTCATCGAGAGTCGCGAGGCGTCCACGCCGAGCCTCGAGAGATACGTGCGAACGCTCGCGGCGCGCGAGCCACCGAGTGACATGTTGTATTCCTCCTCGCCGCGCGGGTCGGCCCTGCCGATGAGCGAGAGAAAGCGACCTTGCAGCGGGCCGGTCGTCGCGCACTGGGCAACTTTGTCGAGAACTTCCCGATCCTGTGTCGAGAGGTCGCTCCGGTCGAGGTCGAACTTCGGCGCGTCTTGTGGGTCGTCCAAGGTGATACCGCACGCCTTCGCGATCTCGGCGGAGACGGCGAGCGTCTGGTTCGGTCGCGCGTCGTTGCGCTTGGCGGTCGTCGACTGCGTGGTCGTGATGCTGTTCGCGTCGGCAGCGGGCTTCGAGTTCTTGTTGCAAGCCATAGTGAGCACGCCGATGAAGAGCACGTGGGGCCATTGAAGAGTCATCTGAGCTCCTCTACGCATCCGAGTTGCATCGGGGATGCCATGAGCGAAGCCCCGCAATGAACCTGCCTCGATCGAGAACCGTGGAGTCATCGAGGGCGGTTGCACGCATGGATCGCACTGCTGCTGTTGACGGGCTCATCATTGGCTCGCGCTCAAACCGGTGAAGGTTCGGCACGCGATGGACTGACCGACGCGAACCAGACGCTGCCTGACACTAGCGATGATCAGCCTTCGGGATGGCGCTTTGGTGCAGACATGGTCGCTGGTTTCGGCCGGGTCGACGCCGTCGACCTCGGGCCGGCGCAATCGCTTCGCACCGTCTCCTACGTTCGTACTTCGACGCCCGTATCGCTCGTTAGTGCCGCGCTGTCGGCATCGTTTCCTCTCGGAGAAGCGCTGCGTGCTGGAGTGCGCTTTCCGCTCGTCATCGGCAACCTCGCGCCGCCGGCGGACGAGCGACGAAGCGCGACCAACCTCGGCAACTTGGAGGTGGGCCTCCAGTGGAGGCGCCCGCTCTCGAAGAACATCGATCTACGCGCGGCGCTGTTGCTCACACTCCCGACAGCAAGTGGACGAGAGCTACCCAACCAGAGCGCCCTCGACGCCGCCGGCCCTATGCCGACACGATCTCCGCTGATCACCAATCCATTTCCCGCGGGGCGGAGTACTCGCGCGGTGCAGAAGACGATGCGTTGTTCGAGCCCGGCCGACTCGGCCTCACGCCACGGCTCGGCTTCGACGTTCACGAGAGCGGCTTTCACTTCGAACCGTTCGTGAAGTCCGAGCTGCTCGTCACGACGCAAGGCGTCCCGGACACGATCATCGTCGAGTTCGTTGCCGGTGGCCGCATCGCGTACACACTGGCAAGTTGGCTCGACGTCGGTGCGCGCGCGTGGGGTGTGTTTACGGTCGCAGGCACCACCACGCACTCTCTCGACGTCGGTGTGGTCGAGCCGGAGCTGCGGCTGTCTTACAAAGCGTTCCATTCGACTGCCGGCGCATTGCTCCCGTTCGCAGGTGACTTGACGTCGCCCTACTTCGTGGGCGCGCGCGCCTCTATCTCCGTCGCGCTTTAGTCGGATGAATCAAGGCGAGCAGGACCAACGAGACACTGTTCCGCCCTCGTCGCCTCCGTCGGGCCCGGGGTCGCAGCGGCACGACTCCGATACGACGCACGTACCGGACAAGTCTTGGCGACCCTCGAGCACGTTCACGAGACATCCGAGTGGGTAGCTCGCATCATTCGGGATCAGCCTCGCGCGAGGGTCGTTCGCGTTGGCGACGCACCCTCCGGCGCTCGCGGGCATGGCGTCGCAAAAGGTGACTGCGCGCGCCACGCACTCGTTGACCTGTGCAGCATCGGGGCGCTGCAGGAGTTCGGCGTCATTGCAAGCGATGAGCAAAACTCCTGCATGCAGTAGCAGTCGTGCCGTCATGATTTTCCCCGGAGGTTCGAGTCAGAGGCCACCCACTACGCAAGCGTCGAGCCACTTCGCAACGCCGGGAAGTCGCGTGGCGCCATGACAAATGGGGATTTCCTCCGCAGGCTCGTGGAAAATTTCCCTGTGCACTGCGCGTTGGTCAAACGCCGACGCCAGCAGTTCGACAACACGAACCTACGAAGGAGCGGCTCCGCGGGCGCCAGCATCACGACGGCCTGCGTGAAGATCTACCGCGTCGCCACGTAGCGATCGTCCCATGGGCGGGACGTCATCATCGCCAAGACGATCGCATTGCCTACCAGCGGCGCTGTCAGGTAGTGGCGACGGGGTCCCGGCGTGACGACTCCGACCCACTCCGCGGTGGACAGCAATCCGCCGAGCCACTCCGCATCGCCGAGACTGCGCGCCGCCGCCATCGCGAAGCCGGTCGCGGCCGGGCTCGTGCCGAAGACGAGCGGACCGGAGTCCACGTCGCCTTGACCGTCGCACGTCGCGCGCTCGCACATGGCCTCCGCGCCCGGCCATAGCTTCTTGCGAAACGCCCGCAGCGCTTCCGCCTGCTCGCGCGCAAATGCCATGTCCACGAATGCCAAGTAGTAGACGCTCCACGCCGCGCCCGAGGCCCGTGCTCCGCCCTTCCCTTCGCCGTCCTCGCCGACCGAGAAGTCCAGCACGCCCGTCCCACGATCGACGAGGTGCGTGCGTGAGTAGGAGATCGCCCGCGCGAGAAGGGCCGCGTGAGCGGGGGCGCGGCCGACGTCCGAGAGAGCGATCACCGCGAGTACGACCGAGTTGTCGGCGACGTAGGTCTCGCCCGGGTAGGTCGGCAAGAACGGCGTGGGCCAATTCTGCACGCGTCTGGCGAGCGCGTCGGCCACGCGACTCTCGAGCGCGAGCCACGCCTTGTCTCTTCCGCCGAGTAGACGATACGCCTCGAGTGCGATCCCGAAATGGCCCAGATAGCCGATATGCGCATCCGGGCCGTCGAGAGTGTCGAGCGCGTCGCCGCCCCATCGCGCGGTATCGAACGCTCTCGCGCGAGGGTCGTCCGCGAGTGTGAGCGCGCGCGCCGCGAGGGCGAGATCGTCGGGCACCGTCTGCGGGTGATCGAAGCCGATGCCGGCAGCCGCCGCGGCGCTCATCGAGATCGTGACGATCGTCCACTCGCCGGCGAACTGCGGATCGCCCGGCGCGGCGCCCACCTCGCCGAGGTGCAGGTTCAAGTAGTCGCGACGCGAGACAAGATCGCGCTCCGCACGCGCGTCCAGGATCGCCCGCGCGTCATCGAGGAACGCGAGGTGCCAGCCGAGGCGAACGATCGCCAATAGGAGGAAAGACAAAGCTCCTCGTCCCCCCCACTTCCGCACGCGCGCCCAGCTCACGAGCGGATGGTATCGCCCTTACATGCTTACTAGGGCTCGAAAGCATGCGGGGCCAGCTCGTTCGTCGTCCGGCGGCGTGTAGCACCTCGTCGAGCGAGCGCATTCCGTGGTCACCGATTTTTCGCGGAGACGGCGCGGCAGGCGACCCCTCATGCCCGTAGGTTGCATCGGAGTAGCGGGATAGGAATAGCGAACATGGCAACCAATCGCGAACCGCGCGTCGTCATCGTCGGTGGAGGTTTCGGCGGGCTCGTCGTCGCTAGAGCGCTAGCTCGCGCGCCGGTGCACATCACACTGCTGGACCGGACCAACCACCACCTGTTTCAACCTCTGCTTTACCAGGTCGCGAGCGCCGGTCTCGCTCCGAACCACATCGCATCGCCCATCCGATCGATCCTCGCGAAGCAACGCAACGTCGCCGTGCAGCTCGCGACAGTGACCGCGGTTGATCTCGCGGCGAAGCGCGTCGTGCTCGAGGACGGCGTGGTCGACTACGACTTTCTCGTCCTGGCCGCGGGCGCTCAGACCAACTACTTCGGCCACCCCGAGTGGGAGCCTCATGCGCCGGGTCTCAAGTCGCTGGACGACGCGATCGAGGTGCGCAGGCGGGTTCTGCTCGCGTTCGAGCGGGCGGAACGCTCCACCGATCCGAAAGAGCGTGAGCGATTTCTGACCTTCGTGCTCATCGGCGGCGGACCCACCGGGGTGGAGCTCGCGGGCGCGTTCGCAGAGCTCGCGCGATTCGTGCTGCGCGAGGAGTTTCGCTCGATTCGTGCGGAAGATGCTCGCGTCATCCTCCTCGAGGCGGGCCCACGCATCCTGCCACCGTTCGACCCATCGCTCTCCAAGAAGGCCGTCACGCAGCTCGAGGAGCTGGGAGTCAGCGTCCGCTGCGCTACGCGCGTGACGTCGATCGACGAGCGCGGCGTGCAGCTCGAGCACGAGCGGATCGACGCGGCCACCGTCGTCTGGGCGGCGGGCGTCGAGGGATCGCCGATCGCACGATCCCTCGGTGTCCCGCTCGACCGCCAGGGGCGCGTGATGGTGCAAGAGGACCTGTCGCTACCCGGACACCCCGAGGCGTTCGCGATCGGCGATATCGTCCACTTCGAGCAGAACGGCGTCGTAGTGGGCGGGGTGAGTCAGGTCGCGATGCAGGGCGGAGCCTTCGCCGCGCGAGCGATCCGTGAAGCGCTCGCGGGCAAGCCAAAGCGTAAGTTTCGCTACTTCGACAAAGGAATCATGGCGACGATCGGTCGCTCGCGCGCAGTCGCGCAGCCGTTCGGCTTCAAGCTGAGCGGGTTCCTCGCGTGGGAGGCCTGGCTCTTCATCCACATCTGGTACCTCATCGGCTTCCGCAACCGTGTCGTCGTGATCTTCGAGTGGTTCTGGGCGTACTGGACCTACAAACGTGGAGCGAGACTCATCACGCTCGGTATGACGGCGACTGTAGACAAGCACGCGGCGGCGACGACTACGAGGGTCGACGAGGCCGCAGAGTGAACGAGGGCGCTGCGAAGCTGGCCCCCAGCAAGCCCGTCGTCGTCATCGCGGGCGCAAGCGGGTTCGTCGGGTCGCACCTGTGGCCCACGCTCGTCGGTGACTTCGAGGTCATCGGCCTCGCACGTGCGCCGAGACCTCCGTCGCCAGACATGACCTGGCGCGCGTGCGACCTCTACTCCGCGACCAGCACCGTGGCCGCCCTCGCCGGCGCAGACATCGCCGTCTATCTAGTGCACTCGATGATGCCGTCATCGCGCCTGTTCCAGGGCGACTTTCACGACACGGATCTGCTGCTCGCCGACAACTTCGCAAAGGCCGCGGCGCGCGCGGGCGTCAAGCACATCGTCTACCTGGGTGGACTCGTCCCGCCCGAAGGCTACGTAAGCCCCCATCTGCAAAGCCGTCTCGAAGTCGAGGAGGTGCTCAAAGCATCGGGCTGTCCGGTGACCTGCCTGCGGGCAGGAATGGTGGTCGGTCCCGGCGGCAGCTCGTTCGAGATCCTGAGAGCACTGGTCCAGCGGCTCCCATGGATGATCCTGCCGAAGTGGACACGCAGCTCCGGGCAGGCCGTGTTCCTCGACGACGTCCTCGCGGTGATTCGCGCCTCGCTCC
>JAYVYD010000140.1:0-11899 GCA_043784605.1 Myxococcales bacterium | reverse complement strand
ACCCACCATGGAGGCACCCCGAAGCGTCGCCGTGCGCGCGATGATCGCGCAGGCCGCGGGAGTCTATTGGGTCGCGGCCCTCCACGCCGCGCAGTGGTTGGGACCGTACCTCGCATTCCTCGCCCTGCGCCGTGGCGACGGCTCGATCCTCTCTGCCACGGCCGTGTCCCTTGGCGCCCTCTTGGTAGTGCACCCGTTGATGCTGCTCGTCGCTGCAGCGGTGAAGTGGCTCGTCGTCGGCAGGTACCGCGCCGGCGTCTTCCCGCTGTGGGGACAAGCTCACTTCCGACATTGGTTGGTCGATCGAGTGTTGGCTATCGCGCCAGTCGAGTCTCTCCGTGGCACGCCGCTCCTCAATGTTTATCTACGACTGCTCGGTGCACGGGTCGGTCGCGGCGTCATGGTCGCCACCACCAACCTCAACGCGTTCGATTTGATCGCGGTCGGTGACGACACGACGCTGTCAGTCGATGCGCAGGTCAGGCCGGCGATCATTCGCGGAGGGAAGCTCGTCATCGGCGAGATCACCATCGGTGCCAGGAGCGTCGTCGGCACACGTGCGACGCTCGGCCCAGGCTCCAAGGTCGCAGACGACACGGACGTCGCCCCACTCGCCCACGGCGGCGGCGAGGAAGCGCAAGGACAGCTCGAGCCGCGTCCGAAGGCGCGGGTGCTCCGATTCGTGACGGCGATTTTGGGACTCCAGCTCTTGCCCATGTTGGCGATCCTTCCAGGCCTTGTCGTGCTCGAACGGCTGGAGCGCTGGGGCACCTGCGCGAGCCTGCTCGCCTTGCCCGCAGTAGCGCTCTCGTTCGTGGTGCTCGTTTGCGCGCAGTTGGTCGCGCTCAAGCGCGCGCTCGGCAAGACTTCACCCGGCACGCACTCGTGGGACAGCGCCGCCTACTTCAAGCATTGGCTCTTCGCCCAGGCGCAGCGATCGAGCCTGGACTGGGTCGGCAGTCTCTACGCGACCGTGTTTACCCCGTGGCTCTACAGACTCCTCGGCGCAAAGGTTGGGGCGCACGCGGAGGTGTCGACGGCCGTAGACTTCGACCCAGACCTCTTGGAGATCGAGGCAGACAGCTTCGTCGCGGACGTTGTCGCGCTAGGTGCTCCACACCTCGCTCGCGGGAAGTTGGCGCTCGCGCACACGCGGATAGAGAGAGGAGCGTTCGTCGGCAATGGTGCGGTCGTTCCGACGGGTGCATCGGTTGGAGCCGGCTCGCTCGTCGGCTGCATGTCCCTCGCACCCCTACAGACCCCCGCACGGTCCTCTTGGATGGGAGCGCCGCCTCTGAGGCTTGCGCGGCGCCAGGAGAGCGCGCGGTTCTCGCCGGACACGACGTTTCGTCCGTCACGGAGGCTTTTTCTTTGCCGCGCTCTCATCGAGCTCGCACGCGTCATTGCGCCGACGACCGGAGTGATTCTGTTCGTGCACGCGCTCGTCGCGCTCGGGGCGCTCGTTGGGTCGACGCTCGGCGGACTGGCTCTCGTCGGCCTCTTTCCGGGCTTGTACTTGGCGCTCGCTGCGCTCGTCGCGGGCTTGGTCATCGCGGCGAAGTGGCTGCTCGTCGGATGCCATCGGCAGAGCGACGTGCCTCTGTGGTGCACGTTCGTTTGGCGCACGGAGTTCATCACCGCGCTGCACGAGAACCTCGTCGACCCGCTGCTCAACGAGTTCCTGAAGGGGACGGTTTTCCTGCCGTGGTTCTTCCGGGCGCTAGGGGCCAAGGTCGGCAAGGGCGTCACGATGATGACGACCGGACTCACGGAGTACGATCTGGTGCAGATCGGAGACGGCGCCTGTCTGGACAACGACTGCACGCTCCAAACGCACCTCTTCGAGGATCGCGTGATGAAGATGTCGACGGTTCGCGTGGGAGCCGGCTGCACGGTGGGTGCGGGCTCCGTCGTCCTGTATGAGACGACCATGGCTAGAGGGTCGGTCTTGGAACCGGGTTCACTTCTCATGAAGGGAGAGACGTTGCCACCCGCCAGCGCGTGGGTCGGAATCCCTGCCGCGAGTGCCGAGCCCGTCCTGAGAACGTCGCGCAGAGAGGCGGGCGTAGTCGAACGTCTCATCCCGTATGCGGCCGCAGCTGCGTTCGCGTTGGCGCTCGGGTCGGCGTCAACTAGTCGGGGGACGTCGGCGCACGACACGGACGTCGCCTCTCACAACCGGGTGCGCTAAGTGGCATCGAATATCGCCGATGATTTATCGTCCACGCACGGACGTGCTCACGCTGGGAGACGGCTTCTATGACGTCGTCTCTGCCGCTCGCTTTCCGCAAGCGACGCTTCGTCATCGCAATGAAGGCGCCGCTCGCTCGGTGGGCTTGGAGTCTCTGGACGACGGAACCTGGGAGGCTACCTTCGCGCGCTTCGCTCCGCTCGAGCGCAACCTCCAAGAGCCGCTCGCCCTGCGCTACCACGGCCATCAGTTCGGCGTATACAACCCGCGGCTCGGTGACGGGCGTGGGTTCCTTTTCGGGCAGCTCGACGACGACGCGGGCCGGCTCCTCGATCTGGGTACCAAAGGCAGCGGTACGACGCCTTGGTCGCGCGGCGGCGATGGGCGGCTCACGCTGAAGGGCGGCGTTCGTGAGGTGTTGGCCACCACCATGTTGGAGGCGCTGCTCGTCCCGACTTCGAAATCGCTCTCGTTGTTCGAGACCGGTGAGAGCCTCTACCGCAACGACGAACCTTCCCCGACGCGTTCAAGCGTGCTCACGAGGCTCTCGCACTCGCATGTCCGCTTTGGCACGTTCCAGCGCCTCGCGCTCGAGGGAGACGCCGTCCGCATGCGGCGCCTGTTCGACTACGTCGTGTCGCGGTTCTATCCCGAGGTCCAAGCGGCGGGTGATCCGGTCGATACTTTCTTGCGCGCCGTAGCCGAGCGCCACGCGAAGACGGCCGCCGCGTGGATGGTCGCGGGCTTCGTACACGGCGTCCTCAACACCGACAACATGAACATCACCGGCGAGAGCTTCGACTATGGGCCTTGGCGATTCTTGCCCCGCTACGACATCGAGTTCACCGCGGCGTACTTCGACGAGAGCGGGCTCTACGCATACGGACGCCAGCCAGGGACGGTGCTCTGGAATCTCACTCGGTTGGGCGAAGCCCTGCGCACGCTCGAGCCTTCGCTGGCGATTGGCCGCGCGCTCGCGGAGTTCGAGGTGTCCTTCGTGCGCCACACGCAGACCGCGATGCTCCGGCGGCTCGGGCTCCGCTCGGCGGGAGAACCCGCGGACGACGCGCTCATCGGCGAGGTGTTCGCGTTCCTCGACAGCTCGCAAGTCCCGTTCGACCGCTTCTTCTTCGACTGGTTCGGGGGAGAGGCCTCCGAACGGCGCGCGATGGCGGGACCTCTCCGATCCAAGTACGAGTCACCCGACTTCGCGGCCCTCCGCAGGCACCTCGCGCTTTTCCGACCGAGCGCACCTTCGCGACTCGACGAAGGCTACTTCACGCGCGCCGAGCCAGCTCACTTGCACAAAGACGAGGTCGAGCGCGTCTGGTCTGCCATCGACGCCACGGACGACTGGAAGCCTTTCGAGGAGAAGCTCGCCGACATCCATGAGCTCGGACGGGCGCTCGCGCAATAAACAGGCGCTTCCAAGGGGGGGCGCTTTGGCGCTAGGGTCTACCCATCATGCGGTACCTCTACGGAGACTCGGTGCCGTTCCCGCCGCAGTACGACATGCTCGCGGCGCTCAGGGTGTTCGTAGAGCAGGCAGCGACTGCCGCACGTGCGGACGCCGAGGGACGCATCGCGATGGACGCCGCGCAAAAAGACGAACTCACGCGCATGCGGGCGACCGAGTCGCTCGAGAGCGCTCACGCGGCGGTGGCCTACGCCATCACGGGCGCCACGACCGGCGGCCAGGTGCAGATCGCGGACTACGCACGTCGCGTCACGGAGTTCGCCGCCGCAATCGTCGGCGCCGCACACCAAGACGCCGCGAACGAAGCGCACCACGCAAAAGAGAGCGCCAAACACACGGTAGACCAGGCCAAGCTTCTCGCGCGCCAGTGTCTCGAGACGATCCTGATCAGCCTTCGTCTCCCGGTCTCCGAGTCGCGCACGCTCATGGACCTCGAGGGCGGAAAGAACGAGTTTCAGACCGCGCAGGTCCACCCCGAGGGGATCGCGGCGAGCTTCGCGCTCTCGGTGGACGCGCTGGAGGAGTGGCAGAAGCCGCGAAGAATTTCGGATTTCGCGCAAGGGGTCACTCTCCCGGTGGGAGTCAAGCGCAGCCTCTTCAAGCGCACGGTCTCCTACGAGCCCATCACGCTCGACGACTTCTACATCGGCGGCTTCGATCTCGACGAAGACACCGCGGAGCTGCGCTTGCGGCGAAAGCCCGATCAGAAGGACGCGCTCGTCTTCAAGCTACGGCACACGGATGCCGGGATGGTCGCCGAGGTCCTTCACCCAGGTGAGAGCGGCGCCGAATCGCTTGATCCCGTGCTCGATCCCACCGCGACGGTCGAACTCGAGCGCTTCGTCACGCAGCTGCGCTCGGCGTGCGGTCGCGTCGTGAGCCACAAAGGCCGCCTCCTCGACGTGACTCTCAACGGCAGGGGCGTGCTCGAAGAGGGTCTCGTGCGCGAGCTGTTGAGCTTGATGGTGAAGATCGTCTCGCCGATGATCGCTCAGATCTCGCGGCGGAGCGGGAGCCCAGTCGAGCTGACGCTGAAGACCGAAGACGACGAGGGGCGTCGGCAAGAGGTCTACGTGAAGAAGTCCGAGCTGTACGCCAAGCTCGACCCCGTTCCGGACAGCCTGTTCGACCCTTTGCGCAGCGCGCTCGAGGCACGGCCCGAGACACCTCCGCCGCCGTCCGTTCGCTGATCCGCCGCTTCTTACGGTTGGGTCCAAAACTTTTGGCCCGGTTGAGCGTCTCAGGTGGACAGTGCCCTACCGAGACGAGAAGGAAGCCCTACGCGCCAAGCTGGACGAGCTCGAAAAAGCGGTCCAATCCATCGACTCGCGCGCGCGTGAGCTCGAGCACCTCCGCCTGGACGAGCGCGAGCTGCGCCGTCATCGAGACGAGCTCAGAAACAAGCTCCGCGGCCTCGAGGGTCGCAAGCTGCCGTTGCTCGACAACCTCCAGGTCGCGAGCCCATGCTCGGAGAGTTGGAGCGACATGGTGGGCGACGATACCGCGCGCTTTTGTCTGAAATGCGACAAGAACGTCTACGATCTCTCGTCGATGACGCGCGCCGAGGCGGAGGGGCTGATCGTCGCGAAGGAGGGCGAGCTTTGCGTGCGCTTTTACCGGCGTGCGGACGGCACAATGCTCACGGCGGACTGTCCCGTTGGAGTCACGCGCAAGCGCCGTCGTCGCATCGCGGCGTTCACGATGCTCGGCGCGGGTCTGGCGTCCGTAGGAGCGTTCTTCTTCGAGACGCAGACCTGCCACACACAAGGCTCGATCAGCATGCCCGTCGCCGAGGGCGACGTTGCGGTGATGGGGTCCGCGCCAGCGCCGCTTCCACTTCCGCCGCCGGAACCGTCCGCGGAGATGACGATGGGCAAACGGACGATGGGAGCTGTGCCGCCCGTGCACCCCGAGCCGAAGCGTCATTGATCGAGTAGGCTGCGTCGCGATGAGCGCGTCGGCCTGGGACAAGACCGCAGCGGATTTGTCTGCGATCGGCTCGCCGATCAATGCGCGTGTACTCTGCACGCGACTGACGCGGATCGCACTCGGACAGGCCGATCTGGATTCGCTGGGGAAGAAGGCGGCCGCGTTCGTCGGGACGGAGCTGTCGCTAGCGCTGCCCGAGGTCACCGAGCAGGAGCGCTCGACCGACGGCTCCACCAAGGTCGTCCTCAGACTCGCCGACGGCGCTCTCATCGAGGGCGTGCACATGCCACGCGCCGTGAAGAACCCGCGCGTGACGGTGTGCCTGTCGAGCCAGGTCGGCTGCGCGATGGGCTGCACGTTCTGCCGAACCGCCGAGATGGGGCTCGTGCGAAACCTCACGGCCGCCGAGATCATGGGGCAGCTCCTCGCGGTGCTGCGCGCGTGCGGGACCACCGACTCGCGTCGCGTGAATGTCGTCTTCATGGGCATGGGCGAGCCGCTTCACAACGTCGTCCCCGTCCTCGGCGCCGTGCGCGCGATGTGCGAGCCCGCGGGCCTCTCGATCGCGCCCTCGCGCGTGACCGTGTCCACCTCGGGGCTCGTCGCGGGGATCGATGCGCTCGCGCACGCCGAGGTTCGGCCATGCCTCGCGCTCAGCGTCAACGCCACC
The DNA here is from genome assembly GCA_043784605.1 of Myxococcales bacterium. Taxonomy (GTDB): domain Bacteria; phylum Myxococcota_A; class Polyangia; order Polyangiales; family Polyangiaceae; genus JANYHY01. Next base: position 5,632 of record JAYVYD010000140.1, on the reverse strand, counting down.
ACGGACGTCGCTCGCACACGCACGATGCCGGTCACCAAGCGTCACGGCCTCCTCGAGCTGCGCGCAGCGCTCGAGCGCTTCCCCAAACGACCGCACGAGAAGATCACGATCGAGTACGTCCTGTTGAGCGGCGAGAACGACACCGAAGAAGACGCGCGCAGGCTCGCGCACTTCTGCGAGGGTTTCCGTCACGTCGTGAATGTGATCCCTTACAACGCGTTCAAGGGCGCGCGCTTCGCAGCTCCGAGCGACGAGACGATCGCGCTCTTCGTTGGCGCAGCGCAGTCGGCCGGAGCGCTCGTCACCGTGCGCCACTCGCGTGGGCGTGACGTCTCGGGCGCGTGCGGTCAGCTCGCGCAACGCGGGAGAAAGAACCGCTCGCTCGACGTCGTCGCGTGATCATGGGCCCGGCTTGCGCGTCGTCGTGAGCCGCACGCAGCCCACCGCGTCGCCCGCCTTGCACGCCTCGTCGTACGCCTTCGCGGCGCCCGCGGAGTTACCCTTGGCAGCGAGCAGATCTCCAAGGAGTGTGCAGTACTGCCGGTTCTCGTCATCCGGCCCACACGCGGACTCGCACGCGTCGAGTCGCGCGCTCACGCCCACCGAGGTGTCCTTGCAGACGTTCGTCAGATGCACGTAGTAGCCGATCCCGCCCACGACGGCCGCGATCGGCGCCGCGACGCTCAGCGCCAAAGCTAGCCCGATCCAGAGCCAGAGTCGGGAGCGCCGTCTCGGTGGACGAGGCGCCAGCTGCACCGGGCGAAGCACCGGTCGGAGCTCGGACACCGCGGAGAGGGTGCCTTGGTTGGGGCGCGTCGCCATGATCTCGCTCGGCGGGTCTTCGTCGCGAGTCGGAGTCTCGGTGCGAGGCTGCCGAACGGTGGCCGCATCGTCTCCGACCGGAGCGACCTCTACGAGCGCGAGGAGCGCGCGGGCCATCTGCTCGGCCGACTGAAAGCGCGCGTCGGGATCCTTGGAGAGGCCGCGCATCACGATCGCTACGAAGCGCGCATCCGCCCTAGGACACACGCGATCGAGCGGCGGGGGCGCGCGGTGCAAGACGTCATCGAGCTGCACGCGCGAGTCGCTCGCCTGTAGCGGCACTTCACCGCTCACCGCCTCGTACAAGCACGCCGCGACCGCATACAGATCCGTGCGCGCATCCTGCGTACGACCGTCGATCTGTTCTGGAGCCATGTACTGCGGCGTTCCGACGAGGACGCCCTCTCCCGTGATCGGCGCCGCGTCGTCCTCCATGAGCTTCGCGACGCCGAAGTCGAGCACCTTCACGACGTCACCGAGCGCAGGGGAAGGCGAGACGAACACGTTGTCGGGCTTGATGTCTCGGTGAAGGATCTTCGCGGCGTGCGCGGCCGCTAGCGCCGCGAGCATCTGCGCGCCGATGCCAGCCGAGCGCCGCCAACCGAGCGCGCCCTCGTCCACGATGAGCTGTCGCAGGCTCTTTCCCAAGAGCAGCTCCATCACCAAGAACGGCGGATCGGAGCCTCCTTCGTGGAAATCCGTGACGAGCACGATGTGCGGGCTGCCGAGCCGCGCCGCCGTCTCGGCCTCCACACGAAACCGCGCGGCGGCGTTCTCGTTGGCGAGCCGTGCCTTGTGCAACACCTTCACGGCGACGCGACGACCGAGGTCTTCTTGCACGGCCTCGTAGACCGCGCCCATGCCGCCCTGGCCGATCAGACGCGAGAGACGATACTTTCCCCCGAGCACACGTCCCGTCAACAGGCTGGCCGGTTTCTCCTCCACGCGCTGCAGTCTACCTGTCGCTCGCGAACACTACGCGTCCGAGCTTCTCCTCTTCGTCACTCGCGTGCGCGCGCTCTTCGTCGAGGGCCTCCGCCTCCGCCTCGAGGTCTGCGAAGCGATAGCGGACCTCACCGTTCGGTCCCGTGTCCACATCGCCGCCGAGGTCGACCACGCGCTTCGTGATCTCCTTGCTCGACGGCTCCACGCCGGTCGCCACTCGGTACGCCTTGCGGAGCGCTTCATCCGAGACCGATTCCTTCTTCGGCGCGTGCGCGAGTACTTCGCGGAGAATCGAGAGTCGCGCGTTCTCCTGCGCGTGCACCTGTTTCGTTCGACTACGAAACAGCGCACGCGCCGCAGGGGCAACAAATAGCCCGATCGAGAAGACGAGAGGCACGACGCCGAGCGCTATCGGCAGCGAATGATCCGGCATCACGACGGGCGGATGCTTCGAAAAAAGTGTGAGCAGATTCTGGATCGTCATGCCGTGGTTCAGCACCCACGCGGACATGAGGAGGTTGAACCCGTTGAGCAGCGAGACGATCGCGTTCGCGCCAGCGTCGTTGCCCGTGAGCGGAGCCTGGACGTTGGGTCGTTGCCACGCGGCTACCTGCTTGCCTTGGTGCTCGTCCGTCGTCGCGGTGCGCCGCAGCTGCGGGAAGCGATAGAAGATGCCGCCGCCGTCGGCCACCTCTACGGACCCTTCGAAGTCCAACATCAGGCGTGACATCAACGGATCTGCCTCGTCGCGCGGAAGTCCGGTCACGCGCATCACGTCGGCGAGTCCGATGCGCCCCTTGTTCGCGCGGATCTCGAGGACGACGCGCGCACGCATCGCGTTCGGATCTTCGGGCGGCGTCTCGGGTCCGAACACGAAGCGGTTCACCTTCTCGTAGAACGGGATGCCTTCCGAGGCCGAGCGCGCGCGCGGCTGTTTGTTGCGGTCATTCGCGCGTCCATAGCCGTAGTCGAGTGGCCCGTAATAGAGCGGCGAGAACGGACGAAACGTCCAGAAGAGCGCGTCGCCGAGCACGCGGAACATTCCGCCGGCGAGCCCGAAGCCCGAGCCGCGACCGCGATCGTTGCCGCTCGACCGCGCGAACGCGAGCGCGATGAGCATCGCGACGAAGATCGCCGTGTACCCGAGGAGCACGACCAAGATCCACGCACGCACGACGAAGCGCCCGACACCGAGCATGGTGCGGCCCGTCTTGGCGAGCGCGCGATCGATCGCGTCGCGTGTCTCCCACGGTTTGGTGAAGCCGGCGGGGAAGACGTGTACGAGGTCTCCGTCCTCGGTCACGCGCAGGTGGCCGCGATACTCGCTCGTCAGCCAGTGGAGCCCGGACTCCGCGTCGCGCAGCGCAAGCCCACTCGCTGCCGAAGCGTCTGCGATCGTCATCGGTCGCTTGGGGTCCTTGATCGCCTCTTGTAGTGCCTTGGCCGCGAGCCGCGGCTCCATGAACGAGGGGGCGTCTGGCACGAGTCACAGGGTAGGGCGGCGTTGCGCGCGAGTCACGGGCCTGCTTGGATTCGGACATGGCGGTCTCCCCTGCGGCGGCGCGACGCGCGTTCGCGCTCTCGGACGCCGCGTTGCTCGCGGAGTGCACCGAGGACTTCTTCATCGCCTCCGGTCCCGGTGGCCAACACCGCAACAAGACGGAGACCGCCGTGCGGCTCACGCACCTGCCTACGGCCGTCGTGGTCACGGCGACAGAACGGCGCAGCCAGCTACAAAACAGGGGCGAGGCGCTCGAACGCTTGAGGGCTCAACTAAAAAAGCTCTCGTACGTCGCACCTCGTCGCAGGCCCACCAAGCCGACGAAGGGCTCGCAGACGCGACGCTTGGACAGCAAGCGCAAGCAGAGCGACAAGAAGCGCGGACGCGGCGGAGACTGGTGACTACAGTGGCGAGTCATGACCTCGCTCGTCTCGGATCCGTTCGTCGATTTCGCGCTCTATGACGTTCTCGATGCGCTCTCGCTGTGCGCGCTGCCTGCATTCGCCGAGCACTCGAAGGAGACCTTCGACATGGTGCTTGACAACGCGCGCAAGCTCGCACGAGACGTGATGCTGCCCGCGTATCGGCCGATGGATCAGGAGCCGCCGCGCTTCGTGGACGGCAAGGTGCGAGTGCACGCGCGCATGCACTCGCTCATGAAGCCGATGATCGAGCTCGATCTCACGAAGGCGACGCGCGTGCCGGAGAGCGGCGGCATGATGCTGCCCAACACCGTCGCGACGCTCGCGATGACCTACACGGCAGCCGCCAATTTGAGCGCCGGAAGCTACTTCACGCTCACCGCTGGCGCGTCTCACTTGATCGAGGCATTCGGTAGCGACGAGCTCAAGAGCACCTACCTCGCCAAGATGAACGCGTGCGAGTGGCTCGGCACGATGGCGCTCACCGAGCCGCACGCGGGCTCGAGCCTGTCTGACGTGGCGACCACCGCGACGCCTGATCCGCGCGGCGGGTACAGCATCCGCGGGTCGAAGATCTTCATCTCGGGGGGCGATCAGGATCTCACCGAGAACATCGTGCATCTCTTGCTCGCGCGCATCGCGGGTGCCGCCCCCGGGACCAAGGGCATCAGTCTCTTCGTCGTGCCGAAGCGGCGAGAGAACGGAGGCGCGCTCGTCGGGAACGACGTCCACACGACAGGCGTACTCCACAAGATGGGATGGCGCGGCCTGCCGAGCGTGGCGCTGTCCTTCGGCGACGAGGGCGACTGTCGCGGGTGGCTGGTCGGCGAGCCGCACCAGGGACTTCGCTACATGTTCCAGATGATGAACGAGGCGCGGATCCTCGTCGGATTGCAGGCGGCGGCGACGGCCTCTGCCGCGTATCACGAGGCGCTCGAGTATGCGCGAACGCGACCCCAGGGCCGCTCCGTCGGGTCGCGCGATCCGCGTTCACCGCAGGTGCCCATCATCGCGCATGATGACGTTCGGCGCATGTTGTTGCGACAGAAGGCTATCGCGCAGGGCTCGATCTTGTTGGTCGCACGCGGTGCGCGGACGTCCGACCTCGCGCATCATGGCGCCACGCCGGCCGATCGGGATCGCGCTGCGCTCTTGCTCGACGTGCTCACGCCGCTCGCCAAGACGTTCCCCGCCGAGCGAGGCTTCGAGGCGACGGCGCTCGCCGTTCAGGTGCACGGCGGCTACGGCTACACGAGCGAGTACCAAGTGGAGAGCTACCTGCGCGATCAGAAGCTCAACACGATCCACGAAGGGACGAGCGGCATCCAGAGCCTCGATCTCCTCGGTCGCAAGGTGATGGCGGGAGGCGGCCAAGGCCTGCGCGTGTTCGTCGTCGAGGTGGAGCTCGCGATCGCCCGTGCGCGCGCCGCGGGCGTGGAGAGCAAGTGGTGCGATGCCCTGGCCTCCGAGCTCGAACGCCTGGGCGCTCTCACGATGCAGCTCGGCGCGCTCGGCCTCGAGGGAAAGGCAGAGGAGATGTTGCGTCACAGCGCCGACTACCTCGAGCTCATGGGCATCGTCGCGATCGCGTGGCAGTGGCTCGACGCGGCGGCGGCCGCGAAGGAGAGGTACGCCGAGGCCACCGGAGACCGCCGAGCGCTCTTCGACGGTGTGCTCCGAGCGACGCAGTACTGGTTTGCCACCGAGCTCACACGTGCGCGCTCTCTCTCCGAGTTGATCGCTAGCGGTGACGACTCGTACGCGAAGATCGCCGACGACGCGTGGTGAGCGTGGGCCCGCGCTTTGCAGCATGCTAGCCATCCTCGACGAACCGGCAAGAATCCGCGGGTCGCGAACGAACCGTAGCTAGGTGTTCACATGACGACGAGAACCAATGTCGCTCTCCTCTTGACCGCGCTCTCGCTGACGGCCTGCCACGCAG
>JAYVYD010000139.1:0-7872 GCA_043784605.1 Myxococcales bacterium | reverse complement strand
CCGCTTCGTTGCCTCCGCCGTTCGCGACCAAACCCGCTCCACCCACCGCAGGTGGCGGCTCGAATGAGGCAACGACCGAACGCGCCTTCTCACCTTGATTGACCACGACGTCGAGCGACACCGTTTTCCCGCCGTGAATGAACCTCACCGTATGCTTGCCAGGATTGACCTCGAACGGCTTGCCCTGATCCAAGCGCGACGCGACGAGCACATCGTCGACGAAGACCTGAGTGTCAGGGACGTCGGCGCCTGCGCCGTCGCGAGCCGCGAAGGTCAACGACGGAACGATACGATCGAGTTCCTCGGCGAAGTGCGCGCAGTCTGCTTGAATGAGGCTGGGACAGCTCTGACTCGCACAAACCATGAGCATGGTTCTGGCGCGCGCGAGCTCGCCCTGTGCGCGAAGATCTTGTCCGCGGCCGTGAGCGTCTATGCACTCATCTTTGGTCGGAGGCGCCGCCCACGCGGGCATCTCCTGCGCGAGGAATGCCAGCATGCCGAGGGACAAAGTTGCAGTTAGTTTCTTCGACATTACATCTCCACACTCAGAGGCAGCCGGACTTGAAGACCTTCTTCGTGCCCTCGAAATAGAATGGCGGGTTGCAGTCAGGAGCCGATGCCGCAGCAGGCTTCGACGCCGTCGTCATGGGCGGGGGTGGAGGTCGCGGGAACCCGAGCGGCGCGGCCGGTAGCGGTGAAAGCACGAGCTCGATGGCTTCGTCCTTCGAGCAATCGATCGAGCGCTCACGTGCGGCATAGCCAGGTGCGCTCACTCGAAGCGTCATGGGCTCGCGACACTGGGTCTTCGCTGGACTCGCGTACGTGATGCCATTGAATGCGATCGTCGCCGCAGGTGGGCTGGCTGACACACTGATCTCGTGAGACGTCGCGGTCGTCGAGAGAGTTGTTGCCGGCGGGATAGCGGCTTGTTGGAGTGTACCCACCGCCGTGTCGGTTGTCTGTGGAGCGACGGCCTTGATGGCTACGTCCCGGCCATTGGGGTCCTTGTCGCTGCGCCCGAAGATGAACATCGCGGAGATGCCGACCAGAAGGAACACGATCACGCCGAGGAGCAAGAGAAGCAGGCCCTGCTTCGTCTTTCCGTCGGAATTGTACACCAATATGGGCTGTGGCTGAGTCTGCGACGGCGGAACCCAGTTGGAAGACGCGCCGCTCGGCGTGCCAACCTCCAAGCCCGGCGGGCGAATGCTGGGGAGCTTTTCGCGGTCTGCGACTCCGTCCCTGATGGCAGCGAGGCGCTCGTCGATGGCTGCGCGCCGGCTCACACGATCATTGGCGAACAGCTCGGACACGACCCGGCCAATGTCTCGGGACGTAGACACCATCTTCGAGTCCGCCAGATAGGAGTCCAGCGCATCACCGAACTCGCGTGCGCTCGAATAGCGAGCGTCCGGCTCCGGCGCCGTCGCCTTGTCCACGATGTCGGCCAGGCGTGGGTCCACGTCCGGCTTGGCTTCGCGAATCTTCGGAATGCTTTTGCTCATCAGCTGGGTGAGCACTGTCATGTCGGAATGGTTGCGCCACATCCGGCGCCCAGCAACCACCTCCCAAAGCATGACACCTACGCTAAAGACGTCGGCGCGCCGGTCGACCTGGCCCTTCAACTGCTCGGGCGGCATATATCCGGGCTTGCCCTTGAGCACTCCGACACGGGTCTCGAGCAGCGAGTCGCTGGACTTTGCAATGCCGAAGTCCACGACACGCACCTGCCCATCGTAGGTCACGAAGACATTTTGAGGCGTCGCATCACGGTGCACGATCTCGAGCGTCGTGCCGTCGAAGTCGGTCAGATTGTGGGCGTACTCCAGGCCTTGAAGCACTTCCGAGAGAACGCGGAGTCGCAGGCCGAGGTCGAACCCTGGACCCTTGGTCCGTAAGATAGCGGCGAGCGACGCGCCCTCCAGATACTCCATCACGATATAGTGACGGTCTCCTTCTGCGCCGACCTCATAGGTCTGGACGATGTTCGGGTGATTCAGCCGTGCCGCAAGGCGCGCTTCCTCGAGGAACATATCGAAGAACTCCGGATCCTTTACGAACTCGGGCTTCAGTTCCTTGACGACAAGCAGCTTGTTGAAGCGCGCGGGACCTCGGGCAATCGCCAGATAGACGATCCCCATGCCTCCACGCGCGATTTCCGCGACGAGCTCGTATTTTCCTAATGCGGTAGTCATTCGAAGAGCTGAATCGTGCTGCCGTCTACCCAGTAGTAACGGTTGTTGAACTTTCCGTCGGCGGAGAGCGACGTTCCCCATACAGACCGCAAGTACTGGTGATTGGTAGGCGTGAAGCTCGCCGCGCCGAGTCCTAGATCCTTGCTAAGGCCTTCGAACGTCGAGATGAGCTCTTTGGGGGTGAACGCCTTCTGGTGGAGCTGTAGGCCAGAGATGAACACGGTGGCCGCGATGTATCCCTCGAGCGAATTGAAGCTGGGCTCCGCGCTATTTACGACAGAGTCGCCGGCGCCGTAGGTCGCCAGCGCGTTCTTGTAGCGCGCGACGATCTGACTCTTGTCCGAGAAGTAGTTAGGAACGACCTGCGAGACGACGACGTTGTCGGTGTATGGCAGAGCACCGTTCGGGCCCATGACCGTGCCGGCCGCCTGCAAGCGGCTCGCGAGGGTGTTGGCTCCGACGAATGATACTGCGCTGAACTCGATGGTCAGACGCTTTGCCTGGTCCGAGTTTGGTGTGTACTGCCAGTTACGAATTCCTTGAATGAACCCGGACACTGGGCCGTAGGTGCCCGTGCACATGATGCCAATGGTGTGGTTGGCCGTGTCTTGCGCGAGCACAGACGCTAGGTACTTGGATGCGGACGCAGTCTGCGCGGGAACGCTGGTCACATCATCGCGCGTATACCGGAAACGCTGAATCTGCATTTCGGGCGGCGTCATGTCCACGGCTCCTTTGAGCGCCGTATAGGCTGTCGTGATGCCGTCGTAGCCTGCTTGGCCGAACGAGTCGCTCTGGTCGAAGCTGAGGATGTGCTTTCCGTCCGGCACACCTTGTTTGAAGAAGTATTCCAGCGTCGCGCGGGCTTCCTGACCGTAGCTCGCGCGCACATTGAAGATATAACGGCTGCAATCCGCGTTGGCCGAGCCGTCGCGAAGTACCTTCTTGGACCCCGTGAGCGCCCCGAAAAACAGCGTACCGGTCTCAACGGCGATCGGCGCAGAGCGCACCATCGTGGGCGTTCCCACGTTGCCGAGCAGCGCGATCACGGCAGAGGGACCGCGACTGAGTGAATTGGGACCTATGGGTGTCTGCCCGACGACCGGCGGCGTGGTCGAGGTCGTACATCTCGCCGGAGACGGGTCCGGGTGTACATCGAGGAGCGAACGGGTATTCGCTTCCGCATTGTCGGGAATGTAGAGGTCGTCCCTGAAGTCGAGCTGGAGCTGGCGCCCGCGGATGCCCCCCGTGGCGTTGGCTTCGTCGAACGCGACGAGGACGCCTTTGCGCATCTCCACACCGAGGTCCTGGCTGGGGCCGGTGGCCGGCGCACTCATTCCGACGCGGATAGGGAACTCGGAGGCCGGGCGGCATACCGCCGGGGGCATCTCGAGCGCACACACCAGCGCCGTTGTGCCGTAGTTCGCGCAGTCCGCGTCCGACACGCAGGTCTTCGGCGAGAACGAAGGGGCACACGCAACGAAGAGTCCGAACGCCAAGGACACGCAGAGACCAGCGCGAGACAATGGCTTACGCCAAGTGCCAGCTGGGAATGTGGACAGTTTCGTTGTCGATCGCACTTCGGCGTTTTCCTTTCAGAGCCCCCCCCAATGACCTACATCACGTCGTCAGCATCTCTATTTTTATCGATGCTACAAAAACAGTCCGCGTTGCCAGTATTGCGTGCGCCGTGACAAAACACCACCTGAATGGGGTTTCCTCGAACGCGAACAATCGTTGGCTAAAGGATGAGGTGTCGCGCTGGTGCGGTGGAGCGCTACCGACTTCTCCACGTCAAACGGCTCAAGTCCGCGGCTCTCGCCTTCGGACTTGGCACGGCATGTTCGTGGGGGATCAGCGCTCGTGATCGCGCTCGTCGGCATCCACCAACTTCGCGAGGGTCTTGCGATCGATGTCGAGTCTCTCGGCTGTAGCGACCTTGCGGCCCCCAAGCTGCTCGAGCGCCCACGACGCGTAACGCCTCTCGATTTCTGCCAATGTGACCACCGGGCCCACGAATTCGGCGACTCTGCCGCTCGGCGCGCATAGCGCCTTTGGGAGATCGGTGACTTGTATTTCAGCCGCGGGGGCCAGCAGGACTGCACGCTCGACGACATGCTCGAGCTCCCGAACGTTGCCTGGCCAGGAGTAGTTGGACATCACCTCGAGCACAGAAGACGATAGTCGCCTGACGACAGACGCCGGATGCTTGCCCCTGGCGCGATCGAGAAAGTGCATCGCCAGAACCGGGATGTCGTCCTTGCGATGTCGCAGCGGCGGCATCTCCATGGTCACCACATCCAGTCGAAAACGGAGATCCTCCCGAAACCGTCCAGACTTGGTGAGCGCGTCGAGATCGCGATGGGTGGCGGTGATGACCCGCGCGTCGATCATTCGCTCCTTGTTGGAGCCCAATGGCCGAATGACATTGCGCTCGAGGACATCGAGCAGCTTCGTTTGGAGCGCGATTGCCATGTCGCCGATCTCGTCCAAAAAGATCGTGCCGCCCTCCGCCGACTCGAAGAGGCCCTTGCGATCGGAGGTCGCCCCTGTGAACGCGCCTTTTGCGTGACCGAAGAGCTCGCTCTCGAGCAGGTTTTCCGGGAGCGCGGTGCAATTCACAGTCACGAAAGGCTTGTCTGCGCGCTTTCCTTCGGCGTGAAGTGCACGGGCGATGAGACCTTTGCCTGTGCCTGTCTCGCCGACGACCAGAACAGGCACGTCTGCGTCTGCGAGGCGACGTATGAGACTGCACGCGTCGCGCATACCGCCGCTCGAGCCGATGATATTTTTGATGGAGAGACCTTCGCGTACGGTTCGCCGAAGTACGCTCGTCTCTTTCCGCAGCTGCGTCTCTTCGATCGCGCGATTGAGAAAGAGCACGAGCTCGTCGACCTTGAAGGCTTTGGTCAAATAGTGATACGCGCCCTGACGAATCGATTCGATTGCGGTATCCACGGCGCTGTAAGCCGTCATTACGATCACCGGACGACCCGGAGCGGTTCGCTTCGACAGCGCGAGGAGTCCCATGCCATCGACACCCGGCATGCGTAGGTCGGTCACGAGCGCATCGAAGTCTTCGCCCATACGGGCCGCGGCTTCTCGGCTCGAGCCCAAACCGACGACGTCGTAGCCGTGATCGACGAGACCATCGACGAGCGTGTCGACCAGCGCGAGGTCGTCATCGACCACGAGAATGCGGTGACGGTGCTGAGTCATCGTGGTTCCTCGCTCGCAGGGATTTCTACTCGCGCTTCGGTTCCGTGCGTGTCGTCTCGAGCGGCAAGACTGAGCGTGCCGTGATGGTGCAAGACGATCTCGTTGGCGATGGCGAGGCCGAGACCCGTGCCCTTGCCCGGAGGCTTGGTCGTGAAGAACGGCTCGGTGGCACGCGCGGCGTCTTCTTTGGAGATGCCGGCGCCATCGTCCTTGACCAAGAAATAGACGCGCGTGTGGTCCGCGTTCGGTGAGACACGAAGCTGCACGTGACCGCCCTCTTCACATGCGTCACAGGCGTTGAGCAACAGGTTGACCAGCACTTGCGTGAAGAGCTTCGGATCGCAAGCAATTGTCGGGAGATTGTCGGTCGTATCGTATTGCAACTCGACATGAGCTTGGTTGAAGCGATGGCGCACGAGATCCACGGCGTCTTGCGCGATGAGCGATGGCAAGGTGTGCTCGAGCGCAGCGGCGCCGCCACGCGCGAGAGACAAGAAGCCGCGAATGATCTTTCCGATGCGATCGGCTTGTTCGGTGATGGCCGCCACGGCTCGACTCGCGCGCTCATCCGATTGCACCTTGGCTGCAAGCTGCTCCGCACGCCCCACAATCACTCCCAGTGGAGTAGACACTTCATGCGCGATGCCGGTCGCGATCGCGCCGAGAGTGGCTAGCTTGTCCGCGCGCCTGAGCCGCTCATCACGCACACGGATCGCATCTGCCACCGCGAGCTCCCGCGCAAGCTCGAACTCTTTGCGCTGTTTGCGCAGTGCGAGCACCCCAAACGCAAGCACGATCGCAGACGAAAGAATGAAGCTGAGGGCCAATCGCCACTCTGCGCGTCGCTCTCGATCCCGCTCGCGCAAAGCGGACGCGACGACGATCACACTACGCGGACCTGAGCGGGTCATCGCATGCGCGATGCCGACGATTGCAGTGCGAGGTCTAAGTCCTAGCGCGGCGGCTTCTGACCGTGAGAGGCGGGTCGACTCTTCTCCTGCCGCAAGTGCGCTCATAATCGGCTCCGATCGGACCGAGGTGCCTTGGGTGCTGACCAAGACTTCGCCTGACTGAACGAGGACGACCAAACTTTCGGGCTCTTCGATCCGGCGTAGCGTCGCCAGAGGAAGGTCGTTGTCACCAAGTCTGTCCGCGAGCTCCAGCGTCGCGGCCGCGTTGCGGGCGAGGGACACCTGCTCATGTGCAAAGTCGGCGAGCGACGCCTCGGACTCACGATGATCATCCCAGTACGCAACGCCTCCGACGCCGGCGATCGTCAGTACCATCCAGAGGATGATGGAACGCGGGGGCGTCACGGGTGCGCTCGGCGTTGAACGACTCGACCGCGATGGGTGGGCAAGGCCTTGGATGGGATTCGCCACGGCTTGCACGCCACACCTGCCAGCAAGACGTGCGCCATTGTCCGCGACCGTTGAAACACATTCAACCCATTGCGAGTGGGGAAATTTTCCGCGGACTGCGGGAAAGTTTCCTCATCGATTCACTTCGTTCGTGTGCACTACCTAAAACCTCGGGTCTCGCGTCTGGCATACTAGCTGCTCCAGGGTGGCGACGATGAAACGCCTTGCTCGCGCGTCGACAGCCACGTGTGTCGTGGCGGTGATGACCCTCTTGTCGCAAGCAACCCTAGCGCGAGCGGACGCGCTACCCACCAAAGCAATCTCACTCGCCGACGCGCTGTCTTACGCGCGCGCAACCCAACCGGCCGTTCGCGCAGCGCTTGCGAGGATCGAGGCGTCCAAGGCTCGCGCCGAGGTGCCTCGCGCGCAGTGGTACCCCGTCTTCGGAGCCACCGCACAGCTGTTCGGTGGCTCCGCGAACAACACCACGGGCTCCTACGTCGGCGTGGGGTTCATCGATATTCCGCGCATGGGAGGGACTCGCGTCGTTTCACCTTCCAACGCGAGCTGGGTGCCCTCTGCCTCCACCTTGGTAGGCGTCGGATTGACGCAGGAGCTCTTCGACTTTGGGCGTATCGCCGCCCAGACCGCGGCAGCAGACCTCGAGGTCGACGTCGTCAGACACTCGGCGGACGCTCTCCGTTTGGACGTCGACTTCAATGTCACAGAAGCCTACTTCGCCGTGTACGCCGCCAAGTCGGTATTGATCGCTTCAGAAGGCGGATACGCTCGCTCCAAGGTTCATCGCGATCTGGCCAAGGCAGGCGTCGAGTCTGGCCTCCGTTCTCCGATCGAGCTCACGCGCGCGGAGTCGGAGCTCAGTCACTTCGACGTGGGACGCATTCGCGCTCGCGGCGGCGTCGTCATCGCCCAGAGCACGCTCGCGGCGGCGATTGGATCACCGGAGTCCGCTCTCGATGTCTTGGGTGAAGCCCCGTCTGCCGCGGACCTCCCTTCGATTGACGATGCACTCACGAGCGTCATCGCTCGCGATCCGACGATAGGAGAGCAGATCGCCGTTCTCAAAGCGCAGGAGC
>JAYVYD010000138.1:0-15563 GCA_043784605.1 Myxococcales bacterium | reverse complement strand
GCGGCGGGGCACCCAGCGCCCGCCGAGGTGGGTGACCAGTATCTCTCCGAGGTAGGCCCCCGCGGCTGGCACCAGCCGGCGCTCGATGTCTAGGCGCGGCCATGTGATCCCGTCACACTTTCCCAGTGCGGTGTCACGGAGACGTGCAACCTCGTTGACAGCGACTATGGGGTTTGCCGACCGCAGGGCTCCGGCGTCGCGGGAGACTACTGCTCGGGCAGTGGAGAGTTCTGCACGCGTGGGTCGCAGTGCGTCGGGTCGTCGGACTATGGCTTTTATTGCAGCAAGAACTGCCGCACAAACGGCACTGACTGTGGCTCCAACAAGTGCCTGTCGCTCGCAACGCCCATGAAAATAGGGACGCAAGAGTACGGCTACTGCAAGCCTCCCAACTGCAATCCCTACAGTCCGCAGGGCGCGAGCCCACCGCTACGCAATTGTCCGAACGGCGTCGAGTGTCACTTCGTGAACTCCGACACCCTCGCGTGTCGGAGCGGCGGCAAGGTGAACGAAGGCGGCACCTGCAAAGTCTCCGCGGACTGCGGCGCGGGCCTGTTCTGCATTTATTACAACAACGGCGGTGTCTGTAAGGTCCCTTGTCGCGTGAGCAACGCGTCTGCCGATTGCGTGGCGCAAGGCAAGACGACTTGCAACAAGCTCAGCTCGCCCTTCGTCATCGACGGCATCGAATACGGCACCTGCTCCTGAGCGCGGCGATACCCGATTATCTCTTGGTGCGCATCGTCACGAGCTCTTCTGCCGCCGTGGGGTGAATGCCGATCGTCGCGTCGAACTGCGCCTTCGTCGCGCCGCACGTGACGGCGATCGCGACGCCCTGCAAGATCTCCGGCGCGTCGTCGCCCACGATGTGACAGCCAACGACCTTGTCGGTCTTGCGGTCGACGACCAGCTTCATCATGGTCTTTTCGTCGCGCTCGGTAAGCGCGTGCTTCATCGGGCGGAAGCTCGTCACGTAGACGTCGATCTCTCCGATCGCTTCGCGCGCGGCCTGCTCTGTCATCCCGACGCTCCCGACCGGCGGCTGACTGAAGACGGCGCTGGGTACGAGCGAGTAGTCGACGATCCTAGGGTTGTCGCGGAAGAGCGTCTCTGCGACCGCGCGTCCTTCGGCGATCGCGACCGGCGTGAGGTTCTTGCGATTGGTGCAATCGCCAATCGCGTAGACGCTTTCCACCGCGGTCTTCGAGGTCGAGTCCACGACGATCGCGCCGAGCGCGTCGGTCTGCACGCCCACGTGCACGAGGCCCAAATCGCCGGTGTTCGGCGCGCGCCCCGTTGCGTAGAGCGCCACCTCGGCGACCACAGGCTCTCCCGATCCGGTCGCGAGTACGAGCTCTTCGTCGCGACGCGTGATGCCGAGGACGGTCGTGTTGTTGCGAATGATGAGTCCCCGCTTCTGCATCTCCACGCCGAGAGCGGCACGAACGTCTTCGTCGAAGCCGCGTAGCACGGCGCGATCGCGGATCACCAACGTCACGCTCACGCCGAGAGCTCGAAATACGCCAGCCAGCTCTACGCCGATGTAGCCGCCGCCGATGATCGCAATCGTCTTCGGCAAGAGCTTCAGGTCCAGCGCTTCGTTGGAGGTGATGGTGTGCTCTATCCCCGGGACGCTCGGTCGAACGGGGCTCGCGCCTGTCGCGATCAAGATGGTCTTCGCGGTGACACGCTCTCCGTTCACCGACAGCGTGTGCGCGTCCGTGAGCGTTGCGCGCCCGCGCACGAGCGTGACGTTCGCTTCCTCGAGCATGGCGACGTAGCGGTCGCTCAGGCGCTGGACCTCCCTGTTTTTTGCGACGATCAAGCGAGGCCAATCCATCGCGGTCTCGCCTACGGTCCAGCCGAAGCCGCGCGCGTCCTCGAAGTCGTGCGCATAGCGGGAGCCGTAGACGAGCAGCTTCTTCGGGACGCAGCCTCTCAAGACACACGTGCCCCCGACGCGATCGTCCTCGCAGAGTGCGACCTTGGCGCCGTAGGAGGCCGCGCGACGGCTCGCCGCGATCCCGCCGCTGCCCGCACCGATAGTGAACAGATCGAAATCGTAGTCGCCCATGCGCCGAGCCTATGCGAACAAGACGGGTCAGGTGGGACTCCGATGTCTCGGTCGATGCAGTCGCTGCCTGAAGTGCATCGCGCGCTCGGGGTGTTGGCGGAGCATTCGCGCTCGATCGTGGCGACCTACGACCGCGTCGCGATCCCGTTCGACGCGCGCTTCACCGCGGGGCGAGACGAGCTGAGCGCGCTAACCAGCAAGCTCGAGTCACTCGCGTCTAGGCGGGTCCTGGAGGCTCCAACGGCCGCGTTCGCGCCACCGCCGAGCGTCAAGCCCGCGCCGAGACCGGACGTGAGCGCGGCGGGCTTCGAGATCGTTCGTGGGCACCGCATCGTCTTGCAGTTCGAGGCGAAGCGCCGACTTCACGCGCGCCACTGCGTGGTCGAGACGCCCGAGGTCTTCATCGGCAACGTCAAAGGCCCGTGGATTCATCCAGACGACGCACCGATCGATCGCCTCGTACACGTGGCTCGCACGTGTCTGTCCGCTGCACGTGACGCCGACGCTCGACGGTCCCTATCGCGTACGCGGACCCATCGAGGTGTCGTGGGGCACGGGCCGAACCTGCAAGCGCACGACGGAGGCCTATGTTTGCCGCTTCAGAGGCTCGTCCGACAAGCCGTATTGCGACGGCAATCACGCGAAGATCGGCTTCAAGGCTGCCGGCGCGTGACCGGTCGTTCCTCGTCGCGTCTCAAGGGGCCTGTTGCCCGAGCCGACGTTGTACGATACCGGCTGACCGTATGTCGCTTCGCGCATCGTTCCTCTTCACGTTGAGCGCCGGGTCTCTCTTTACGCAAGTGGTCAGCGCGGACGCACCTGCCGCGTGCTTCCCTTCGTGCAGAAGCGGCTTCGTTTGCTCGTCCGAGGCCAAGTGCGTGAGCCTCTGCAACCCGCCGTGCGGAAACGGCGAGAGCTGCTCGAATGGTGAGTGCCACGCGAAGGCGGAGGCCACTTCGTCCGCCGAGCCCATCGTCGATCGCAAGTTCGAGCTCGGCCTCGGCGTTGGCTATCAGCGGATCGGCGCCGGCGACTTCTTCGCACCCGCTCTCGCGTTTCGCTTCGTGCTCCCGCTCGGGCTGGAGCCTCACCTCGTCTTCGGGGCGCGCGTCGGCGCTGGGCTCGGCCCCTCGGTCGTCGGACAGTTCGGCCTCGACCTCGGCTACCGGCATCGGATCGGCGCCGAAAACGCGCCAGTGCGCGGCGGCTTCTTCGTCACGTTGCGACCCGAAATTTGGCCGAACGTGGACGCTTTCACGTCGGGTCGCAATGCGGCCGTCGCCGGCGGTTCGCTCGGAGGATTCATCGAGCTCGAGCGAGTCATCTTCAGCCTGCCGCTCGCGGCCGGCTACGGGAAGGTCCTCGGTCACGGCACGACATTCGGCTACTTCTCCGTGAGCGCCGAGGCAGCGATCCGGTTCTGATTCGGTCGTTTTGTAAAGCATGCTGACAATCCGGCGTTCGGAAGACCCCGACCCTTAGAGCGCTGCCCCGTGGAACGTATCGCACTGGTGCAAATCGCCGCTCATGTAGCCTTTTTGCAGCCACCGCTTTCTCTGCTCCGCAGTCCCGTGCGTGAAGCTCTCGGGCCTCACGTGGCCCGTCTCTTCTTTTTGAAGAACGTCATCGCCGATTCGTGACGCCGCATTGAGGGCAGAGTCGAGGTCGCCTTTTTCCAAGAGCCCGCGAGCGTCTGCCGATCGTGCCCATATGCCTGCGTAGCAATCGGCTTGGAGCTCCGTGCGCACGGAGTTGCCTTGTGCGCCTTTTCCTCCGCCGACAGTTTCACCGGAGACCTTTTGTACGTGATGCCCGATCTCATGGGCGATCACGTAGGCGCGCGCGAACTGGCCGTTGGCGCCGAGCCTCTCGCTCATGACGCGGAAGAACGCGAGGTCGATGTACACGTGCTCGTCGTCGGGACAGTAAAAAGGACCCGTCGCGGAGTCACCGGCGCCACAGCCCGTGCGAATGGAGTTTGAGAACAAGGTGAGCTTCGCGTGGCGATACGAGCCCGACCGCGTCTTGAAGTATTTGTCCCAAAAATCCTGCGCATCATCGAGCACGAACGCGACGAAATGCGCGTCGGTATCCGAGGGAGCGAGCTGCGCCGACGGTGCGTTTTGATCCGACAGATTGCTCGTGCCGCCGCCTCCGCCCCATACGCGGTACCCCACGTATCCAACGCCGAGAACGAGCAGAATGACCCAGCCGTAGCGAACACGAAGGAGCAGACCGATCAACAGTCCTAGCCCGCCGCCGCCTAGGGCGGGTCCGCCGCCACGACCGCGCTCGTCATCCACATCGTTGCTCTGATGCGTGGGGTCAAATTTCATGAGCGGCTTATCGCAAGCTTCGAACCAACACGCAAACCTGTGTGACGGTCGATGCCGATCAAGACGTGAAGGACGACGAAACAGTGCCCCTACCTCACACGAGGCTCGAAGACGCGGGTCGGTTCGATGTACGTTTGCGGTAGTGACTCCTGGGCAGACCATCGCCGATCGCTTCGATCTGGAGGTCCTTGCAGATTCCGGAGGAATGGGGGCGATCTGGCGGGCGCGAGACCGAACGACGGGCGATCGGGTCGCGCTCAAGGTGCTGCATTTTTCGACCGAGAAGAATCGAGTTCGCTTCTTGCGCGAGGCGCACACGCTCGCGGGGTTGGAGCACGAAGGGATCGTTCGTTACATCGAGCACGGGACCATCGATGAATCGACTCCGTTCCTCGTGATGGAGTGGTTGGAGGGTGTTCCGCTCAGTCGCATCTTCAAGCAAGGAGTGCTCTCGCTCGAGCAAGCGCGTCGGTTGGGGGTCTCGGTGTGTCGGACGCTAGCGTGGGCGCACGACCGCGGCGTGGTTCATCGAGATCTCAAGCCATCGAACCTGCTCGTGCTCGACGACGACTTCGCACGCGTGAAGCTCCTCGATTTTGGGATCGCCCGCGCCGGCGGAATGCCCGCGCTCACCGGCGCAGAGACGATGCTCGGCACTCCCGGTTACATGGCACCCGAGCAGGCGCGTGGAGATCCCAACCTGGACGGACGCGCCGACCTCTTTTCGCTCGGCTGCGTGCTCTACAAAGTCATCACCGGCCGCGCCGTGTTCGCGGGGTCGGACGCGTTGGCGATCCTCGCGAAGGTTTGTTTCGAGCCCGCGCCGCGGCTGCGCACGATCAAGCCCGACGTGCCCGAGGCGCTCGACGCATTGATCATGCGCTTGCTGAAGAAGGAGCCCGCCGATCGACCTACCAGCGCCGCGTCGGTGGCCGAAGCGCTCCTCGCGATGAGGTTCGCTGCACAGCTCGGAGTCCCGCGTCCGTCCGTGTCCGCACCTGCGATCAGTGATCGCGAGCGCAGGCTGATCTCGGTGGTCGCATGCAAAATGCCGACGGACCCCGACGAGAGTGATGGCCTCGCGATGTGGAGCGCGCGCCTGCCTCAGCTGCACGCGTTGGTCGAACCCTTCGGCGCGCGACTCGAGCTGCTCGCGACGGGGAGTGCGGTCGCGGCGCTTTGGGGTCGAGGCAGCGCGACCGATCAAGCGATGCTCAGCGCACGCTGTGCATTGGCTTTGCGGAGTGCGGTGCCCGGCGCGATCGTCGCAATCGCCACTGGGAGCGGAGAGCTGAGCGGCCATCTCCCCGTCGGCGATGTCATCGAGACCGCCGCTGAGCTGTTGCGGCGTGACGCGACCTCCGGAGTACGCGTCGACGAGACGACGGCGAGCTTGCTCGAGTCACGCTTCGTCATGACAGTCGGCACCGACGGTCCGGTGCTCGTCTCGGAGCGACGCATCTCCGATGCGCCGGCGGGTTCTTCGCTGCATCACGCACTTTCCTTCGTCGGGAGAGACCGCGAGCTCGAACGCATCTCGGAGGCGCTCGCAAGCGCAGCCGCCGGTGGATCCTCTTGTGCAGTCATCGTCGGTGCCGCCGGCGTCGGCAAGACTCGACTCGTGTCCGAGTCGTTGCGCGGTCGTCGCGACCTCACGGTGATCGCGGGCAGAGGAGATCCCTTGCGCAAGCGGAGCGCGCTCGCCCCCTTCAAGCAGGCCCTACGCAGCCTCTTCGGCGTTCGAACGCGCGACACACACGAAGCCATCAAAGCCAAGATCGACCGTGGTCTCGCGTCGCGCATGAACGAGCCGACGTTGACGAGGACGACGGCATTCCTGCTGGAGTTGCTCGGCTCCCCGCTCGAGATCGCAGACGAGCGACTGCGCGCCGCGCGCCGTGATGCTTCCATCATGTACGACCAGACGGCCCGCGCGATCACCGATGTCTTGATCGTCGAGTCTGCTGCGCGGCCTACCGTGCTTTGGCTCGAAGACTTGCATCACATCGACTCCACGAGTGTGGTGCTCATAAGCGAGGTCCTCCGACGCGTGCGTTCGTTGTGTGTGCTCGTGACGGCTCGCCCCGAGGCGCTGCTCGACTTCCCGATCTTCGCGCGTCACGCCTCGCAGGTGGAGCTTTCGCCGCTCGACGAAGACTGGTGCGGAGTGCTCGTGCGATCTGCGTTGGGTGATGACGTGCCCTCCGAGGTCATCAAGAGAGTGACCGCGCGGTCCGAGGGAAAGCCTCGTTACCTCGAGGAGTTCATTTGGGCGGAGATGGACGGCAAAGGCGCAGATACGCCGCATGCTGTCGTCGCGATGACGCATACAAGACTCGAGCACCTTTCGCCTGAGACCCGGAGGATCTTGCGGGCGGGGAGCGTCCTCGGAGATCGCTTCACGAAAGACGAGCTGGTCGCGTTGTTGGGCACCGAGTCGAGCGAGGAGCTCACAGGCGGGCTCCTCGAGCTCGTGCGCAACGATTGGATCGACGAAGAGCGAGAGGTCGAGTCCGTGCGCTACGCGTTCAGACACGACGTCGTGCGCGACGTTGCCTATGCGATGCTCACGGATGACGATCGCGGCAGTGCGCATCGCGCGGCGGCCGTATGGCTCGAAGCCAACAGCGCCGACGACGTGGCGCTCGTCGGAGAGCACTGGTTTCGTGGCGGAGAAGAGGGTCGGGCCTCGAGCTGGTTCGCGCGCGCGTGCCGTGACGCGCTCAATCGAAATGACTTCGACGGCTGCCTCGCTTGGGGCGAGCGCGCGCTCGCCTGCGGAGCGTCCGACGAGATTGCGGCGGAGATACGTCGACGGCAAGCCGAGGTGCACAACGCGCGAGGCGCCCACGCGCTCGCCGAGGTCGCCGCAAGAGAGGCGCTCGCGCGGGCGACGGGCTCGAGCGAGGACTACTTTCGCGCAGGCGGCGAGCTCATCGTATCGTTGTCACGGCAAGCCAAGGTCGACGAAATCTCGAGCACGGCGAGCGCTCTGTTGGCCTGCCCCATCGACACAGACACGGCCGGAGCGCTCGCGATCGCGCTGTCTTTTGCCTGCTCGACGCTCGCGTTCGTGCGACGCCCCGAGGCCGAGCGCATCTTGGCCGAGATCGATGTCGTGGTCACTCGTTACGAGCAAGGAGAGGTCCTCGTGTTGGCGCGATTGGACGAAGCTCGCGCCAACTTGGCGATAGCGAAGGGCGATCTCGACGCCTACGTCGCGATCATGCTCTCGGTCGCCGACAGCTTCGAGATCGCAGGCGCGGAGAAGTCGGCCTGCTTTGCGGCCGTCAATCTCGGATACGTGAGTATTCAGCTCGGGCGTCCAGAAGAGGGCGTGCGTACGCTCGAAGCCGCTCTCGCACGCGCCAAGGATTTCGGATTCGGCTACGCTGAGCTCGCAGCTACACACAATCTTGGCCTCGCGCTCGCTCGCGTCGGTCGGCTCCTCGAGGGCATGGCGATGGAGCGCGCCGCCATCGTTCTCGCGAAAGAGCGCGGTGACACGCGTGTCGTCGGAGCCTCACGCGCGTACCTCGCGCGCATGCTCCTCGATCGCGGCGACGCCCAAGCGGCAGAAGCCGAAGCGCGCGCCGCGGTGCACGTCCTCAAGACGACAGGGTCATCGACGCTGGCGATGGCGCACTCGATCCACGCACTCACCCTGATGGCATTGGGTCGCTCGCAAGACGCTCTCGTTGCCTCGAGGTGCGCCGTTGCGGCTCACGAGGCCAACGACGATCGCGCAGAGTACGATTCTCTCGTTCGGCTCGCACACGCGCGCGCTCTCCATGCGACGGGCGATGTGGAAGCCGCGACGAGAGTCCTGTCCGAGGCACGCGCGTTCTTGCAGACGAGCGCCGACAAGATCAGCGACGCCATCGCGCGTCGGCATTTCCTCGTCGATGTCGCGGACAACCGTGCCGTATGGGAGCCAGCCTGAAGGCTCGCTAGCGGCGTGTCGTCGGTGGGTCGCCATACATCCGCGCGTAGGCGCGTGTGAACTCCGCGCCCAAGAACAAGAGGCAAGAGGAGAAGAAGATCCAAACGAGCACGATCATCAGCGAAGACGCAGCGCCGTAGACGGAGCCGATGTTCGTCTTGCCGACGTAGAGGCCCATGAAGACCTGCCCGAGCGTGAAGAGCGCAGCGGTGAGCGCCCCGCCTAACCAGACATCCCGCCAGCGAATGGCCGCGTCGGGGATGATCTTGAAGATGAATGTGAAGACGACCGTGGCGAGCCCGAACGACACGCTCGCATGGGCGACATGCCAGATCTCCTCTCCACCGGGGATATAGCCGTTCAGACGCTTGCCGATCGCGCTGAGTCCGGCGTTGAACAGAGAGCTCACGAGCAAGAGGAACCCGACGCCGAGGAGCATCGTCAAGGACAGCGCTCGCTCTCGAAGCGCTGCGAGCCAAGTGGTCTTCGGTGGCTTAATCTCCCAAACCAAGTTGAGTGACGACTTGAGCTCCGCGACGACCCCCGAGGCGGCGACGAGCAGCAAGACGATGCCAACGACGTTCGCCGTGATGGTGTGGCCCGAAGCGTTCGCGTGGACGATGGCCTCTTGGATGCTGTTGGCTCCCTCGTCGCCGACAAGCTCGCGGAGAGAGTCGACCACGTGGCCCTCCGCTGCGTCACGTCCGTAGACGAGCCCGACGACCGAGACGACCACGAGGAACAAGGGACCGATCGACCAGACCGTGTAGAAGGCGAGCGCCGCCGACAGCCGCATGGCGTTGTCGTCCATCCAATTGCCCACCGTGGATTGGGCAAGTCTCCAAATCGATCTCTCGTTCATGCGCTCGCCGTCGGACGCAGTGCGAGGTGCGTGCCATGGCGGGACTGCGAGGAAATGAAGTTCGCGCGCGCTTCGGGCAGGGACACGATGGGCTCGCGCGCACGCCCCATCGAGGGTTATCGCCGCAGTCACGGAAGTGTTCCGAGCTGCGTGACGTCAGGGAAGCGCCGCGAGAAACTCCGCTGCGGTGAGCTGATCGGCGTCTAGCACTGGGCCGTTCCACGACACGCGCCCGAGCACCATCGCGGCGGGTTCGTTCTCGTCGCCAGAGAGCAGTCCGCGAACTGCGTCGTCTTTGTTCGCCGGACTCACGCGGGCTCCTTGGCGTTACGAAGCTCTGCTACGATATCCTCTGGTGTACGGGCGCCACGCTGCACGGCCGCTTCGACGCGATCGCGACGACGACCCGAGACGCCGACGAACGTGCAGTTCGCGGGAGTCCCGGCGTTCCGCGCGATCGCGCTGCAGTCGAGCTCGATGACCGAGATGCGACGCTCGCCCATGTGCGTGAGCACGGCACCCAGCGCGCCTGCGAGCAGATGGCAAGAGCGCCCGCCGTCTGCTTGCGAGCCCGAGGGGAGCACGAGTCGTGTGGACTCCGCGATGGCGCTGCGCGAGAGCTCCGCGACGACGAGCCCCTCGGTCGCGAGTCGAAAGTCGAGCACGAGCCGACCCCAGCCCTGCTGGCGCAGTCGTGCGCTGACCATGTTGCCAGCCGTGCGCATCGAGAGCTCGCGCAGACTCTTGGCGTGCTTTTCGATCGCTTCGGTCTCGAGATCCACGGCGAGTCGGCGGCCCCACTGCACGCCCCATTCGTGACAGAAGAGCGTCCAGGTCTCGGGCGCGAGTCGCTCGCAGGTCGCGCGCAGCGACGCGAGAAAAGACCAAGGCACCTCGAGGACGCGAGCGTCGAGAGCGTCGCGCCGGACGCCCTGATCCAACTCGTCGGGGGCGAGCGCGCTCTGCTGGATGGCGCGGAGGTCGACTGGAAAGTCGGCGCGTACGCCCGTCGCTCGGGTTCTCGTGATGAGCAGGTATACGAGCGCGCTGCCGCGTGGGCGCACGATCTCGACAGAGACCTCTTGTGCCCCAAACGCGAAATCGAAGATGAAAGGGAAGCGCTCTGCCCGCGCAGCGCCTGTCGACACTAGCGCGCGATAGCGCCCTTCGAACGCGTCACCGCGCGTGCACTTGGCGACCTCTTCGAAGAACTTGCGACCCAGCACCTGGGCGCGATCGAGCCGCGCGAGCCGTGACTCGTACAGGTTGTAGCGGAGGATCGCGCCCGTGGAGTCCAGCCCGACCACACCCATGTTGAGCGTGTCCAGATCAGCTTCGCTCATCGAGTCGAGGGAGAGCGCGTCGAAGGAGTTGGGAGCCTGATCGAGGAGCTGGAAAGGTTCGTTCATGATCTCACCGCGGGGTTAACTTTCCGCGAAAGATCGCGTCGAGCGACCCTCGCAACGGGTCAGGAGCTTCTGCCGCAAGGGTCGGCGAGGCCTGTCGCTGGGCGGACGACAAGGCCGGCGACGGCAGGGTCGGTGCAATCGGAGATGGAGCCACGGTGCGCGTGGCCCAGATACGCAGCGCTGCGGCGAACGCGCTCGCGCTCTGGAACCTCGCGGCCGGAGACTTTTCGAGCGAGCGCAAGAGGAGCGCCCAGAGGGCATCGTCCACGCCGGCGACGGGGTCGCGCACCGGCTTGTCGTTCAGCACGCGAAAGAGCGTCGCGTGGATGTTGTCCGTCTCGAACGGCGCCTTGCCGAATATGGACTCGTAGAGCGTGATGCCAAGCGCCCAGACGTCCGTTCGCGCGTCTGCGTCGATGCCTCGGATCTGCTCGGGCGCGATGTAGTCGGGTGTCCCAACGAGCTCACCGGCGACCGTCAGCCGCGCTTTGCTATTGCGAACACGCGCGACGCCGAAGTCGACGAGCTTTGCGCGCTCGCCGGCAAGGGTCTCCACCAGAAATACGTTCTCGGGTTTGACGTCGCGGTGGATGACGCCGGCGACGTGCGCGGCTTCGAGACCGTCCAACACCGGCACAAGCAGGCCCACTGCTGCGGCGGCGGGCAAGCGCCCCTCGGATCGAATCCGCTCGCCCAACGTTCGGCCGACGAGCAGCTCCATCACGTAAAACGGCACCTCTTCGTGTTCACCGTAATCGAAGACCTCGACGACGGCGCCGTGCCGGATGGAAGCCAGCACGCGAGCCTCTTGCAGGAGTCGCTCTCGCCCAGTGACGACAGCGTTCTGCATCAGCTTGGCGGCGGCGACGCGGCCCATCACGTCATGGTGTACCCGCCACACCTCTCCCATGCCGCCTGCGCCGATGAGCGTCTCCAACCGCCAGCGGCCGCCGAGGACGACTCCGGATTCAATGGAGGGTCGAGCGTGGTTCATGCGATGATTTCTGATGCTACGCCCCCGTCGGCCGTCGCGTCCATGATTGCGACGACCCAAACGCCCTGCTCCGGCGAGAACGAGAAGGCGTCGACGAGCGGCGTAGCGGAACATGCCGTGCCAAGGCGATAGCCGCGGAATTGAGCCGCTTGACTTGAGAAGTGAGCCTCGAGGGCGAACACGAACGCAATCACGAGCCGCTATTCGAGATGCGTCACTTCGCCAGTTTGTAGACAGCCGAGTAGGGCGGTCGACCGAGTCCGTAGGTCGACCAGTAGATTGCAGAGGCATCTTGCGCGAGCGTGTCATTTGTCACAGCGTTACTAGGCGTGCCTCCCGCGCAGTAAACATCAGCGCTCACGGGGTCTGCGTGAAGGCTCTGCACGGGTCCCCCGACTGGCTCCGACCCCGAGCACGGCGAGGCTCACAGCAAGGGCGAAACGATAACCTCTTCGCATTCGACGAGCGCGCATCGAGGCACTGAGCGTCAAGGCACACGTCAGATGGCGTCGTTGCCGCGCTCGCCGGTGCGGATGCGCACGGCGTCTTCCACCGGTGTGACGAAGATCTTGCCGTCGCCGATACGGCCGGTCTTCGCGCTCGTCTCGATCGCCGCCAGCACCTCGGCGACGAGCTCGTCCGGCACCACGATTTCGATCTTCACCTTGGGGACGAAGTCGACGACATAGGCGGAGCCGCGATAGACTTCTTTCTTGCCACCGGTGCGGCCAAAGCCTTTGACCTCGGTGACGGTCATGCCTTGCACGCCGGCCTGAGAGACGGCCTCTTTCACCTCGTCGAGCTTGAACGGCTTGATGATGGCTTCGATCTTCTTCACGGCTTACGCGACCAGACCAGAGCCCAATGCTCGTGACAAGCGGATTGTTCCCCGGGGCGAACTCTCGATCGCGCGGCGACGGCCATTTTCGGCGTGTTCATAGCAGCTGCACGGCGTAGCTTCTTCACGTGAGCGATGATCTCGCCCCCGTGCTCGTCGGTCCCGCCCTCGTCGGAACGTACCCGACGCCCGTGGAGGCGTGGCCATCGCTATCGACGAGTCGATGCTCGCTCTGGATCAAGCGCGACGACAAAACGCACGCGCTCTACGGCGGCAACAAAGTACGCAAGCTCGAGCTGTTGATCCCGCACGCGCTCGCCTTGGGCAAGCGGCGCATCGTGACGATCGGCGCGGCGGGGAGCCACCACGTGCTGGCGACTTCCGTGTTCGGCGCACGCGCGGGCCTCTTGGTCGAGGCGATGTTGGTGCCACAGCGAAATACGAAGCACGTCGAGGAGTCGCTGCGCGCAGATCTCACGCAGGGCCTAGTGGCGCACCCCGCGCGCACGTTCGTGGGCGCCGCGATAGGGCTGCTGGTGCGCTCGATGGGCGACGCTTACATGGTGCCGATGGGCGGCTCCAACGTGGTCGGCTCGATGGGCTACGTACAGGCCGCACGCGAGCTCGCGGCGCAAGTGCGCTCCGGCGCGATGCCGGAGCCGGATTGGATCGTCGTCACTGTCGGCTCTGGAGGCACGGCAGCCGGGATCGCCGCAGGGCTCGCGGCGGAGGGCATGAAGTCGCGAGTTCTAGGGGTGATCGTCGCGGACCCGCCGTTCGCCGTGAGATGGTTGACGCGTCATTTGATGCGTCGCTGCTACGCTCGAGCGAACGGAACCGACCCACGCGCGCTTCGCGATCGCATCGTCTTCACCACCGACTACCTCGGCGCGGGGTACGGCGAGCCGACGCCTGCGGGAGAGGCCGCTCTACGAACCGCGTCGGAGCTCGGCCTCCACCTCGATCTCACGTACACGGCGAAGACGTTCGCGGCGGCCGTCGATCACACTCGCGCGCTCGAAGCGGGCACCGTCCTGTATTGGCACACGCTCTCGAGCGCCCCGATGGCTCCGCTCGTCTCGGACATCGAACTCCCACAGAAGCTTCGGGCGCTCCTCAAATGACGGCTAGCGATGACGGCTAAGCGCTGACGGCGCTCGCGACGCAATCGGCGCAGCGAAGAGGACGCACACCGGTGAGCTTCTTGTTGCCCGGCTTGTCCACGGGCTTGCCGCAGTTGTCGCAGAAGACCATCTCTGCCGCGCACGCGTCGCAGAAGAACATGCCCCATCGCTCCAACGCGACCAATCGCGGCTCGGTTTCGCAGTGCCCTGGTGAGTGACATGGACGAGGCTCTTTCACGCCGCAGCCTGCGCAGACGCAGAGCGGGTGTTGCTGCACGAGCTTGGTGAGCTCGTCCCCGATGCCCGAGAACGGCGCGATCCCGGTGCCACGACAGAGCGGACACGCGGACGTCAGCCGACTTTGGACCGCGGCACGGATGAACTCGCTCTTGTTGGGCATCGCGTCCAGCACGGCGGCGAGCTCGGGCTCGACCTTGAAGGCGACGATCTGCTTTGCGGGACGAGGCTTACGACGCACGGACCTCAATATAGGACGCCACGCTCCGCGGCGCGAGGTGGACGTCGGTCTTGCCACTCTCCCGTCACGTAGGACCGGCGCCGATCGACCGAAATTCATCGAGAAACAGGAGCGATTTCGCGCCACGGTCGTCGTTCTGCGTCCGACAACGAAACGTCACCGACGAACGACGGTCACGCCACGAAGCCCCCGTAGTGTGGCGAGCAATAGAGGTTGATCACATGTGGACCAAGAAGTACGCAACCGCCGTCATCGCGGCAGGAGTCTTTGCGGCAACGTCGAACGCGCACGCAAACGCGCCTTGCAACGCCCCCACTGCCAAGGACGGCGAGACCGCCCTCCCAGGCACAGTCATCGTCTTCACGGGCTCGAGCGCGGCCAAGCCGATGCTCAAGGCGGCCTCCGCCGTGCTCGCGAAGCTCCAACCTGCGATCCGTCTCGTCTACCAGAGCGTTGGCTCCTGCCAGGGCCTGTCGGGCGTCACGACCGGGACCCAAGAAAAGCAGACCGGCACCTACTGGGACGAGCTCCAGAACGCGAACGGCGAAGTTGCATGCGACACGCCCGGCGTCGTCCCGGACGTCGCCATCTCCGACGTGTTCGCGAGCTCCTGCAACAACATCACGATCCCCGCCGATCAGAATGAATTTAGTGGTTCCTCACAGGTCTTCGAGTTCATCGTTCCGCCGAAGTCGAAGGCAGACTCGATCAGCCAAGAAGCCGCGTACGTCGTCTTCGGCTGGGGCGGTGTCACCAACACGGCCTCCCCGTGGACCGACGTGAACTACATCTACCGTCGCGGCGCGACGTCGGGCACGTACTCGATGCTCACGAAGCTCATCGGCCTCGACATCACCAAGCTGAAGGGCACCTGCCCCGACGGCGTGGCGTGCAAGGCGAAGACCGGCGAGATCCTCACGGCCGTGCACAACGCGGACGCCACGGTGCCGGACAAAGCCATCGGTGTCGTGGCGGCAGACGCCGGCGATCCGAGCCGCGGCGGAATGAACGCGGTAAAGCAGCTCGCGTATCAGCCCAAGGGCGCCGCGTGCGGACTCTATCCGGACTCGGGCAAGAGCACTCTGGACAAGGCCAACGTCCGCAACGGACTCTATCCGTTCTGGGGACCGCTGCACTTCACCACCAAAGTGACGAACGGCGATCCGTCGAACCCCTCGGTCAAGACGGCGCTCTCCTACTTCACTCGCATCGGCCTCTCTGATCCGGGCGCGAATAAATTGATGATCGACGCCGAGGTGTCCGCCTCCACGGTCCCGCTCTGCGCGATGCACGTCACGCGCTCCTCGGAGGTCGCGGTCAACGACTCGGGCCTCGTGCCCTTCACGCCCGCCGCGGGCATCTGCGGCTGTTACTTCGAGTCGAAGGTCGGTACGGCCGGCGCCTCCTGTAAGGCCTGCACGAAGGACATGGAATGCAGCGGCGGAACCCCAAAATGCAACTACGGCTACTGCGAAGCGAAGTGAGGAGACGAAAATGAAAATCAC
>JAYVYD010000137.1:0-22150 GCA_043784605.1 Myxococcales bacterium | reverse complement strand
CCGGGCGCTCGAAGCAGACCCGCGTGGCATCCCTGATTTTTGCGGGTCCTAGCTTCCGCACCATCGCGGCGCTCACGACCGTGAACGCGTGCTCTGCGTAGACTCCCGCGGGCGAGGGGTCGTAGCGGACGCGCCACGCGAACGCGACCTCGTCCGGTCGACGGGCGAGCACGGCCCGGTCGCCTCCCCAGTGGCCCGCCGCGTCCGCCGCATCGGTGTCCGTCATCCACTCCCCGTACATGATGCGCAGCGGCAGCTCACCGTACGTGTCCGCGTCCGCCGTGGTGAACTCCGCGCCGAGGCTCGCGGTCGGCGGCGCGTCAACGGCGAGAGCGGGCTCGCGCGACGCGAACTTGTCGGCGTGGAGGATTTGCTCGGTCGTTTGGGGGCGGTTCTGCCAAGCGGCATCCACGGCCGGCCAGCCGCCTGCGCGACGGAGGCCGTGCACGAACACCACGCCGTCGACGTAGGGCGCCGCGAGGCCTTCTTTCATGGCACGCGGTGCGTCTGCGCCCGGACCTTCGTCCATCGCGTCCTTCACCTGACGCACGAACATCTCGTCCGGGAGCGAGAGGATCACGCCCGGCGCCATGACGTCGAACATCGCGCTCGTCGCGTCGCCCTCCGCGAGACACTGCAGCGCGAGCGTCGCGTCGCTGTGGCCCGACTGGTACTTCATCAGCCCCTTTAAATCGTAGTGCTGATCCTGCAGCGCGTGCGTGAGCTCATGCGCGAGCGTCCCCTCGGCCATCAAGCCGTCGAGGTCCGCGGCGAGCAACATGACGCCCCCTTCGGGCTCGTAGTAACCCGCGAGCTGCGCCTCGAGCAGGCTGTACATCGCGTTCTCGTAGTCGAACTTTTGCGGCACCAACCCGAGCAACGAGTCCATCGCGCCCTCGTCGAGGATGGCTTGCTTGGGGACCTCCTTGTCGACGTGCGCGCGCAATCGGGCGAGCAGCGCGACGCGCTCGAGCGTGATGCCCGGCACCGTCTTCGTGGCGGCGAGACCGCGGCGTTGGGACACGCGCTTCAACATCGCAGCGACGCGCGCGGTGCTCTCGGGATCTCCGCCAACGGTCGCCGTGGGCACGGGCCCCGCCACGCTGGGCAGCGGGACCGGCAAGGACGATGACAGGCCGATCGGCGCCTCCGCGAGCCTGTGCGGCGGTGACGTGCTCCCCGAGCAAGCTAGCATTTCCAACATACACACGATCGCGACCGGGCTGCGCTTCATCGGGCGAGCTCGCGGAGGCGGCTGATCGCGGCCTTGTAGTCGGGCTCCGTGAACACGGCGTTGCCCGCGACGAACACGTTCACGCCCGCCTTCGCCGCGCGCGCGATGGTCTTTTCGTTGATGCCGCCGTCGATCTCGAGGTCGATCTCGCGCCCCGTCGCGTCTGCCATCGCACGAATGCGCTCCACCTTCGGAAGGACCGCGTCGATGAACGATTGCCCTCCGAAGCCCGGGTTCACGCTCATCACGAGCACCTGGTCGACGATGCCCATCACGTACTGCAGCGCGCTCTCGTGCGTGTGCGGGTTGAGCACGACACCCGCGCGCTTGCCCTTGGCTCGGATCTGCTCGAGCGTTCGATGGAGGTGCACACATGCCTCGGCGTGGACGAGGATGGTGTCTGCGCCCGCGTCCGCGAACGCATCGACGTACTTCTCCGGCTCCACGATCATGAGATGCACGTCGAGAGGCAGCTTCGTGGCCTTTCGCAGGGCCTTCACGACCGGCGGACCGAAAGTGATGTTGGGAACGAACCGACCATCCATCACGTCCACGTGAATCCAGTCGGCGCCCGCCACCTCGACCGCGCGAACCTCCTCGGCGAGTCTCCCGAAATCCGCAGAGAGGATTGATGGCGCGATACGAATCGGGCGAGCGGACATGTCCATCTCTCTTTAGCGCAAAATGCGGCCTCGACTACGCGCTCGCTTTGCATCGCCGACGAGCGTTGCATCTTGCGCCCAAATCCGTGACGCTGTTCGGGCGATGGAGACGCGCAAGATCTCGAAAGCGGACTTCGACGTGATCGTCGAGGTGATCGATCGTTGGTGGGGTGGCCCCATCAGTACGCTCGCGCACCCGATCTTCTTCTACGAGCTCGGTGAGCTCGCGCACGTGACGGTCGACGACGGACAGATCATCGGATTTTTGCTCGGGTTCATCGCGCACGAGCCCGAGAAGACCGGCTACGTCCACCTCGTCGGCATCCATCCCGACTTTCGTCGAAAGGGCGTGGGCCGCAAGCTGTACGACTCTTTCGCCAAGGCGTGCGCGACGGCGGGATGCATACGCTTGAAGGCGATCACGACGCCCGGCAACGAGGTATCTCTGCGCTTTCACATCGCTCAAGGTTGGGACGTGAAAGAGCTCGACGACTACGCTGGCCCTGCGCGACGGCGTGTCGTGTTCACGAAGGAGATTGGCTGATGTCGATGTCCCGCATTCCGGCCGTGCCCGAGGCCGTGTCGGTGGACAGACTGCGTGACATCGGCCTGTTCGGCGCGTTGAGCGACGAGGTGCTCAATCGTCTTTCGCGGACGCTACAGCAGCGGCGCGTCGGGACCGGCGATACGGTCTTCAGCGAAGGCGACGCCGCACACGAGATGTTCGTCGTGCTGGACGGCGAGCTCGAGGTGCTGAAACAGAGCCGCAAAGGGCGCTTTCAACGCGTCGCCATCTTGGGGCCACCTGACGCGTTCGGAGAGATGTCGATCATCGACGTGCAGCCGCGCTCGGCCACCGTGCGTGCGGTCGCCCCCACGCGACTGCTTCGTATCTCGTCCGAGGATCTCGATCAGCTGTACCGCCACGACCTCAAGGCGTACGCGCTCATCATCCTCAACATCTCGCGGGACCTGTCGCGACGCTTGCGCGTGACCGACGGCATCCTGGCCGATTTTGCCGCCAACATGCTCGACGACTACCTCGATCGCGGCCGCTCCCCGAAGGTCTGATCAGCCGCCGTCGGTGTCTGCGTCTGTCGAGCCATCGCTTGCGTCGCCGGCGTCTCCGAGGCTCGCGTCTGCGTCCGTGGCTGCATCCGAGTTCGTGCCTCCGTCACCGGTTGGCAATAGGGCGGGCGCGTCCGATGTCGAGGCGTCCGCGCCTGCTCCGAGGTCTGCGGGCGGCAACGGCTGCGGGTTGAGACCGCAGGCGATCGCCAACGAGAGCGCGCAAAGCGCCAAGAGCCATCGTCGCATCAGTCGCCACCTTCGAGCGGTGCGTCGGTCGGTGCGTCGGTCGGTGCGTCGGTCGTTGCATCCGAGGCGTCGCCTCCGTCTACGCTTCCGCCATCCTTGGTCGAGACGCTCGAGTCGGCCACGCCGGAGTCGCCGCCTTTGAAGGTAGAGGCATCGGCTTCCGGAGCAGCTGCCGCTCCGCCCGTGTCCGTCGCGGGTGGCAGGGGTTGCGGATTCAGCGAGCACGCGACGGCAACGGCCGCCACGAGGGCGAGCGACGCGAAGCGTCTTTGGAAGGTGCGACTCATGAATCCCCGTCTCTACAATGCATGCTAGGTGCCATGGCGCGCGGGTCGCAAGTTGCGTTTTTTTTGCGCCCAGGGGCGACGCTTGGCGGCACAGTCCGGCGCACGCCCTGCAGTTGCGATCACGACCCGTGAGGTCGGTGGTATTCGTGACGGACCGAGATGACGTCTGCGCTCTCACTCCGTGACGTGACCAAGCGAGTGGACGACGGCGCGTCTCGCAGGACCGTGCTCGACGGCGTCTCGCTCGATCTCGAGAGCGGCGAGCTGGTCGCCGTGCGTGGGCCGAGCGGGAGCGGCAAGACCACCCTGCTCGCGGTCGCCGGAGGCATGCTGTTGCCGACGAGCGGAGAGGTCTCACTCCGAGGCGAGCCCATCTCGCGGATGCGCGACGTGCATCGCACCGATCTCCGAAGGCGCCACGTGGGGTTCGTCTTTCAAGACGTGCAGCTCATCGAGGGCATGACCGCGCTCGAGAACGTGCTCTTGCCGTCGGTGCCTGACGGTCTCGACCTGAAGAGTCGTGGAGAGGCGCTCCTCGAACGCTTCGGCGTGGGCTCGTTGGCGCAAACGGTCGCGCGCAAGCTCTCCGGCGGCGAGCGACAACGCGTCGCGCTCGCGCGGGCGATGCTGCTGGATCCTGCGGTTTTGCTGCTCGACGAGCCGTCCGCGCACCTCGACGACGAGCGCGTCCTTTGGCTCGATCGCGAGCTCCTATCGCTCGCCAAGGACGGAAAGGCCGTTCTCGTCGCGACGCACGATCCTCGTATCTGTTCGCGCGCGCGCGGTCTGTCCCTCGACCACGGCAAGCTCGTCTCCTAGAGTCCTCGCGTGGCGATCCTCGAGCCTTGGGTGATGTTGCGCTTGATCGCGGGCGTCGTCTCGCTCGCCCTCTTCGCTCGCGCGAGCATCACTTCGGCGCGCGTGCTGCGCCACTTCAACGTCTCGCGTGCGTCCGAGGGGCAGCTCGCGCTCGAGCGGCGCGTGGAGCTCGCGCGCGCGTTCGTTCGCGTGGGCGCGGCCGTGCAGGTCGCGTCGCTCGTGCTCACGATGCTTGCCGCCGACAAATTGAGCCACGGCGTGCGGGGAGCGATGTGCGCGTACGGCGTGTTTCGTGCGAACGAGTGGGGGTTCCCCGCGCTCGCGATGTCCGCAAGCGCGGCAGTGGCGGCGGGTGTGCTGCTGCAGCTCTTCGCGCTCGATGGCAAGGTCCGCGGGCTCGACCTCGTCAAGCCGCTCTCCTGGGCCACGCTCGTGGTCGCGCCCTTGGTAGCCGCAGACCTCTTCCTCAGCGCGCGGTTCCTGTTCGGGCTCGATCTTGGCGTGGTCGCGTCGTGCTGCTCAGTGGAGCTCGATCCTGGCGCGGCGACGACGGCCGGCTACGCGCAGGGCCCGCGCATCCTCGCATCCGGCGGCGCGGTTGTGAGCATCATCGCGTGCATCGGAGTCAGCTGGCTGGCCTCGCGCCGTCCGCGCGCGGGACTCGTCGTCCTTGCAGGCGCGTTAGGCGCGCTCGCGCTTCCGTTCGCGCTCGGCGCGTCCGTGCTCGAGGTCGCGCCGCACGTCTTCGAGACCCCACATCATCGCTGCCCCTTCTGCTTGCTCCATGGCGACGTGATGGGCATCGGTTACGTGCTCTACGGCGCGATGTTCCTCGCGATGGTCTGGGGACTCGGCGCCGCTCTCGCTGCGCTGACAGCGCGAGGAGAGGCGGCACGCGCGGCGTTCGGAGCGTTCGCGAGGGGGCGCATGCGGGCGGAGGCCGTTGCGTGGTCGATCGCGCTCGCGGTTGGCGTCCTGCCGGTGGTGCGCTACGTGATCGTCGCGAATGGTGCCTCGCTTTTCCGCTAGCCCGATGATCTCGCGACGGCACGCCGCGTTCGGCGCCTTCGTCGCGCTCTGCTCGTGCAAGCCGGCCGACCGCTGCTCCAACTGCGGAATGAAGATCGATTCCAAGAGCGCGTTCCGGGCCAGCCTCGCGAAGGACGAGAAGGTGCGCGCGTTCGACTCACCGCGCTGTGCGCTCACGGCCGACCGAGCCGAAGGCGGAGACTTGCGCGTGATCGAGTTCTATTCGGGCGCTTGGGTGGACGCGTCGACCGTGCGTTTCGTCAAGGGTAGCGACGTGCTCGGTCCGATGGGTCCCGACCTCATCCCCGTCGACGCCGCCAAGGTCGAGAAATTCGAGCGAGACCACGGCGGCTCGAATGCGTACGCATTGAGCGAAATTGACGACGGAGCGCTCGCCCCATGAGCATGAGCGCTAGGCTTCGCCGCACTCTGCAGGTCGTCTACGCGGTGGACGGCGTCGCAGGCGCGCGCGTCTGGCAGTGGCCGGGGCACGTCGCGGTGGGCGTCCTGGCTGCACCATGGGTTGGCGCCAGCGATCTGATTGCACGTGTCGAACGCGCCACCCAAGGCCTGCGAGATCCCGAGGAGACGTGGGACTTCGGGCTCTTGGATCTCGACGCGTCTCCGCCAGACAACGAAGACGGTGCGGATCAAACCGCGAGCCGAGCCGCGCGTCGACGCGAGGCGCGCTAGGCGCAAATCAGTTCGCGACGAAGATCGCTTCGATCTCGGTCTTCACTTGTTCTTCGGTCTGAGCGCGCGCGACCGCGATCTCTTTGACGATGAGCGTACGCGCAGTATCGAGCATTCTGCGCTCGCCGAACGAGAGCTGCTTGTCGGTCTTCAGTCGATACAGATCACGAAGGACCTCGGCCACGTCGTAGATCGAGCCCGTGCGGATCTTGTCCATGAAGCCGCGGTAGCGCCGGTTCCAAGTCTGGCTGTCGAACGCGATGTTGCGCTCGCGGAGGATGTCGAAGATCTCACGGATCTCTTCCTCACTGATGACCTGGCGCAGACCAACCGCGCTCGCGTTGCTGACGGGCACCATGATCTTGCGGTTCGTGTCGAGGATCTTGAGCACGTAGAAGCATTGGCGAGAGCCGGCGATGTCTTTCTCTTCGATGCGAATGACCTCGGCCACGCCTTGTGCGGGATAGACGGCCATGTCTCCCACCTTGAACATGATGTCCGTGCTCGCTTGCATGGGTGCTCCCGATTTCGTGCCCCATTGGCCCCGCGACGAGCGTGGCGCCAAGGCGCAAGTCTCCTGCACGACCGACGAGCGAATCTCGTCGACCGTAAGTCTCTGAACCCTCTGAGTGTCGTTTGATTCCGTCAGATCGACGCGAGCTGCGCGCACGTTGCTGCGCTCGACTACGCTCGTTGCGTAGGTATCTCGCGAAAGGAGGTTAGAAAGTCAGCGGGGCATACTGTAGTTGAGCAAGGGCCAACTTGTCAATTACTTTGTGCGGACCGGCCTCGAGCTACCGCGTCGAGAGCAGGGCTTCGGCGAGTCCCCAGCGCACGCCGCGGTCGGAGGCGATGAGCGCCTCGGCGCCCAACACTTCGCAGACCACGGACGCGATGATGGCACCCGCGACGATGACGTCCGCGCGTTTGGGCTCGAGTCCGCAGGACGTCTTGCGAATCGCGAGCGGCATCGCGCTCAGTGAGGCGATGAGCGCGACGATCGTCTCCCGCGGGAGCGTGTGCCCGTGAACGCGCGCGCCGTCATAGGGGTCCATCTTCAGCGCCACCGCGACGAGCGTGGTGATGGTCCCGGCGATGCCGACGACGCGTGTGCCGGCCTTCGGCGCGGGGACCGACGAGAACGCCGCGCGCACTTGCGACGCGAGCGCCGAGAGCTCGTCCGCGCTCGGCGGATCGGAGCGGACGTGCCGCTCGGTCATGCGCACGCTCCCTACGTCGAAGCTATGCGCGTATCGGACCGCTTGTGCGCGCCCGTCAACGATTGACCCTTGGACGATCTCGGTGGAGCCGCCGCCGATGTCGAAAACCGCGACGTCGCCATCCGCCAGCGCGAGGCCAGAGAGCGCACCATGGAAGGTCACGCTCGCCTCCTCGTCGCCCGAGATCGTGCGCGCGTCCACCCCGAACAGCTCGTATACCTTGGAGCGAATCGCGTCGCCTCCTCCGGCGTCACGCATCGCGCTCGTGCCGACGACGGAGATCGCGTCGACCGCGAGCGTGCGCACGATCCGCGCGTACGACTCGAGGCATACGCGGGTCCGCTCGATCGCCTCGGGTTTCAGGACGCGCGCGACATCCACGCCCTCGCCGAGGCGCGTGATCGTGGCCTCCTCCCGGACGGCGACGAGCTTGCCGTCTCGGCCTCGCTCCGCCACGAGCAAGAGCACCGTGTTGGTTCCGATGTCGATGGTCGCGACGCGCATCCTTCGAGGGTACACGCAGAGGTGAGGACATGCCGCTCCGGCGACGAATTGTCGCCGGCTTCGGCGAACGACAACACCTGAGAGGATTGGCTTCGCCAGCGACAAAATGAAAACGGGGCGAGCCTCTCGACCCGCCCCGCGTCCAAGTGCCGAGAGCTCGTTACTTGATGGTGCTGAGGTTGAGCATCTCTTCGACGTTTGGCTGCAGGACGAGCTCGACACGGCGGTTCTTGCCCATGTCGTCGTTGTTCTGCTTGGCGACGTCGCCCGCTTGCGGGTCCGTCTCGCCGTAGCCAGCCGCCGCCCAGTGCTTGGTGTCGAGACCGCCGCCGCCCTGCTTTTTCGGGTCTTTCGAGGCTTTGTCGCCGACCGGTCCCGTGAGGAACAGAAGGACCGTGCGCGCGCGTGAGAGTGAGAGGCCCCAGTTGTCCTTGAACGCGCCGCCCGGCGGATACTTCGCGTTGTCCGTGTGGCCCGCTACCTGGAAGTTACGCTGGTTGAGCGTCGAGTCCGCGCGAACGACCTCGGCGACCTGCAGGAGCACGTCTTTGCCGCCCTGCTTCAACTCGTCTTTGCCGGAGTCGAAGAGCACGTCGCCCGGGAGCTGGATGACCATGCGGTTGTTACGCACGACGACCTTGAGGCCGACCGAGTTGAGCTTGTCGAGCCGGGCCTTGAGATCGCGGAAGCGCGCCTCGATGGCCGCGAGCTGATCCGCGCGCGCCTTGTACTCGTTGACGGCGTCCTTGAGCTTTTGCTCGGCGGTCTTGGAGTTCTCGAGATCGACTCCGAGCTTCTTCAGCTGATCGGCCAAAGCAGTTGCCTTCGCATCCGCGTCCGCCTTCTTCTTCTTGTCGTCCTCGATTTGCTGCTTGGCGGTCTTCAACTCTGCGATCGACCGGTCGAGATCGTGCTGCTTCGCATCCATCTCCGACTGCGAGTAGCCGCAAGCCCCCAAGAGCAGAACGGTGCTCACCGCGAGGACACTCCGCTTAAGAACGCTGATACCCATCTCCTAGAACCTCCTCCGACACCGACGAAGTCGGCGCGGTTGCTAACTATGCTCGAACGCCGGGCACCCTATCCGCGCGTCGTCCCGCCCGTCAAGGCGCGGGAGCCATGGTGTCGGCTCGTGGTCGAGAGCGCCGGCAGAGGCAAAGCGCGTCGTCGAAGATGAAAAATCTTTCGTCGCACGAACTCGGCGCGATCGATCGTGATCGCGATCGACGTCGCGCGAGCAAACCCTCGTAATGATCGAATGATTCGCACATCACGGCCGACTTGGTGTCTTATTTACACCAAGCCCCCTAGGAGAAAAAGCAAGGCCGTTGATAACTATTTTGTTTGACAGGTGACGTACGTGACCATATAGGTCATGTATTCACCTCATCAGGAGGGCTACATATGGCTGCTAAAAAAGTCGCGAAGAAGTCTGCTGTCAAGAAGACGAAGACCACGAAGAAGGCCGCTGGCAAGACTGCCAAGAAGTCGGCCAAGCGCTCTGCCAAAAAGGGCGGAGCCAAAAAGAAGGCTGCTAAAAAGCCAGCTAAAAAGGCTTCAGCCAAAACCGGGCCTGGCAGGTCCGCCGGCAAGCGTCCTGCTGCCGGCGGGTCGAAAGGGAGCAAGTCTACCAAGGCCGCTCCCCCCGCTGGTGTACCGTCCATGTTGGGCGGCGCGCCGACTTCGAGCCACGGGCTCGACGACGGCGAAGAATAGGCGCTCCGGTAACGGTTCCGCTCTTATTGGAACCGGTTGGCAGAAGGCGTCTCCCGCGAGGGGGGCGCCTTCTGTCATTTAAGTCGCGTCAGCCGGACTTGTAGAGAGCGAAGATGACCGCCCAAGCCATTCCGAGCAGCAGGACGAACACCCCGCCGCTCACGTAGTTGAGCTTGGCCATGGCGCGTTGGCTGGTGACGACACCCCAACCCATTGCGAACGTGGAGAGCCCGTTCGCGAGGTGGTAGCAAACGCCGAGCGTGCCCAGCAGGTAGACGACGAGCGTTGGCGTGTGGGTCCGCATCTCGTGCGAGATGTCCGCGAACGGTTCCGGATGACCCTCCACCAAACGCGGATGCAACAGCGCGAGCCAGAGGTGCGCTCCCAAGAACAGCATCACGCCGATCGCGCTCAAGCGTTGCAGCACGTACTTGAAGTTCGCGAAGAAGCCGTAGCGGATGTTGTTCGGGCGAGTGCTGAGCAAGCGCCCAAAACCCCAAATCGTATGGAGCACGAGCGGCAGCAGCACCACGATCGCCGTGAGGAGCTGCGCGATCGGATGCGAGTACGTCGTGACGGACTGCTCCCACGCGTCGGCGCCCTGAAACGCCGAGAGGTTGTTCCACAAGTGGATGGCCGTCCACACGCCGAGCGGCACGACCGCCAAGAGCGAGCCCACACGCGCACGTAGAAAGCCGGAGGACGGCGCGGTCGCCGGAGTCGCTGCGCTCATAGTTTGGCGTGATCTAGGGCGGTCCGGCGTGCGATACAAGTGCCATGCGCTCCTGGGCGATGGTCGCGGCGTTGGTGGTTTGCATGAGCCGAGCGGCGGAGGCGCAGCTGCCTCAGCAAGGCGGCGTGCAAGGCGTCCCTCTCGATGCGACGATCGGGGGCGCGCCGCTCGACTCGGCGATGCGCGGCGCACCGGTCGGTCACTACACGTTGAGGAGCGGCGCGGTCGCTCGTGATGAGGTGAGCTACCTGGAGGTCCCTGAGTGCGCCGGACGCGGCACCGTGAGCGTTGATGACGTCGTTTACCGGCCGCAGCACGGTCCGTTCATCGTTCACGTGCCTCGCGGGCGGCACGCGGTGTCGGTGGCGCTGGACGTGTCGTCCTACGAGAAGCGCGTCGCTTGCTCGGGTCCGCTCGTGGTGGGCTCGATCGCGCTGACCCGCGCCGGATTTCACGTGCTCGATTTTCCGAGCCCCGAGCCGCTAGGGGGCCACGCGGTGCTCTACGTGCCCAAGCGCCACGACCCCGCGCCCGGTCCGCTGCTCGTCGGCCTTCACCCATGGAACGGCTCGATCTGGACGTACGCGGCGATCGCGGAGCTCATCCAACAAGCCGACGCGAGCGACGTTACGCTCTTGATGCCGAGCGGGCTCGGGAACTCGCTGTACGTGGCGCGCGCGGAGTCCGAGGTGTTCCGCGCGATCGACGCGGCGAAGGCTCGGCTTGCGATCGATC
This sequence comes from Myxococcales bacterium, assembly GCA_043784605.1. Lineage (GTDB taxonomy): Bacteria > Myxococcota_A > Polyangia > Polyangiales > Polyangiaceae > JANYHY01. The sequence continues at coordinate 11,201 of JAYVYD010000137.1, read as the reverse complement.
CCGCGCGGATATCGATCTGGGGCGCCTCGATGGGCGGAGCGGGCGCGACCACGATCGGCCTGCACAAGCCCGACGCCTTCGCCTCCATCACTAGCTTCTTCGGCGACTCCTCGTACGACCTCTCGACGTACGTGCGCACCATCCTGCCGAACGAGCAGGCCGCACGCGAGGTGAACGGGCTCGAGGTCGCAGAGAACGCGCGGCACGTTCCGGTCTGGCTGATCCACGGCGAAGCGGACACGGTCTCGAACATCGCGCAGAGCGAGCTGCTCGCACGTGATCTCGCCGCACGCACGGGGTACTCGGTGCGCTTCGATCGCGCGCCGGGCGAAGGTCACTCCGGAGCTTTGGTCGCGCGCTTCATTGCGTCCGTGGTCTCGATGGCGAAGGACGCTCGCGCCCCTGCGCGGCCGTCGCGCGTGACGTATCGGTCCGTGCGCGGCGTGGACAGCGAGAGCTACGGCGTGCGCCTCGAGCGCCGAGCGGAGGGCGTCGCCGCATTCGATGTAGAATACAAGGATGGCGTTATACGGCTGCTTTCAGCTACGAACGTGGCCTCACTCGTGCTCGCACCGGGTGCTCTCGGCGCGCCTCGCCTGGCGAAGGTAGACGCGCGTTCGGTCACCGTCCGATGGCAGTGAGCGGCGCCATCGCGCTCAAGTCCAGGAGCTCGACTTCGCGCGGCGCTCTCTGGTTCATGCTGCCATCGGTGAACACGATCCGTGTCTCGCCGGGATGGACTCCCACCGCATAAGACGGCCGCGCCTGGACCACGAGCGTGCGGAGTCGGCCGAGCGCGGGCTCGCCGTGAGACCACTCGGGCATGAGTTCGCGGCACTTGTCGTCGCCGATGTGACCGATCACCTGCGTCACACCTCGGGGAATCGTACGGGGGTCAAAGCGCCTTCGCATGGGCTCGCGCGCGACGGGCTGGCTCGTCGGCCGATGATAAAAGACGCCGCCGCCCTCGCCGTGACGAACGTCGCCGGGCTCGTGCAAGTCGTCGATTCGAAGGGGCAAGAGCGCGCTCGCGGCATGGAGCGCGTCGTTGAGCGCCTGGGCGATGTCACCCGCGCGCGCCGGGCCCCCGAACGTCGCGAGATCGTCTCGCGTGACACCCGCGTGTAGCAGCAGCAGGTCGTCGCGGTGCGCGTGGGCGGCGACCATCCGCTTCGCTCGCAAGGCACGAAGTACGAGCTCGCGCTGTGCGACGGTGAACGCGGAGAAGTCACGCGCGGCGAGCTCCGCGGTCGGGAGCGCCGGGTACAGTCGCAGCAGCTCGCGCTCGAGGTCGGGATCCTCGGACGTGTACGCGACCGTCGCGAGCGATCTCGCGGAGGCGAACGTCTCGTCGTCGAAGCCCGCGAGCTCTCCGACCCGGCCCAAATCGTGGTTGCCCGCGATCACCACGACTTGATCGGAGGGCTGCGCGACGAGCCAAGACAAGAACGCGAGGCCATCCGCAGCCGCGCGCGCGGCCTGCGACGAGCCGCCGAAGTCGAAGTGGTCACCCATCGACACGAGACCCGCCCGCGGTGAAAGCCTGCCGTCGTCGCCGAGCAGGTCGTAGGCATCGAGGATCGCCATCACCTTCTCGAGGGGCGCCTGCGGATCCCCCAACGCGACCCACCGCTCGCGAGGGATGCCCGAAGGCGCGAGGGTCATTTCGTCCACACCTCGTTGTGCGCGCTCGCACGCGACGGCTGCTCGATCTGCCACGAGCAACGTGTAGCGCGTTGGCGTAGGCTTGCGGCGATGGATTGGTCGCGGTCGCGGGCGCCGCTCGTCGTCGTGCCGTTCGTTGCGGTGATGGCGCTCGCGCTCGGGCTGCGAATCGGCGCGCGTGACGACTTCGATGCCGCTGTCGTGCGCGCCGCGCCTCAGGGAAAGGGTCAGACGACGCTCGCGTGGCAGGTGATGATCGTGCGCGAGAAGCAGGGCGTTCAAGAGACGGCGGCGCTTGCCATTCACGTCACCGCGCGCGCGAACGGCAAGACCGCGACCGCGAATGCCACCACCAACGCGGACGGCGTGGCGGAGCTCGCGCTCGGGCTCGGCGTGATTCACACGGGAGACTCGGTCGAGCTGCGCGTGACCGACGACGCGGGTCGCGTCCTCGCGGAGGGCGCGAGCGTGATGACCGCTCCGCCGCGACCCGCCGTGGAGCGACGATGGGTGCAGCCGTCCAAGCGAGAGGGTCGCGTCGGCGTGGATGTCACGCTCCGCGCGGGCCGCCTCGCGCCGGGTCACACTGGCGTGGGTTGGGTTCGCTTGACGGATCAAGCGCTGCACACCTCGCTCAAGGGCGCGACGCTCTCGCTCACGCCGGAGCTCGGCCTCACGGCCACCGCGACGGGGGCGAGCTGCGACGACGGGTGGACACGCATCGACCTCATGCCGCTCGCGCACGTGGTCGGCGTCACGATCGACGCACGATACCGCGTCGACGAAGGCACCTGGTACGGCGCCCTTCCCGTCGCGGCGGGAGCGCTCATCGCGGAGGTGCCCAATCGCGCGCACGAGGGCCCGCTCTCGTTCGACGTCGTGGCCCCCGGTTCGCAGAGCCACGCGTACGTCGAAGTGGACGACGACCAAGGCCGCGTGTTCTCGGCCGTGTTGCCGCTGAGCGGGGGTGACGGTGTCCCTCGGGCTCACGTCACGACTCCTCCCCTGTCCGCGGGGCTCGTTTGGGTAGTCACCTCCGGCGAGCCGAGCGGCGCCGAGACACTGTCGGGCGCGACGCTCGCGTGGCCCGTGCGCGTCGGCGGAGAGGAGCAGCCTTGCGACGGCGCCACGGACTCCGGCTTCGTTCCCGGCGGCTTTCCACGGTGGACCGCGATCGACGGGCGCATCGCCGAAGAGCAACGTGGCGCCGAGAGGCACATGCGAGGCGTCACGGTCGGTGTCGGTGCGCTCGCGATCGCTGCCGTCTTGGAGACGCTCTTGCTCTTGGCGAGCGCGCGGCGCACCTCGCGGGAGCTCGCGCAGTTGGCCGAGGACGCAGACGCACCTGCGCTCGCCGCCACGGGAAAACGCGGCGCGATCGATCTGGCGGTGGCGCTGCTCCTTTTGTTGTTGGGCCTCTGCCTTCTGGCTTCGTTCGTCATGTGGCGTGCGTGACCCATGCGCCGGACGGCAAACGCGTCTAAGCTTTCACTCGTGCGTGTCCGTCACCTCCGCGCCCTAGCCTTCGCCCTCGTGTCTATGAGGCTCGCGACGGCGTCCTCTGTGTTCGCCCAGGATTTCGATCCCAACGGGCGCCACCCGCACCCGAACACCAATCCGCATCCGAACACGAATCCCAACCCGCATCCGACCCCGACGGTCGAGCAGACGCCGGCGATGCTCATCGATCGGTACACTAAGATAGTGCTCGCGCAGGCAGGTGCCGTGTTTCCGCTGCAGAGGCTCGCGCAGCTGTATCGCGAGAAGGACGGCAAGCTCGACAACCTCGTTGCCGACTTCGAGCGGCGCGCACTCGCCGGCCCCACGCTCAATACGAGCACCGCGAACAACGAGCAGTACGCGGCCACGGTGGCGCTCGCGATGATCTACAAGCTCGAGAACAAAGACGCGGACTCGCAGAAGACGTTCGAGAAATCGATCGCGCTGAAGCCGAACGATCCGGCCGCGATCCTGGCGCTCGCGCACGCCCTGCAAGATCACAACGACGTGAAGGAGGCGGCCACTCGCTTCGCGCAAGCCCTGCCGCTGCAGACGGCGCAGGTCGACAAAGAGCAGACGCTTCGCACGCTCATGGCGCTCGCACTCGACGCGAAGGACTGGACGGCCGCCAAGAGCTGGCACGATCAACTCGTCAAGCTCGAGCCCACGAGCCTGTTCGTGAAGGGTGAGCTCGGGCGTGAGCTGTTCTCGCGCGGCGAGTACGACAAGAGCGAGGTCGAGTTCCAAGCGCTCGTCGTGGCGGCGACCGGCGACAACCGTACGCTCGCGCCCGCGCTCAAGGATCTCGGAAAGGCGCAAGCGAAAGCCCACAAGAACCCGGAGGCGCTGGCGACACTCAAGAAGGCGCTCGCGGTCGCGGGCCAAGAGGCCGCAGTGCGCACGGAGATCTACGAGACGATCACCGAGATCTATCGCGCCGATCAGCAGCTGCCGATCCTCATCAAGCTTCTTGAGGACGAGCACCCTCAGGACTACGCGAGGCTCGCGCTGCTCGGCTCTCTCTACGAGGAGACGGGCGACGCGGTGAACGCGATCGCGACGTACAAGAAGGCGCTGGCGATCAACCCACGCCAGATCGACCTTCGCCTCAAGATGGTGCGCCTGCTGCAAACGCAGGGCGATCTCGACAAGGCGATCGCGGAGTACGAGGGGCTGATTCGCGCGGCGCCGAACAACCCGGAGTTCGTCTTCGAAGAGGTCGAGGCACTGCAGCAGCGCGGAGATCGCGCCAAGGCGCTGAAGCTGCTCGTGGAGCTCGAGGCGCGCGCGTCCAACGACGAGGAGTCGCTCTCGCGCTTGGCGGACTACTACGGGCGCATCGGCGAGAACGAGAAGTCGCTTCGTGTGCTGCAGCGACTCGCCACGGTGGGCGCGAACGATCCCGGTCACCTCGTCGATCTCGGAGACCGCTATTTCCAGGACGGAAACAACGCCCTCGCCACGCAGACGTGGAAGCGCATCCTCACGACGATCACTCCGCGCTCGCGAGCCCTCGCCGCGCTCGGCGATGTGTACAGCAAGCACGACATGCCGGACGACGCGCTCGCCGCGTACAGGGAGGCCGTGCAGCTCGAGCCGGCGAACCTCGGCTACAAGAAGTCCCTCGCGGACGCGCTCGAGCGGAAGAACGACTTTCACGGAGCGCGTGTGATCTGGCAAGAACTCGCCGACAAAGCGAAGGCGAGCAACGACAAGCTCCTCGCGCGCGAGGTGCGCGGGAAGATCGTCGGGCTCTGGGCGCGAGAGAAGATCTTGGAGTCGCAGGTGCCGCTCCTCGCTGCGGCTTTCGCTGGCAACCCGCCGGACGTCGAGGCCGGGCGGACGCTCGCGGAAGCGCAGATTCATCTTCGCCGCTTGGCCGACGCGGAGCTGACGCTGCGCAAGATCGTGCAGCTCGCGCCGGGTGACGCCGACAGCTACCTTGCGCTCGAGCGAACGCTCGTGGCGGCGAACAAACTCCAAGACGCTATCGCGGTGCTCGAGAAGCTCGTCGCCGTCGATCCGAAGCAGGCGCTGCAGCTCTATCAGCGCATGGCGCAGTACGCGAGCCAGCTCCCCGGCGGCAAGGGCGACGACGACGCGATCAAGTACTCCGCGCGCGCCGTGGAGCTGAACCCTCAGAACGCCGACGCGCACAAGCGCCTGGCCGACATGTACAAGGCGCGGCAAGACATCGACCACGCGATCGCCGAGTACAAGCAGGCCATCATCCGCAACGATCGGCTCTTCATCACGTACATCGATCTCGCCGATCTGCTCCTCGCCAAGGGTGAGCCAGACGAGGCCGATCGGCTGCTTCGTCGCGTGATTCGCATGGCGCCGGACGAGGAGCTCATCCAACGCGCTGCCCACGCGTCCATTCAGATCAACTATGCGCGAGGGTCGCTGGAGTCGCTGGAGCAGGACCTACTGCCGTTGGCGATCGGCAACCCGCAGCGCAAGGTCTATCGAAACCTGCTCATCGACATCTACGGAAACCTCACCTTCAACCTCGTGCAGCGCGTGAAGCACGGCGAGGGCAAAGACGCCGAGGACGCGCGGGCGGCGCTCACGCAGATCGGTGCGCGCGCGGTCAAGCCGCTGCTCGACGCGCTCGCAGACGGAGATCCCGCGCAGCAGCGCATCGCGATCGACGTGCTCGGCTACGTGCAGAACAAGAACTCGGGCGCCGCGCTCTTCTCGTTCGCGACCGGCAACGCGGACCTTCCGCTGCGAGCGCGCGCAATGATCGCCGTGGGCGCGCTGAAGGATCCGTTGATCCTGCCGAAGTACTCGGCGCTGTTGTTCCCCAAAGGGCCAACGGTCGACGAGCTCGTGCCGAGCGATCCGATCGGCATGGCCGCGGTGTGGGGACTCGCACGCATGAACGATCGTCGCGCGCTACCGCTCCTCAAGGCGCTGCTGAAGCGCGGCACCCCAGAGATGGCGGCTCTCGCCGCGCTCGGCATCGGGCAACTGAAGGACAAGGCCTCGATCCCAGATCTCGCCGCGGTAGCCAAGCGGGCCGATTCTGGCGCGGTCGCGCGCGCTGGGGCGGCGTATGCGCTCGGCGATCTTCAGGCTGAGAGCGAGGCGCCGGCGTTGCTCGCGCTGGCGCAAGGCCCCGACGCGCTGCCGCGCGAGCTCGCTCTCGTGGCGCTCGCGCGCATGGGTGCCAACGGCAAGACGGGCGATCCCCCCGGCGGAAAGAGCGCGCTTGGCGCGATGGGCGACGCCGTGTTCCCGGGCGGAGATCTAGAGAGCGCGCGTGCACGAACGAGCTCGGACGCACTCCAGCGCGCGGGCGCCGCGTCGTTGATCCTGCTCGCAAACCGCGAGCTCGCGAAGACGAACGTCGACGTGTTGCCCGTGCCGGAGTCGACGCTCGAGGTCGAGGCAACGCTCGACGCGCTCATCGGGCGCACCTTCACGCCGGCTCAGCGCGCGAATGCCGTGGTGAAGTTCGACGACGTGCTGAAAAAGGCCGCGGAGGCCGGCTTGCTCACGAGCGCCGATCGCGCGCGTAGCGTGGTGGACGCGCTCGGAACGGGCGAAGGCGGACTCTCGCCGTTCGTCGATCTCACCGCAGACCCGGCGCTCGCGCCAGCGCAGGCGAAGGCCAAGGCGATGGCGCAGGCACTCGAGAGCTCTGTGGTTCCGCTCGCGAGCCACCCCAACGCGTCTCTTCGCGGCAAGGCGATCGTGTTCTTGTCGCGACGCACGTCACAGGGCGCGGAGGACGCCGTGGTCCGCGCGGCGAGCGATCCGGACGAGGCCGTGCAGCGCATTGCCCTCTCGGCCATCGGGGCGCAGCAGAATCCGCAAGCGACGGTCGTCGTCGGCAAGGTCGCCAGCACCAACGACAACTGGGCGATCCGCATCTTGGCGACGCAGGCGCTCGGACGTTTGGGCGCGCACGGCAAGGGCGCCGAGGCCGCCGCGTTGTTGCGCGTCGTCGCGACGAAGGACTCGTACGCGCTCGTCCGCGAGGCCGCGCTGCTCTCGCTCGCCACGTTCGACACACGCGCCGCGACCGAGGTCGGCCTTGCGATCGCCAAGACGGATCCCGAGCCGCGTGTCCGCGAGACCGCCACGCGCGTCGCCGCCGGACACCCGTGAGACGTCTCGCGCTCGCCGCGGCGTTCGCGCTCTCGGCGTGCAAGGACGTGTCGAGCTTCGACACGCATGACGATCATTACGAAGGCACGGTCGTCGCGTCGGATTTCGTGCGCGCCGGCGTGGACCAAGGCACGCGCCTCTGCCTCACGCTCAACACCGATCGCCTCGAGCAGTCGCCGGGCGTCATCACGTCGTCGGACCATCGCTTCAACGGGACGGCGCTTCGCCCCATTCCCCAGGCGTTCCACGATCCGATCTCGACGCTCGCGTTCGGGGACGGCCGCGCACGCAACCTCTTGTACGTCGCGTCGGCCGCGGGAGGAGACGTCACGGTCATCGTCTCGCTGATGCAAGGCGGAGACGTCGAGGTGCGCACTCTCCGAGGTGCACCGGGCGGGGCGATCGACGCGGGGTCCACGGCCGAGAACGTATTCGGCGTGTTCGAGCTCACGCGCACGCGGGGCACGTGCACGTTCTGATCACTGGCACTTGCGATGCTCCACCATGATGCACGCGTCCTGTACGACGACGATCCCACGCGCGCGCAGTCGCTCGGCGAGTGCGTCATGACGGATGCCCAGCTGGAACCAAACTCCGCGAGGTGCCTTGCTGACGATATCGGCCTCGTGCGCCTCTAGGTCGCTGGGGCGGCGAAACACGACGACGAGGTCGATAGGCCCCGGAATGTCAGCAAGCTTACGAACCACGCTTTCGCCAAGGATCTCGGTGGCCTCGGGGTAGTACACGGGGACGGGGACGATCGTGAAACCTGCATCTTGCAGGTACTTAGGAACGTAGAACGCCGGCTGAGCCGGCTCCATCTTGATCCCGAGTACGGCGACGCGTTTTGTCGTGGCGAGCAGCTCGCAGAGGTCCATGACGTGCGAGCTTAGCCGCACATCCGTTGCGGAGCGCGAAAGGTCGGCGGCGTCTGCAGTCAGAACAATGTCCAGACCGGCAAGTTCAGCAATCCGGATCCGAGCGTCTGTTCGTGCACGGACACCGCGAAGACTTGGGTGTCGGCGTCGAAGGCGTGCGGCTTCAATCAGTAGAGTGTGCGCGGGCGCGTGCTAGGTTTCGCGCGTGCTCATCCTGGGCCTCGAGTCGTCTTGCGACGAGACGGGCGCGGCGGTCGTCCGTGACGACGGTGTCGTGCTTTCGGACGTCGTCCACAGCCAGGTCCGCCTCCACGCGGAGTACGGAGGCGTCGTGCCCGAGCTGGCGGCGCGCGATCACGCGAAGAACGTGGTGCCGGTCGTGCGGGAGGCGCTGGCCCGCGCGAAGGTTACGCTCGCGCAGATCGATGGCGTCGCGGTGACCCATCGCCCCGGGCTCGTGGGCGCGTTGCTGGTCGGCGCGCAGGTCGCCAAGGGGATCGCATGGGCCGCCGGAAAGCCGCTCGTCGGCGTCGATCACTTGATGGGGCACCTGTTGGCGATCTTCCTGCGTCGCGGCGAGGTCGTGAGAGAGCCGCCGTCGTTCCCCTTCGTGGCGCTGCTCGCGTCGGGCGGACACACCGCGCTCTATCGCGTCGACGGTCCACGCGCAGAGGCAGTGCGCGAACTCGGCGCCACGCGCGACGACGCCGCAGGTGAGGCCTTCGACAAAGTCGGCAAGCTCCTCGGGCTCGGGTATCCGGGCGGGCCCGGCATCGATCGCAAGGCCGCGAGCGGGCGCGCGGATGCCTTCGAGCTCACCGCGCCGATGGCCAACGACGGCTCGCTCGAGATGAGCTTCTCCGGCCTCAAGACCCAGGTCGCCGAGTTGGTTCGAACACGCGGTCCGCTATCGCCCGGCGACACTGCGGATCTCTGCGCGAGCTTCCAGCGGACGGTCACGGGTGTGCTCACCAAGAAGCTGATCGCCGCGGCAGAGCGGGAGAGCGTCGAGCACGTCGTCATCGGCGGCGGCGTCGCGGCCAACCGAGAGCTTCGCGAGCGCGTGCTCTTAGAGGCCAGCAAACGTGGGCTGCGCGCGCACGTCCCCGATCTCGCGAGCTGTACGGACAACGCCGCGATGATCGCCTACGTCGGCGCGCAGCGGATCGCCGCCGGAGAGCGCGACGGCTGGGATCTCGTCGCGACGAGTCAGTCCGTGCTCAGCGTCTCGACCCGCAAAGGTCGAGGCAAACGCTAGCGGTCAGGTCAGTGCTTGTTGTGCGGCGGCTTCACGGGCGGCTTCTTCGCAGTGGCCGGTTGGATGTGTTTCGGCGGCGTCGCCGGATCGTGTGACGCTATCGCGATCGGCGCGAGGACGATCTCGAGCGTGTCGCCCTTGGCGCGAACCAAGTAGCCCGGCACGCCGTCCTTGAACGCGACGTCGAGCATCGCCCCGCCGGGATCGTTGCTCACGCGAATGCTCGCGATGCGTCCGTCGCGCGAAGCCAGCGGCCCCGCGGGCTCGAGCGACTTGTGACCCGGGATGCTGACGGAGAAGCCCGTCGGCTGCGGCGCGCCGTTGATGTGCTCGATGTTGCCGTCCATCTTGAGGCGCAGGATGTTGCCATGGGTGACGTTGCCGTTCGTGAACGGCGGAACCTTCGAAGGTTTATCGCCCGCGTGGCTCGGCGTCGGATTGATCTCGGTCATCGGCATCACGACGGTGGGTATGGCGGCGAGCGGCGCCGCGATGGTGAGCATCGGGTCCACCGGCAACGGCTGCGGCACCGTGACTGCGGGCGCGAGCTCGGCGGTGGCGACGGGCGCCGGCGGCGTCGAGGGCTTGCGCAGCGCGAGCACGACGAGCACGAGCGCGAGGCCCGCGGCTCCACCGAGCGCGGCGCGACGCTTGTCGATCTTGAACTTCCGCACGACGGGCGCGGGCTCTTCGGCGCCACGTACGACCTTGCGGCCGCTCGTGTGGAGCCCGCCGCCCGGAGGCGGAGAGGTCATGCGCTTTTGCTTGTGCTCTTCGTCTGCGCCGCCGCGACGCTTGGCGAGCTCTTCGGTCGCACGCGCTTGCATCGTCTTCAAGAAGCCCACGACGGCGGGCGTGACCTTCGCCGCGTTGCGCGCGAACGTACCCTTCATGCTTGCGGCCACGATGTCCGTCTGGCTCTCGCCCTTCGGCTCGGCGTCACTCGCGATCACGACCTTCGGCTCATCGCCGAGCGGGAGAGCGCTCTCGTCTTCAGGCTCGTCGTCGTACTTCAGTGCGACCACGAGACGCGGCACCTGCGAAGCCGGGTCGATCTCGACCTCCACGCGATCGATCGTCGCGGGCCGCTTGTTGCCCGTCTCGGCGTCCTCGAGCTCGAGCTGCTTGCCGATCTGCAAGAACCCGAACTCGCTGCCCACCGTGAGCTCTCGTTTGTTCGAGCCCTTCACGTTCGCGCGCATCGGCGTCGCGAGGCCCTCGATGTGCAAACGCACGCGTCCCTTCGGCATCGCGGCGGCCGGCGTGATGATCTTGCCGAGCGCCTTCTCGCTAGCGTCGTCGAGATCCGTGAACTTGAGTCCGAACTCGCCGCCGTGCGCTTCGGCGCGCTGCCACACGACCTCGCCCTGCGCGGTGACGCTCTCCTTGCCGGAGTCGAAGCGGCACACGAGCGCCTGGCCGACGTCGGGCAGGTACGCCGTACGCATCTTCATGCCCTCTTCGGACACGTCGACGGCCTGCGCCTCGAACGGATCGCTCTCGATGGTCTCACCCACGACCTCCACGAGCGCCCCGAACGGGGTTCGTTTCGTCGTACGCGCGTCGACCTGATCGTCCATCGTGCTCATCGCTTCCTCCAGAAGAGCGCGCTCGGTTCAGACGAGCCACGCACCCTTGGCGATAAAGGGGTTCACGCGACTGGGCCAAATTTGTTGGACCCCCGGCCCTCAGGTGTCCTCTGGAGAGTCGCTTGTCACGGTGATCTCGTGGCTCGATTTGGGGCCCCCCGCTGTCGTGCTCGGCGGCATGCTCGCGTGCTC